>JAQVSS010000391.1 GCA_028700415.1 Kiritimatiellia bacterium
ATCTTAGCTGCGGGGAGTCCTTTTCGTATTTGGCGATGGCGTCGCGGATGCACTCCATGACGGCCCGGGAGGAGATGGTGGCGGCGGTGATGGCGTCGATCTCGCCCCCGTCTTTCTTCACGCGCCAGTCGGTTTTGAACGGGCGTCCCAGCAGCGGTTTGCGGAACGTGTCCGACTCCATCTTGGTTCCGAGGCCGGGGGTCTCGTTCGCGACGAGCTTCTGGTAGTTCACCAGTTTGCCGTCGGCGCTGAGCCCGATCATCAGGACGACCTCGCCGCCGTAGCCGTTCTTGGAGCGGCCCTCGAGCGCCACGGCCGCGATCGCGCCCTCTTTCTTGGCGACGAAAAAGGTGACGCCGCCGACCTCTTTCTTTTCGGGCGCGGAAACCCCTTCGGGCATGACGGTGGACGCCGCTTTAGCGGTGCGGAGTTCCAGCGCGGCCGCGATGGGGTCCTTTGTTTTGCTGTAGACGGCGGCGAGCAGCGCGGAGCTGACCGCGCAGATGACGGTGAGAACCAGAATGAGTTTGAGCGTGTCTTTCATGGCGGATAGGCTGTTGGGTTGAAGGCTGTGGTGCTGTTAGGTAAAGAGAACTCGGACTCAGAGTGTATACTCCCGCGTCTCGGCAAGAAAGAGCGAAGGGACGTCTTTCTTTGGAAGTTTGAAAAGAGGGCCTTTTTCTCTGGCTCCCCCCGATGCTGTTCCCTTGATGAGGTGATCGACGGAAATGCAGCCCTTTTCCAGCAGATTGTCGAACTGGGCTGTACTGGGACTGCGGGTATGGCGTACGGTTTTCAGGACAAAGTGTTCCCGATTATTGCGTATGAAAGTGTCGGCACCAATCCAAAAGGTCTCATGATGCTTTTCGTTTAAACGATCATGCAGGGTGTCGAGCCGCCATGCCACTACGTCGCTGGGTGAAGAAGGGACATGTATTTCCGCGAGTTGCCCTAGATCACGCAACAGGTTCAACTGTAAACCTTGTGAATTCGGATGTCCAATCGCAACGGTGCAATACAGTTTATGGATACCACCTTCACGATCATAACCGAAGGCTTCAAGCAATTCCCGACTGCTCTTGTATCTGCTGATCGCCCAGTCTGGGACTTGCGCGAACAACACGGCTCGGTTTGCAGTCGTTCTCAACGCCGATTTTGTACGGGATGATTTCAGTTCGATACCGTTGTAATCGGGGGCTTGACTCGAATTGATCTTTATGCCGAGCGCGGTCTCGACGGTACGTCCGATTGCGGTATCGCCGCTACAGATTGCGGCAAGCGGTCCCGATGCGGCGATCATACGTAGTTTAGCGAGCAGGTGATTCGCTGGCGCAAGGGTTTCTCGGGTGAGGTTTAAGAGATGTCTGGTTGTCTCAGTTTCTGTGCCCGCATCACGCATCGCAGCCAAACGGCTATGGGTCAAGTTTAGTGTATAGAGCGTATTATTAAACACGAACAAGGCGAGTATGTCATTCGGATGGGCACGCTGTTTAAGACAAGAGAACCAAATACGGGGGTCGCCTTTTTTCGTCACGGGCCGATAGAGTGATGTGGTGACATTTGAAACGCACTCGTCATCCAGAAACGCCGTCTGGATTTCAACTTTGTTGGCGTCACCTTGTGCCTGTTCATTAAAATCGTGGATGTGGTGCGTCTGTAACAAGGTGCGTACCGGCAAGACGGCATCTAATATGGCCTTGCCGAGTCCGGTGGGGGTCAAATACAGAAAGGCGATGTCGGTTACAAAAGCCCGCAGTACAGCAAGGTTACTATGTTCGTAATCGGTCAGTTCCCGCGTCATTTGGCCACCTCACGCAAGATGTTCGATAAGTGGACGCCGACTTTTCTGGCGAGTTCCACCGGAACAGCATTCCCGATCTGAGTGTATTTGGGGCATTCCCGATCCCACACGCCTTGATGGGGGTTTCCCGCGCGGCGCACACCGCCCGTGGTGCGTGGTCCCTTGAATTCGTACCAGTCAGGGAACATTTGGAGCCGCGCCCATTCTCGCACCGTCAATGCTCGTGGCTGGACATAGTGGACGTAATCCTCAGGAAGCGAGGTGACAGTGATCGTCGGTCCGCTTGCACCCCATACGCGTGGAAGAACACGCTGGGCGAATTTCTTGGTACGCATGTGCATCGGGATTTCGCCGTCATGGTCGAGCATGTACTGGAATTTCTCGCGAATATGAGGCTTGTGATCTGAGTATTCCTGATCTGTCAACGCTGCGCCTTTCGGTGCGACCGTAGTCCCATCCTTAGAGGTACGGAGCCTTTTTTGAACCTCCGTCTTGGGCGGGCACAGATAACGCTCCGTCTCTTTCTTCCCGAGGTAACCGGGATCGACCAGATCGGAAAGCATCTCTTCGATACTCGGCGGATTTCCTTGTTTGGAGGGGAGCAATCCGGAAGCTGTCGCGTTTGTGTCGGGTTTCCAGCCCAAATCCTTGCGTATACCTGCCATCAGGATACGGGGACGGTTCTGGGGCACGCCGTAATCTTTGGCTTGGACGAGTTTGAAATCGATTAAGTACTCACCTCCATTGATGTTCCTGAAAGCCTTTTTTACGGCCTCCCAAATCTCACCTTTCTGTCCTTTGGCGGTCCATCGTGCAGAAAGTAAGCCTTTGACATTTTCAAAAAGAAACATGCGTGGACGCAGTTTTGAAATGATCCGCGTCATCTCTTTGAACAGAAAATTCGAAGGGATTTTTTCTTTTTCGACTTTGTAACTACGGCGGTGTCCGATACCCGAATACCCTTGGCAAGGCGGACCGCCTGCAATCAGGTCGATCTCATCGATCCCGAGTTTCTTCCATCCCGCTTTGAGCTCTCCAAGTTTGTCGTCGGTAATGGCATGCACATCGTAGAAACTGGTGATGCTGAGTGTATGGTGCTGACGGTTGGCCATGTAGGTGGCCATCGCATCGTGGTTGAGTTCAGAGACGAGCAACGGCGTAAACCCCGCTTGTTCGAGTCCGAGCGAGAGTCCACCACAGCCAGCGAACAGGTCGATGGCCCATAGCGTGCGGGGCTGTCCGGATACCGGTTGCGCCGGGATTTGTGGGGGCCAGTTCTGCGGTTGCTCAGCAAGGATACTTGAGAGGGTCATCTGCACTGCGTGCTCTTGCACAGAACGGGCTGCGGAAGCCGTGCGTACCGCAAGGTCGAGAAGGGAGGTCGCGCCTGTACGGCTGATGACGACGTAATCAAACACCTCAAGGTGTGCCCCGCGGCTCATTTCGACGATTTTCTCAGCGAGCAAAATGTCGGATTTTGACGGGGTCGCATCACCATCACGGATGACATGAAACACAATAAGAGTGGCAGCCAGTTGATGATGTGCGGCGTCAATTAGGCGTTGAGGCACGGCATCTGTGATACAGGCATCTATCGTGGACAGCGTTATATGGGTCACATACCGTTTGTGCTCGTCCAATGCAATAAACCCGATTCGCTCGGTTTTTGTCAACTTGGGGTTGATGTGCACTTTGACCGAGGCGACCGCATCGATAACCGGCGACTTCTTGAGTGATGCCGCAGAAGTTCTGACTCGGTACTTTGGGCTTTTGACGTGCGCAGGGTTCAATTTCACATTCCTAATTCTTCAATTTTTGATTGCTGCCGAAGACGCGGTTGCGGGTGGCGCGGTTGATGAGGGGGGTGAAGGCGTTCATGATGAGGATCGCGAAGCTGACGCCTTCGGGATAGGCGCCGGTTTTGACCGTGCGGATCACCATCGTGATGATGCCGCACCCGACGCCGAAAACCAGCATGCCGCGCCGGGTGAGCGGCGTGGTGACCATGTCCGTGGCCATGAAGAACGCGCCGAGGATGAGCCCGCCGGAGAGCAGGTGGAAGAGCGGCGGAATGGACGTGGCGGGAGAGACGGCATGCAGGGCCGCAGCGTAGACGAACACC
>JAQVSS010000392.1 GCA_028700415.1 Kiritimatiellia bacterium
TCGCTTATCCTGACGCGCACTGGACGCGCACCGAGAAAGGCGTCTTCGAGTGCGACGCCGATTATTACGCGAAGTCCGGCGGCATACTGGAGCCGATGCCGCGTTATGAAAAAATGTATGAGAATCTATGAGTCTGTGATTATCGTGATCATGAGGTAAGCCCGCCGCCCGGGGGGCCGGGCGAAAATGAGAGGGTAACTTCGGTGTGTGAGTGTGTGGTTGTGTGAGGTAGGGACGCATCCCCGAGGCGTCCGCGGCGTTTTCGGCCTGTCTGCGTGCGTACCCGCACAGGCAGGGGAAACCGCCCTACCGGTCGCAGAATGGCTTTGTGTGACAAAACGTTCAAGTTTTAGACAAGGAGGCGATATGAAGAGAAGAGAATTTATAAAGGCCGGATCGTCAGCTTCAGCGGTGATGGCGTTTCCCAACATGCTGAGGGCTGACGCCGCCGGACAGAAAATCCGCATGGGCTTCATCGGCGTCGGCAACCGCGGCACGCAGGTGATGCGCGTGTTCCAGCAGCAGCCGGATGTGGAGGTGACGGCGCTCTGCGACGTCTACAAGCCATACCTTGACCGCGACCAGGCTGCTGTCGACCCCAACTTTTTCAAGTACGGCGCCGGCGGCGCTGTGCCGAAGTTCAACGCGATGGACAAGTTCCCGCCGTCAGTCAAACGTTACGCCGATTATCGCGACCTGCTGGCCGACAAGAACGTCGATGCGGTCGTGATCGCGACGCCCGACCACTGGCACGCCATTCAGACGATCGACGCTATCCGGGCGGGCAAGGACGTCTATTGCGAGAAGCCGCTCTCTGGCACGATCGCCGAGGGCCGCGCTATGGTCAATGCCCAGAAAGGCTCAAACCAGGTTGTCGCCGTCGGCCTCAACCGCCGCGGCAGCGATTCTTTCCGCAAGCTGGTGAAGGAAGTGCGGACCGGCAAATACGGCAAGTTCATAGCCGGACACGGGGCGAGGCTTTCGAACCTGGCCCCGTACGGCATCGGCAAATGCCCCGACAGCCCTGTCCCGACCGGTTTCGACTGGGACAAGTGGATCGGTCCGCGCCCTTACCGGCCCTACCGCTACACCACCGCCCCGTACTACTTCCGCTGGCATGAGGAGTTCTCCTCGCAGATGGGCAACTGGGGAGTCCACTATTGCGATGTGATGCGCTGGATCCTCGACGAAGAATCTCCCAGCGCGATCACCGCGGTGGGAGGCAAATATTCCCTGGACCACGACGGCGATATCCCGGACACGCTCGAAGTGACGTACGAGTTCCGGGACAAGAAGCTGATCCACTTCGCGATTTACGAGGGCGCGACCGCGCGCCCCATCCGCAAACGCGAGGTCGAGATCGCAGGCACTGACGGCGTGATCTACGCCGGCGAAGACGGCTACGATATCGAGCCGCAGGCCGCCCGCGAGTTCCTCAACCCGAAGGACGCCAAGTTTGAGACGGCCACCTACAAGGCCGACAACGTGAAGATGGCCGACGGGAGCTGGGGAGGGTCGACTCTTAACGTCGTGCGCGATTTCCTAGATCGGGTCAAAGACCGCGGCGAACCGCTGTGCACGCTCGAGACCGGCCACCGCTCGACCTCCTTCGCGCTGCTCGGCAATATCGCCTATCATATGAAGCGGCGGCTCGAATGGGACGGCGTCAACGAGCGCTTCCTCAACTGCGAGAAGGCGAACGAGCTCCTGCACTACCGATATCGAGACGGTTATAAACTCGGTTGAAGACGAACAACGAAAGGTAAAACTATGAAAGACCTTAAGTGTTACGCGTTGACGTTGGTGACAGTATTTGCGCTTGGTTCGACCTGCGCCGGAACTCCGAAAGAATACTATTATGTCGGTGCCGCCGACTTGATCGCCGACAGCCGGTATCGGACTCCGGAAGACCCAAGCAATATCGTCGCGTGGGCCGACGGCAACTGGCTTTGCATGTGCTATCCAAGTGCGAGGTATTGGCCCGCGTCGCTCGCCGGATTGTGGAACGCGAACTATTCCGGCGAGACGAGGCTCTATACCACCATCCGTCCCTACGGCATCATGTACAATTCCGGACAGCGCTCCTTCCAGGGCAATACCGGGAGAATCGAGCTCGGAGCCGGCGGTTACGAGACGACGAAATCCTGGGACAATCATTATATCGACATAGGCGGCGGGCTGCATTTCACCGCCTCGCAACCGTGGTACATGCGCGGCGGCGTCGTGATCTACGCCGGTTGCGGGCTTACCGCGGAGAACGGCATCACCTGAACGCTGACCACCCACGGCGGCGCGGTAACGGCGCCGACATCGGCCACGTCGTTCGGCACCGGACTTTCCATCCGGGGCAATTACGACCTTGAAGGCGTGGATATCGTGATCAACGAATGGGGCCGGCTATATCTCCCTCTCAGCACGTCCGCGCTCGGGGCCGACACCTTGACGCTTGACGGGACCCACGCGCTCGTATGTCACGCGCCTGACGCGGCCGACCCCGCGCCCGCCGAGATCAACCGCAAATATGCCGACAGGCTGATTCTCAAGAACGGCGCCTCGCTTGCGATGCACGCATTCGCCCTTGGCGCCTCGACACCGGCGGTTATCACTAACATCGTCTTCGATCTCGATTCCGTCACGGTCTCGAACGGTACGAGCCTTTTCGGTCAAGGCGTATACGGCTTGAGCAACACCGGCAATTACAGCTATTCCATCAAGGACGGCGGCACGCTTCCCGTGACAATCGCGGCCGGGGCTTCGGCGAAATTCGCTTCCTACCCGACCGCGGGGCGCATCCGAGTCTCCGGCGCGGGAACTGTCATCGATGTCAGCTCCAGCTTTCCTGATGTCGATTTCGATAACTTTACCGGCTCGATAGTCTTGTCCGGCGCGCATGTTAAATTAGGCACGTTGGCGGATGTGATCGGCAATGCGCCCGTTTCTTTCGCAGACGCGCTGGTGATCATCAGCGATCTAACCGGTTACGGGGGCGCGCTCACGATCAGCGGGGCGACGCGGATCGCGCTCCCGGCGACTTCCGCCTGGCCGTCGGCATTCACCGTTACCGTCGCGGACAGCGCGGTCGTCTACTTGCCGGAAGGCGCGCCGGTCGACACGGCCAAGATCCTCGGCACCGGCAATCACTTGGCGGTCGGGCGCGGCATGACCAACGAAGTCGCCGGCACGGTTACCGTCGGCGCCGGGGAAACGCTCGTCATCTGCGGTGACGGCTTCACCGCCGACACCGCGATAACCTTTAACGGCGGCACGATCGAGCTCCCGTTTGACGTGACCGTCGCGTCTCCGGTTTCCAACAATCTGTCAAGCGGCACGGCCACGGTGCTGCGCGGTGCCGAGGCCGTTTGCAGCGGCGAGTGGTATATCAACGGTACGTTAACCGTCTCTAACGAGAATCTGTCTGCTGTTTTTCCTGCCGGACGGTTGGTAATGAACGGTGGCGGAGAGGTCAGCGGCGGCGGAGTGACCATAAATTCCGGAGACATGGAGTTCCGCGGCGGCGGCTGCGTTTGGACCTTCGGCAAAGCCACATTATTGCAGCAAACACTTCATGCCATATATCTCGGCATCACGCAGGGCGCTACGGTTGAACTGTTGGACGGCGTGGACAACGGCACCGGGTATTCTTCGGGTTGTTCGGCAGCATACGTTCCAAGGCTCGAAATCGCCTCAGGGGCAACCATGAAGGTCGGCCCGCTGCGCCAGTTCCGTTTGGGCAGTCAGCACTGGCAGGGACACTCCGAAGTGATTGTTGACGGCGGCAGGCTTGAAATCAACGGTTATATCGGCGAGTTCAACAGCGGAGGTAATGGCAGTTTGATTAACAACGATTCTTCAATCGACCGCAATCCGATGGTGGTCCTCACCGTCAGGAACGGCGGTGTGCTGGAGACTGACCGGGTTCTCT
>JAQVSS010000393.1 GCA_028700415.1 Kiritimatiellia bacterium
GCGGCCATGTAAAAAAGCCGCCGCGCGATCCCTCGGTGCAAGCGCACCACGCCAGTTTCTTCGCTACACAGTAAAGCACCAGCCGCCAGTAAGCCCACCCGAAAAAGCCGGTGCAAACCTGAATCCTATCGTCAAAATCAGGGATCTCCCTTCGTACCGCTCTAACGCATGACGCGCGCAGCTCCCACGGCTCCAAGGCACGAGCCTCCCGCCACCCCAGCCGCCGCCGGTACCGGTCGTGAACGGTGAAATACACCACCCGCAAGTCCACCCCGGCCCCGCGCAGCGCCTTAAAAAAAGCCGCCTGATACCGGCTCGGATAATTTGTCCAATAGCAGATCTTCATGTGCGCCGCATCAATTGAGGCTGTGTGCCATTGCGCTCGATATATACTGTCATGTCGATCAGAAAACCTCCTACTACACACACCATCCACAAAATGCCGCCCCCGCCGCCGGGCGAGAAGAATGTGGCCTCCGCAATATTTGTCGAAAGAAAAACGACGAAAAGGGTGAAGGTCGCTATATAGCGTTTCTGTGCGCAACCGATCCAAAAAGACCACAGGAAAAGCGAGAAAGTTATCGCCCCCAGAATCCCTGTTTCGCCCAACACCATCAGGGGGAGCAGTCCTTTCTCAATCGATGCCGAAAAAAGATTAATGATACCCGCGTCATAAAGAGCGCGATGATTTTCTTGCACCTGAAACCCGCTGCCCAATAACCGGGCACGCCTATAATCATTGAGGCTTTGCTCTATCAATCCTTGACGGCTTCCGGTCACCGCCTCGTTCAAGGTGCGCGTGTCCTCAGCCAGATCGTCACTCTTGCGGAGCCATCGCGAGATCAAACTGTCTTTCGCCTCGTAAATAACACCGACAAGTGTAAGAATAACAAGAAAACTTACCATGATGCCGCTCAAACGGCCTTTGACCTTAGCCGGAAGAGCTATTTTGGGAAGACAATAAAAATAAACCATGATTCCCATAGCCAGAAACGCGAAAAAACCCGCGCGTGATCTTGTCATAAACAGCAATACCGGGATTAGCGCCAAGAGAATCGCGTGAATTCTTGTTATTCTTTTTTCTATCAGCAACATATCACAAGCCAACCACCCGGCCAGACAAGCCAACATGGGCGCTAGAAATTGAGAATGATTAGTGATGCCAGAAAACAAACTAAATTTTTCGCGAGTATACACCATGTCCCCAGCGGATTGAAGACCTATTTCTGAAATTGCACGTTTTAAAGAAATGTAATATGCGACACCAGGAAACGGCAAAGTCAGCAGCGAGCCCAGTACTATCAGAATCGCGAACGCGAATAAGGTTGCCCTTAGCAAAAGAATATCTTCCGGCCGGTGGTGCAGATTCCGGGTCCCGATATGAATCCCCAAGAGAAACACAAGGAAATTGACGACTTTAAGCAGGCTGATCAACGGAAAATATCCCTGCAACGAGGATACAAAGGCGACAACCAGATACAGGTACATAACTCCAAAAGGAAGCGTCTGCTTCCCGGGGCTGCGCACTGCGGCCACTAGTAGCGCACCGCTCATAACGAGCGTGCCGCCACGTGCGAATGCCGAGAACAAGCCAACTTTGGGCAGAATGAGCGGGTTGATAATTGTCAGAAACGGCAACAGCAAATAGAACACCAGTGCCTTGCCGCGTTGATTGGACAATGCGAAAAAAACCCCTACCCCGAGTATCGGGATTAAAGCGTAATTCGAAGTCACTCGGCAAAGCACTATGGTAGCCACCAGAAAAAAAAGCATTTTTGAAGTCAACTTCAGGAATGGTTTGCCTGTCATCTGAATGTCAGAATGGATCACAAATAACCTCACGTAATGAATCTTTGCTTTATTGCTTTATGGCTTTCCGCAAAACTGCCAGATAGTCGAGAGCCTGTTGATTGCGGTTATGAATCTTTGCGATATAATCGTGCGCGTTTTGCCCAAGACGGGCTCCAAGGGCATGGTCATCCGCCAGCCTCACAAGTGCGCCCACAAGCTCTTTGGCGTTCTCCGGCTCCATCGCGATCCCGGCCTGTGCGTCCAAAACCAGTTTTTCCGCGAACCCGCCCACGCCGATGATCATCGGCCGCCCACAACCCGCGCTTTCAAATATCTTCGAAGGCATCACGGTCGCGAACAGATCTGTCTTTCTCAAATGAATCAAATTGACGTCGGACGACGCCACCCAGTCCGGCATCTCTTGCTTCGGCCTGCGTCCCACCATTACCACGTTGGTCAACCCGCGCTCACGCGCTTCCCTCTCCAATGCCTCCCGGGATGCGCCGTCGCCGACAACAACCAGCCGGATATCGTCGCGTCCCATCCGGCGCAGCAGCTCGCCAGCTTCCACGACCACCATCAATCCGCAGGCCATGCCGACCGTGCCGATGTAACTGCAAACAAACTTACCGGACAGACCGTTTCGATCCAGCAGCTTCAGATTCTTCTCGCGGGGATAAAACATCGTCGCGTCCACACCGTTCATGATGACATCGATCTTGTCCCGCGGCACACCCCGTTCCACCAGTTTCTCAACATAACCATCTCCTACCGTAACAATATTATCAGCTACGTGATACATAATTTTTTCCATTTTGCCCAGAACCTTGAGAATTCCCGCTGATACCCCCGCTTCGACCGTTGCGATTGATTCCGGCCAGATGTCGCGAATCTCAAGCAAGAAAGGGAAACGGCGTGCGGCGTGAAGCAACACTCCGGCCCAGCCGCAAAAAAACTGCGGACTGGTGGCGATCATGACATCCGGACGTTTCATCAAGAGCCCGCAAAGCGTGGCGCGGAACATGTATGAAAGATAATTCAATATCCTGCGAGCAGTACCTTTGTTGGGTGCCAAAAATGTCCAGACGCGCACGACACGCACGCCCTTGATCTCTTCCACCTGTTTCCAGCGGTTCCTGTAACCTTCGTAAACGACCCCGTCCGGAACATTTGGGAATCCCGTCAGGACTGTCACTTCATGCCCCGCCTTGACCCACCTTTCCGCCAATGCACTCACGCGGGAGGCCGGAGCATTCCCTTCAGGCGTATAATAATGTGTTAGAAATAGAATTTTCATGGTTATAAGCGGGGTTGAGCATGGTTGAGCGGGGGTAGCGGGGGTGAGCGGGGGTGAGTAAGAGTAAAGCTGAAAGAACGAATCATTTTGAGCAACTCACAAACTTCATCACGCATAGGCTAATCATAAGTAAAGAAGCCTAACTCTGAGGCAATTTCGAGCTGCGCATCTACCTCTGCAAGCGAACCTGCGGCTATCGAAAGAAACTGGCAAAAATCATTAGCGGTTTTCCGGTAAGACCCTTCCGCGATATTGGACGGCACCGAAACCGCCGCCCGTTGTAACTGACTCGCAAGGCCGTATACCTCTGTGTGTGGAAAATTCTTTGTTATCGCATACACGGTCTTCGCTAACTCAATCCCGCGCTTCCATATCTCTAAACTTCTATATCTCTGTTCCACCATCATCTCACCCCCGCTCACACCCCGCTTATCTGCTCACCCCCGCTCAACCCCGCTCACCCGCTCACCCGCTCAACCCCGCTCACCACCTCGCACGGCAAACGTTCCGTCAGGCTTACAACCGCCACCTTGCAAGGCTCCCGCTTTCCGAATTCGCTCGCCCAATGCGAATCAGCCACCGTCATCTGGCCTTTCGAGCACTGCAACGTCCACTGCCCGTCCAACTGGACAACGCCGGGAGCAATCTGCTCAACCTCGACTTCAGGATGGAAATGGAAAAAGATTTCGACTGAATGCTGTCCTGAACCTTCCAGCCGATCAATAATTCGCAGCCCGTTCGCAAGCCAGCTCCATGAACGTGTGTGCGACACCGGCCGGTAGCCGTCATGACATGCGGTCAAGGCTTCCGCGGTCTGAACCCTGCT
>JAQVSS010000075.1 GCA_028700415.1 Kiritimatiellia bacterium
CTTTCATGTGGCCGACCACATGCCCGGTGCGGGTCAGGTAATCCTGCAGTATCTTGTTATAGTCCGCCAGCATGGCCGGGTTGGAGACCTCCGGGCGCGCGTAACCGTCGGCGCATGAGCACCAGCCCTCGCTGCCCACGTAGCGCACACCGCACGTTCCACGCCAGCCCTCCTGCTTCTGGATCATGGTGACACCATTCGCAAAGGGCATCTCCATGCCGTCCGCCGTGGGTGTCGGCACATATGGATATCGGATCGGTGATGAGTCTTGCATGCCGATCGCGTCATGGCATTGCGCGAAGGTGTGCGAGCCCCACTCGCCGATCACGCTGGTGTAGAAATCGTGCTGATGGTGCCAGCCGCCGCGCGTGTAAGCTATGTTGAACGGACGCCAGGGACAGGGGCCCAGCCAGCGGTCCCAGTCCAATTCCTGCGGATCAGGCAGCGGCTGTTCCGGCAGCCATTCGCGGCTCATGTTGACATTGCCCCACGGCGCCAGATGCGCGTAAACGGTTTTGACTTCGCCCAGACGCCCGAGGCGCAGCAGCTCGTTGCAGACAATGAAATTCGCCTCGCTGAGACGTTGCATGCCGGCCTGATAGACGCGCCCGTATTCCCGCGCGGTGCGCACGACGGCCTGCCCCTCGGCTATCGTCATCGAGGCGGGCTTTTCGGTGAAGACGTCCTTGCCCGCGCGCATCGCGCGGATCGAGACCGTGGCGTGCAGCCGGTCGCTGGTGGCCGTGATGATAGCGTCGATGTCCGGTCGCGCCAGCACGTCCATCATCTCGATGTAGGTCTTGCAGTCTGTGTTGCCGTACTGCTTGTCGGTCATGTTTTTGATCGCATCGCGCCGGTCGCGCCGCACGTCGCAGATGGCCACGAACTGCGCCTGCGGGTCAGGCAGAATCCAGCTCCGCAGGTCGGCTGTGCCGCGCCCTCCCAGACCGATGCCCGCCATCACGATGCGCTCGCTGGGCGCCACAGTGCCGTCGCGTCCCAGCGCCGATGCCGGAATGATTGTCGGCATGCCGGCAATGCCGACAACCGCTGCAGAGCCCTTGAGGAACTGCCGCCGGCTGCATCCCTTTACAGCGCCGACAGACTTCTGTCCCGATGAATAAAACCTCATTTTGAATCCCCTTCCGCTTGAACTTCTATGCAACACGTCCGCTTGACAATGTTCCCGCTAATGTCTCCCCTATTTCCAATATGTTTTATGGTAGCACTTCCCTCGCAAGCGCGTCTTGTAAATCCGCCCGCTTTATGTGTAATTTTTCCGCACTAACACTTGGCCGATGAGCGACCCCTCTGCTGACGCACTCGTTTTCGCCCGGAACCCCGGGCGGTTGGCTTGTCTATAACTTGGCCGATCTACACCCGGTAGGGCGGTTTCCCCGAAACCGCCGCGGACGCCTCGGGAGGCGTCCCTACCAATCACTTCAGAGTTCATCGTTCCTTAACATCAATCAGCTACCGACTCGCCGCCCAGGTCTCCCATTTTTTTTCAAAGCTGGCGCGGAAGGCCGTCGGCGTAATCTTATAGATCTTTCTGAACCACAGGCCTAAATGGCTGGCGTCGTAAAAACCGCATGCGTCGGCCACTTCGCCGACCGTCTTGTGCGTGTTGCGCAGCATCGACCTCGCTGCCCCAAGCCGGATACGCTGGATCTCTTCGTTGACCGTGCGGCCCATAACCTTTTTAGCCCGGATTTCAAGCATGCGGCAGGAAAGGTTTACGTAAGCCGCAACCTCCGCCACCGTCAACGGTCCTCCGATTCTCTCCTTGATTAAAGCCAGCGCGCGCGCCACAAGCGGGTCGGCGACACAGCTCGTCTCCGTCGAGCGCCGGGTCACAACCCGGACCAAATCCAAAGTGAGCAGGCATGGTTCTAATGCGGTCTGCCGGCATCCGACCATCCGGCCGTCCAGCAGACACGCGCAATCGAACCCTGTGTTCTCTCCGTCCATCTCAATGCTGGACAGCGGCGGAGTGGTGGTCTCGCACAGAATCTCGTCGTTGCCCACCCCCAGCACCGCCACCTCGTGCGGGACAGAAAGCCCCTCATCCATGCACATGTCCAGCACCTGTCGGGCGCGCCGGTCATGCGCGGCCATCAACGCCACCGGTTTCGGCAGACTTTTCAGCCACTGGCGCAACCGCCTGCTCTCCAAGGCGAAGTCGTCGCGCTCTTCTGCGGTCAACCCCGAGTACACATCACACCTGTACCCCGTTTCCTCAATCTTCCGCACATAGCCGTCCCTGCGCTCATGCGACCACGCCTTGTTCGTGACATTACCAAGATAAGCGAACGAGGCGTATTGCCGCTCAAGAAAATATTCAGCCCCTGTCCGCCCCACCGCCGCATGGTCGCGTAACGCGCAGCAGTGACGTGTCAGCGGGCTCCCCTTCCGCAGCATGGAACGCGGCGGATTGATGAATACCGCTGGAACGTTGGCATCCAACACAGCCTGGATTTGCGAGTTAGTCTCAGCAAAAGAGATCGCCCCGTCACACCCCCACTCCCTTGTACGGCGTATTCCCTGTTCGTCGAACAGGCCGGTGAGCATGTGGAATTCCCACGGCCCATGCTGTTGGGCATAGCGCAGAACACCGTTCAGAATCTGCCGATGAATGATGTTCGCGGTCGGAATCACCAGCAGCACACGCCGAGAACCCTGACGACCAACTCCAGTAGCGTTACGATTTTTGCGCTGTTTTTTCATTTCGCAAATATCCTAGTCTTTTTTCGTTTGCATGGCTATCAGTTATTCTGATGATCTGTGATAATGGACACAAATGGTACGCACAGCATCCGTGCGGCACATTCACTTGAATGTGTTCTAGTGCATTAATCAATTAACCAAGGAGCTGAGGGCATGAGAATTAAGTGTTTGATCATTATGGGTTCAATCCTTCTTGCCTGTGTGCAGGCACCTGCTGACGACTCTTGGGTGGGAACGCCAGGATTGTTGTTAGATTGGAACGATCCGCAAAACTGGGCAGCAAAAAAGCTTCCCACCAGTTGGAGCGCGATTATCAACAACGGCGGAGTCGCGTTGATCGATTCCGAGCCGGCCGTTTCAAACGTGGTTATCACGCTGGGACATACAACCTCATCTGATTCCGGGACCGTTTATGTGCGTGATGGCGGAAAAATTCTAGCCACAAAAATCATTGTTGGCAACGAAGGCACCGGCAATCTCTTTATGGAAGGAGGTATCATAAACACTGTGAAGGATTTTGTGCTTGCCCAAAACTCTGCCTTAAGCACTGGCACGGTCATGATGTCGGGAGGGGATGTCTTTGCGAGGATGGTGGTCGGAGGAAAAGGAACGGGGTATTTCACACAGTCCGGAGGCAAGATACTCACAACAAATCTGATGGAGATCGGGCGCTACGGGAACGGCTACTACACACTGACCGGGGGTGAGCTGATCACGTCCAACCGTACATCAATCGGGTTGTTTTCTGGTTCAGAGGGAATCATGTCGGTGCAAGGTGGCAACCGGAACTGGAAGGCGGCCGACAACCTGTTAATCGGCGTGACTGTCGGCACCAAAGGTACGCTTAGTTTTGAGAATCATACCAACCTGTTTCCAAAAATATTCGCAGGGGTGGTGAATGGTGCCACAGGATCGGTTGTCGTGGCAGATAGTGACATTACGGTAACAAATGGTGTGGCGCTATCTGGTAAAGGTGATCAAGTCACCTTGAGCAGTGGAAGACTCACGATCACGAACGCCAACAGCAACGCGACGTTAAGTATGGGAGCCGACAGCTATTTTGAGCAGACTGACGGTTGCCTCACGGTGGATCTGATTGATCTTGTGGCGGGAGCCGGACCGAGCGCGACTGAGTTTAAGATGAAGGGCGGCATATTGGATTGCAAAGTTAAAAGTGCATTCTACGGAGGTGGCACTTTTGTTCAGACAGGCGGAGTTGTCTCCAACAAGCTATTTTATGTCTTAGGCAATGCTGCTCAGGTCGCGCGGTTCGAAATCAGCGGCGGACAATTTACTATACAATCACCCAATAATTTTGCTGTCTTCAACACAAATGGATGTGAGCTTTGCGTTAAGGGTTCCTTACACGATATTCAATTTAACATGTTCAGCTACACGGACGGCGTTGTGAAACCGTTTCTTATGGAATATATCTTGGATAGAACTCCAGGGCATATATCACCGATAAAGTTCACTGGAAGCGGCGGCTATGCCTGCGGCCATCTGCGCGTTGCGCTTGACGGAGGGGTGTTACTGTCAG
The DNA here is from genome assembly GCA_028700415.1 of Kiritimatiellia bacterium. Lineage (GTDB taxonomy): Bacteria > Verrucomicrobiota > Kiritimatiellia > RFP12 > UBA1067 > JALHET01. The sequence goes on from JAQVSS010000075.1 coordinate 4,268, forward strand.
GCACTAACAAATTCACGCTGTTATACGCAAGTCAGGCACTCAGTTTTGATAAATATGGTGGGTACATCAGTGTGCCAGACACAGACATGTGGAACGTAACACTCGAAAACTATAAGAGTTCCTGCGTCACCTTGGCGGAAGGCGGATATAAAGGTGCTCTGACAATGGGAGCAACGCAAGCGCTCGGGCCGTTCGCTGCCACACCTATGGGACATGTCATGTTAACGAATATGCAGACAAACCGTTTGGCGAACCTTGTCATCCGGATGGCTGTGCAGGCGGGCGCGAAACCGGTGGCGGAGGTTGTGGCAGATATGATGTCTGCCGGTTACACGGATTCTACGGTTGAAACATCTGGAGTCTATAATGTCAAACTCTCAATACCGGTTGCCGATGTCGTCGACAAAGCTGAGACAACCACATCGTTTTTTGTGTGGGACTTTACGAAAACAATTGGTATCGCAGACATTGATACGGTTGTCACCAACGCGCTGATCACTTCTCTGGCTGTGGAGTACGATAAACTGCCCCCGGATGGAACGGTCATTAGTGTTCATTGATGGCTGCTTAGCTATAAGGATAATAAACATGCGCATGATACAAATTGCTTATGCTTTGGCACTTGCGGGCGCGTTGGCCTGTGTGGCCGGACAAGAGCGGCAAGATGACCCGCACGGCGGAACAGCGCCAATCTTCCTCTATGATGACGGATGGTTTGAGGAACAGGGATACAAGGCTTGGGACACGCGAGCCCGCTGGAACGCGGTCGCCGACGACTTAAAATCCTCTGTATGGCTCACCTTTTATGTGGCTCCGGAAAACCTGTACCATGTCAAAAATTACTCGACGGACAAAACCGAACCGATCCCGCCACGCCCCGACCCGGAATACGGGAAAAAACATGCGGCACTTCTCGCTGGCCTTAACGAATGCCAGCGACTAAACATTCCTGCCGTATTGATGGTGCGGCGGTACGCTAAGCGCCGCGAGGCCGCGCCGAGTTATGAGACCGTGGAGAAACTTTTGAAAAACTATCCCTGTGTGCGAGCTTTGATGTTTGCCGAGCTTGGCGGTTCGCGCTTCAACGAAGTCGATGAGGAGCACCTGATCGGTTTTTCCGCCCTAGCCAAAAGGCAAGGACGTAAAATTATCTGGGCCCTTTATCTGTGTCCGCTTGGGCAGATGTGGAACCGTATGATGTCAGAACCGCGATGGCGGTCGCTCCTGGACGAACACCGCGACGTGATCGTGCCGATGTGGAAATCGGTAGAGCCTTACGAAAACATGCTAAACTGGTCCGACTGCGTGGGTCTGTGGCTTTCCGGTATGACGGAGGAATGGGGATTTCAGTTCGACGGGTGGTACACGCCGAACCGGTATGCCTTTGACCGGGGCAGTTGGCGGGCAAAATACTGGCCGCAAATTTATCAGGGAAGCGATCCAAGCCAAAGCTCACGAAATACTTTCGGGCCAGCGATCATGTCGACGCCGCCCTGTCTGGTCAAGGACACCATGATCCTGTCCGCACTTTCAGGTGCTCGGTATTTCGCTACGGAACGGTTGGTAGCTTTCTGTCCGCACGATGGCGGCGGTAGCCTGCGTTCCGTGCGTGAAAAAACGCAGCGACTTATCATCCGTCTAGGACTGCGTCAACAACGAGATAAGGTCGCAAAAACCATTCGGGCGGCAGCCCTGAACCCGGGACACGCCGAAGACCTAGCGAGAGCGGGATATTTTCATTCGACCCGTGCCGCGACCAACCTGCTCTGGGCGGCTGTTTTCGGCCTCGATGGGCGAGCGTATGAGGCAGATTTCGGAGTAAAAGGGCGAGCGTATGATCTGATCCCAAATCAGGGACGGCATTATGTGGTGCCGGTCGTTCCGGACACGAATAACTGGCCAGTATCCTCACCTGCGCCTAGATGGATCACACCCACCGAAGTGGCGGATGGCTCCGTTCCCGCGATCCTCGGGAAGCTTTACCCGCAAAAATTCACAACGGACAATTCAAATGTGCTGGTGTTCGATGCCGGTGATTTAATATACATAACAGATTCGCGAGAGTTTGAACGCACTAATCTGGAGTTCACGCTGTATTCACGGGAGCATAGAGATTACACATGCACTTATCTCGCGCACGACGCGACACCCATAGAGGCGTTGCCGGTGACGGAACAGACTGAATCCGGATGGAAAAAGAAGTTTGTCCTGTTCGCGGGTTGCTCAATACTGCTCGACGCGCGACCGCAAAAAGCGCCATAACGACCTTTGTTGGCATGAACTGTTAAATTTGGATGTATGGAATGAATTTATCAAACGTAGATTGGCTGGTCATAGCTATTTTCTTCGCAGTCTTAGTCACCATTGGTTGCTTGACATCCAAGCGTGCTGGGGCTAACTCCGCAGAATTCTTCCTCTCGGGCAACTCCATGCCTTGGTGGGCGCTGGGCATCTCCATGGCGGCGGCGACCACCTCGACCAATTCGGCCAACCTCTTCACCGAGATCATCCGCAAGAACGGCATCTCGGGCAACTGGGTCTGGTGGGCCTTCCTGCTGACGGGCATGCTGACGGTATTTGTTTACGCCAAGCTCTGGCACCGCACCGGCGCCAAGACCGACATCGAGTTTTACGAGCTGCGCTACAGCGGCAAAGCCGCAGCGTTTCTGCGCGGGTTCCGCGCACTGTATCTGGGCGTTTTTTTCAACACGGTCATCACGGCCCTTGTGATCCTCGGTGCCATTAAGATCGGCGTAGTGATGTTTGACATCTCTCCGTTGGCCATCATCCTGATCACTGCCGTCGTAACGGTCATCTACAGTGCGCTGGGAGGTATGCGCGGCATCGTCATCGCCGACTTCTTCCAGTTTGTAGTTGTGCTGGCCGGCTCTTTGACCGCGGCTGTGTTTGCCGTAAGATTGCCGCAGGTCAACGGCTTCGCCAACCTTGTCACGCATCCTGATATCGTCCCTAAACTGCAGTTCCTGCCGGACTTTGCCGACACCGACCTGCTGGTCTCGGTTTTCATAATCCCGGTCGCGATCCAGTGGTGGAACGTCTGGTATCCGGGGTCGGAACCCGGCGGCGGCGGCTATATCGCGCAGCGCATGCTCTCCGCCAAGAACGAACGGCAGTCGGTCGGCGCCTCGCTGTTCTTCAACGCCGTGCATTACGGACTGCGTCCCTGGCCGTGGTACATTGTCGCCTTCTGTTCGCTGCTGGTATTCCCAGATCTAGACGCCTTGCGTACGGCTTTCCCGAACGTGGATGCGCGCATCATGGGACATGACCTCGCTTATCCGGCCATGCTGACCCTGATGCCTGCCGGCATTACAGGACTGGTTGTGGCCTCGCTCTTGGGGGCATTGCTCTCCACCCTCGCCTGCCATCTGAACTGGGGTTCGTCGTATGTTGTGAACGACGTGTATAAACGGTTTGTCAACCCTGAGGCCAGTGAACACCAACTGGTGCTTGTCGGCAGAATCACCACAGTCGGACTGATGGCGCTGGCCTGCCTGCTGGCGCCTTTTCTCGAAAGCGCCAAAACCGCTTTCGACCTAGTGTTGCAGATCGGCGCAGGTACGGGGCTGCTCTTCCTGCTGCGCTGGTTCTGGTGGCGCATCAACGCTTTCAGCGAGATTACAGCCATGGCCGTGTCGTTCATCGTGGCTGTGTTCTTCCAACTGGTCTATCCGCATCTGGGCGGACCGGAGATCGCGCAGTGGCAGCGGCTGATCATCGGCATAGTTGTCACGACTGTCGCGTGGGTCGGCGTCACCTATCTGACCCGGCCAGTCGACGATCAGACCCTGTTCCGCTTCTGCACGCTGATTCGCGCGGGTGGTCCGGGCTGGAAAAAGGTCGAGGCGCGTGCGGCGGCACTGGGTACGCCCATCGCACGGTCTTGTGAAACATGGCCAGTACCGTCCGGCCTGCTCTGCATGTCTCTGGCCTGCTGCGCGGTTTATGCCGTAATGTTCGCCGTCGGGTCGGGTCTGTATGGCTACTATGCGCGTTCTGCATGTCTGGCAGGTGTTGCCGTGATCTCGACGATCGCGCTATTTAAAGTTTTGTCGTCAAAACAATCGAAAGAAGGATAAAAAACGATGGATGCAAACGAAGTCAAGGAACACGCGCGCCGGCTCGGTGCCGATTTGGTCGGTATCGCGCCGATGATCCGGTTCGAGGGTGCGCCCAAACAGATGGACGCGCGCTACATCTTCCCCGGCGCGAAGTCGATGATCGTGCTGGGGTTCCGCATCGCGCGCGGCACGCTGCGCGGCATCGAGGAGGGCACACTATTCAGCAACTACCCCTCCATGGGTTACGCGGCACTCAATCAAGTGTACGGCCCAATGGTGCTTTGGAACCTGACGCGCCTGCTTGAAGACGAGGGATATGAAACCATCCCGATGCTCAACGCCAACGGCGGCGAGGCCATCAATCCGGTGACCGGCAACTTCCGCAAGGGCTGGAGTCGACCGGCCTCCGACGGCAAACCATATCCCGATGTGCTGGTGCATTTCCGTCTGGCGGCCTATCTGGCGGGCCTGGGTGAGATCGGCTGGAGCAAGGTCTTTCTGACGCCGCAGTTCGGCCCGCGCCAGCGTTTCGCGATTTTGCTGACCGATGCCGAGCTGGAACCTGACCCGATTTACGAGGGCAAGATCTGCGACCGCTGCAAACAGTGCGTCAAGCACTGCCACGGCAACGCCATCAGCATGCACGAATCCGTCAAGGTCACTGTGGCCGGACACGAGCTGGAGTGGAACAAGCTCGATCCGCTGGCCTGCGAAAAGGGCATACAGGGCGGCACCAACCGCGAGTTGGATCCTTTTGAGGGTGATTATCCGCGTCTATATGGCTACGGCCGCGCCATCGAGGGCGCGTGCGGCTGCATCCGCGCCTGCATGATCCACCTTGAAGAGCGCCGCAAGATCAAAAACCTTTTCAAGAACAAGTTCCGCTCCAGCCCGCAGTGGCAGATCGACCGTTCCAAACCTTATGAACTCACTAAAGAGGTTGTGGAGTATTACGCCGACCGCGGCATGATTGAGGATTCGGAAGAGTACATCACGTACAATAAACGCGACAACTACGGCACCGAAGGGCGTAAACCGGAAATTGTCAACCCGTTGGTCGATTGACCGTGTAGGCTTAAGGAGGAAGCAATGAATAAGATGACCGTCTGTTTTGTCGCGCTGGGATGCGCGTTCCGAGTTATATCTGCCCAGGTCGAGGTAGTTTACACCTTTACTGACAAGCGGGTCGAAAAGAAGATTCTGCAGGTCGAGCCGGACAAGGCGGGTGTCGTGCGCGTGCATATTCCACGGACGGAACTGCCCGCAGGGCTTAACACCGTCACCGTATTGCCGGATTTCGCGTCCGCCACTGTCGGCGAACAAGGTTATTTCATCATGCCCAACGGCGAACTCGGCACCTTCCGTGAACAGAACGGCGAGAGGACCGCGCGCAACTACATGCCTATGCCCGTGTTCGGCATGAAGAATCCGCGTGCAACGTTTGTGGCGATTGTGAGCGGCACGCCACATGACTACAAGCTGATAACCAACGCGAAAGACGGGCGTTACACCATTCTGCCGTGCTTTGAATACGGGGGACACGCTCCCTATGACGATATCACGGTGGAATATCACCTGCTGCAAGGAGATCACGCAGACTACGCGGGTATGGCCCGTAAATACCGCGACTATCAATTGTCCCGCAAAGCATGCGCGCCGATCAAAGAAAGGATGAAAGACCGGCCTGAGTTGGCGTATGCCGCCAATTGCCTGGAAGTTCGCATCCGGCAGGGATGGAAACCTATGCCGACCAGCGTCACCAACCAGACCCGCACGACGGAGCCACCCATGCGGGTGGCGGTCACCTTCGACCGTGTGGGCGACATTTTGGACGAGTTCAAACGGCAGGGCATCGATAAAGCGCAGCTCTGTCTAGTGGGCTGGAACCAGAAGGGACATGACGGACGCTTCCCGGAACTGTTCCCTGTCGAGGAACAGTTGGGCGGCGAGGTGAAATTGCGGCAGTTGATCAAAAAGGCGCAATCCATGGGGTATCAGATCGTGTGCCACAACAACAGCTATGATGCCTACATGATCGCCGAAAACTGGGATGCCGAATACATCATCAAAAAGCCGGACGGTTCCCTGTCCACGCATGCGGTTTACAGCGGCGGTCGCATGTATAACATATGTCCGCAGCGTGCCTACGAGCGCTTCGCTCCCAAAGAACTGCTGGAGATCGCGGCGCTGGGGTTCCGCGGGCTGCACTACAACGACGTCCTGACCGTGGTTCAGCCGCGCGCCTGCCATGACCCGCGTCATCCCCTCAACCGTAATCAGGGCGCCTACTGGGCGGGGAAAATCATGGCAGAGGCGCAGACCGTCCTCGGCGGCAGCGCTTCCGAAGGCGGGCATGACTTCTGCTGCGGCAACCTGGACTACGCGCTGTATGCCTCCATCGTACCGCCAAAACCGCACCCGCTGGTTGACCGCTTTGTCCCGTTCTGGCAAATGGTCTATCACGGCATCATTCTGAGCAATCCCTTCCCGCCCACCTGCAACTACACGATCAAGGATGATGACACGCGCCTGATGCTCACAGAGTTCGGTGGCCGGCCGTTCTTTTACTTTTATTCCAACTATCGCGACGCGGGGAATGCCTGGATGGGCGTGGAAGACCTCACATGCGGGAACGACGAGACCCTGCGCTCGAGCGTCGAAAAAATCCGAGAGGGTTATGATGAATTCGCCGCTCGCTCGCACCTCCAGACTGAGTTTATGGAGCGTCACGAAGCGGTGGACACAGATGTTTACCGCTCGGCATACTCGGACGGCTCAGAGATCATCTGCAACTACCGCAAGGAACCGTTCAGCTACAAAGGCCAAACAGCAGGCGCGATGGGCTACATACTTGTCGGCCACCAATGAGCAATTCAGATGAACTTCGCGGTCGGCTATCAGCACATTGATGGCGGTGATGCATTCTCGACACTGGTCGCGGAACATGCCGACTGTGTCCGCGAGGTATATTTCGCTTTGCCCAACATGGTTTCTGGACGGCCACCGCTGGGACATGCCTTTGCCGACAGCATGGACGATGTGCGCAGTGTGTTGGAAGATGAACTTCAAACACTGCGCCGCATCGGCGTTAAATTGGATTTGCTTCTGAATGCCAACTGTTATGGTGAACGCGCTGTCAGCCTCAGCCTGGAAAAAGAGGTTCGAGACAACATCGCCCGACTTGAAACTTTGGGCTGCCGTCCCGAGATCGTCACCACCACCTCGCCGATGATCGCCCGCACCGTCAAAAAATATTTTCCGGACATCGAGACCCGCGCATCGGTCAACATGCGCATCGGCACAGTGCAAGCTATGGGCTACATTGCCGATCTGTTCGACAGTTTTTACCTGCAACGCGACCTACAAAGAAATCTCTCCCATGTACGCCAAGTGCGCGCGTGGTGTGACCGCAACAACAAAAAGCTGTGCCTGCTGGCCAACAGCGGCTGCCTGCGCTTCTGTCCTGGGCAAATCTTTCACGACAACCTGATTGCCCACAGCGCGGATGTTGAAAAAAGGGAGAACCTGCCGGACTGGAACCCGCATGTCTGCTGGAACCTTTACCGCAACCCCGAAAACTTCGTTGAGATTCTGCGTTCCACCTGGATTCGCCCCGAAGATTTGCATCTTTACGAAGGTTTGATCGACACCGTCAAACTCGCGACCCGCCAGCACGCCAACCCGCGCATGGTGATCAGCGCCTATGCTGAAGGCCGCTTTGCAGGCAATCTGCTGGATTTATTGGAGCCCGGGTTATCGCCTGCATTTGCGCCGCACTTCATCGACAACTCTGCCTTCCCGGACGGCTGGGCCAAGCATACCTCCGTTTGCGGGCATGACTGCGATAACTGCAATTATTGCCGTAAAACCCTCGACTGCGTTTTGCAAAATTTTACAAAACCACAGGGTTTACCATAAACATCCGAGTCGCTTGTCGAGGACCACGTTGCGGCTTATCAACAAAATGAACTCATGTGCCAAGACGATCACCGTACTCAGTAGCGTTCAAATACCGTGCTATCTTTATGAGGTCAACACCGAACCTGGATTTTGTTCGAAACCGTTTTTGGCAGACTAAATGCGCCCCTCCCCTTGTCAGAGTAACCGCGCCCCTTCCCACAACTGGGGGGCGACTTTACTTTGTCAATTGACGGGCAACGCGCGCTGCCCGTTGCGTCAAATGAAAACGACACCGAAATTTAGTGACGTTTTCCTTTCAAGCCGTTTTCTTGAAGATTCAAGGGCGGTTGTCCGTGCCCCGTGTTTTGACGCAGAAGGCCGGGGCCCCGGGAGGTCCGAAGGACATCCCGGGCGGCCCTTCGGAGTAGCCCCCTTGGGGGCCGCCGCCAGTTCCCTCGCCAGCAGGCGGAGATCCGCGTTCAACCGCTCCCGCAGTTCGACGATGTCGTTAGCCGCGAGCATCGCGCGGATCCTGTCCTTTTGCGATTCGGTCACGTCCGGAGACTCCAAAACCCGCAGCGCGGGAGTCTTTGCTTTTTTCTCGTAGCGCTTCACACATTTTGATCCCACGCGTTCCTTCGAAAGCAGGCGCATGGTCGGCGTGAACAGGTTTTTGATCAGCCCCTGGCATTCGTTGATCCTGTTCATCAGAGGCAGCAGTCTCTCATCATCGATGCGCCCGTGGCCGTAGAGCGCCCTGACCTGCGCCCCGTTCTTCTGCTCAACGTGGGCATTGTCGTTCTTGCGGTAACTGCGCGACCGGGTCCTGAGCACTTTCGGCAGAAACTGAGCGAAATGCCTCTTGATGTGGCCGTTGATGCATTCTCCCCCGTTGTCGGAGTTAAGCATCAGCACCAAGAACGGGGCCCCCGATATGAACTCCGATATCCCGCCGCAAACGGCCGCCGCGCCCTTGTTCCACACGGCCCGAAGCTCGGTCCAGTGTGTCGCCACGTCAGTCATCGTAAGCGTCCAGACGAAACTGCCGGTCATCGAGCCGCCGCAGTGAGCGACCGTGTCGACCTCAATGTATCCCGGGGTCTTCGGATAAGCTTCGGGCCAAACGTCTATCTTCAGCGGTATCTCGCGCCGGTGCTCTTCCAGAGACGACTTGCGACGCCGCCCGCGTCCGCCCGCGGCGGACACCTTAACGCGCCTCAGCCGCCGGTCGATGGTTGCCGCGCTCATGCCGAGCACCTCGGCGCACACTTCGTCCGGGATGTCCCCGCGCTTGCGCAGGCTCTCAAGATACAGTCCAAGAACCGCCTGAAGAAGCTTGCCGCACATCATGTCCGAGAGCTTCCACAACCTGACCAGCAAAGCAGTCCCCTCCGGTGTCCCGCCGGGCGGGCGGCCCCGTCTCCGGCCCGGCAGCCTCTTCGGAGACAACCGTTTGACCGCATGCTTCCGTGTCAGCCCCGTCATCCGGCAGAACTCGTCCAGCACACTGCCCCTGGCCTTCTTAGTACGCATCAAGGCATAGCGCCTGCGCGCCAGCCTGACAAATGTTGCCTTCTCTTCCTTTGACATGTCCATAGCCCCAGTTTTCGGTGTCATTTCATTTGAGGCAACCTGAAAGTCAGTTGCCTCAGCCCGAAAATATTTCGGTGTCATTAATTGTGAGGCAACGCGGCTGATCTGAATCCGCTATGTTTTGTTTGCCAAAGCCGTGCGCCATATCTTATACTTTAATGCCGTTTAACGACCAGAAACCATGTCAGCTTGAGACCGCTACACAACAAAAGAGAATAATGATGGCTTACGACAAGATCAAACTCCCTTCCTTCGGCGCAAAAATCACCATGGGCCCTGACGGCATCCTTAAAGTCCCGTCACAGCCGGTCATACCGTTCATCGAGGGAGACGGCACAGGCGCGGACATAACCCGCGCTGCCATGACCGTCTGGAACGCCGCGGTCGAGGCCGCCTACGGCGACAGCCGCAAGATCGCCTGGATGGAGGTTTATGCGGGCGAGAAGGCGAACGCGGTCTACGGCGATGGCACCTGGCTGCCGCGCGAGACCTTGGACGCCTGCCGCGAATACCTGGTCTCGATCAAGGGGCCTTTGACCACGCCCGTCGGCGGCGGCATCCGCTCGCTCAACGTGGCCCTGCGCCAGGAACTCGACCTCTACGTGTGCCTGCGTCCCGTGCGCTGGTTCAAGGGCGTCCCTTCCCCGGTCAAACACCCTGAGCGTACCGACATGGTCATCTTCCGCGAGAACACTGAGGACATCTATGCCGGCATCGAATGGTTGGCGCAGACACCGGAGGCACAGAAAGTGATCGGGTTCTTGCAAAATGAGATGGGCGTGACCAAGATCCGTTTTCCGGAAACATCGTCAATAGGCATCAAACCCGTCTCTATCGAAGGCACCCGCCGCCTGGTCAAGGCCGCGCTCGATTACACCGTCGCCAATGACCGCGCCAGCCTGACGCTGGTACACAAAGGCAACATCATGAAGTTCACCGAGGGCGGCTTCCGTGACTGGGGGTACGCTCTGGCACAGGAAAAATACGGCGCGAAACCGATCGGCGACGGCCCGTGGCACTCTTTCAAAAACCCCGATACCGGACGCGAGATCACGGTCAAAGACTGCATCGCCGACGCCTTCCTGCAGCAGTTGCTGACCCGCCCGAACGAGTACGACGTGATCGCCACTCTCAACCTTAACGGCGACTACATCTCGGACGCGCTGGCGGCCTGCGTGGGCGGCATCGGCATCGCCCCCGGCGGAAACATCAACTACACCACCGGCGTGGCCTGCTTCGAGGCCACCCACGGCACGGCGCCAAAATACGCCAACCTGGACAAGGTCAACCCCGGCTCGCTGATCCTCTCCGGCGAAATGATGCTGCGCTACATGGGCTGGACCGAGGCCGCCGACAAGATCATCGCCGCCATGGATGCCGTGATATCGTCAAAAACCGTGACCTACGACTTCGCCCGTCTGATGGAGGGCGCCAACGAGGTTTCCTGCAGCGCCTTCGGCAACGCCCTGGCCGCGCGGATGCGTTGAAAACGACGTGCCTCGCCGCTTTTCCTGTTGCCCGCCACCGCATTTCTTGGGTAATGTATTGCTTGGCGGGCACGGCGTTGGCAAAGGTCGTTTATGTGGAATTTTCTTAAATGCTTAGGGGCGGTGCTGAAAGCGGCTTTCTGGCTGCTGGCGATTCTGGCCGGCGCGCTCTTTCTTGCGCTCTATGTGCTTGACCGCGGCATACCCTCGCCGATCCTCGGCCGCCTGTCCTCCGCCCTCTCCAACGACGATGTCCACGTGCGCATCGACCGCGCCTCGTTCAGCCTGAAAAACGGCCTGCGGCTGCACCGT
>JAQVSS010000076.1 GCA_028700415.1 Kiritimatiellia bacterium
TCGCCTTCGGCCGCATGCCTCAGATTCACGATCGTCTTATCGATCACTCCCGCCGGCAGGCCGATCTGGACCTCCACCTCGCCGCCCTCCAGAAACTTAAACAGCCGCTTGGCGTGCTCTTTCTCCTGATTCGCCGTCTCTTCGAAGATCGCCTCGATTTGGACAAACCCTTCCTTCTTTGCCGCGGCTGCCCAATAGGTGTAGCGGTTCCGTGCCGCCGACTCACCCGTAAAAGCGGTCAACACGTTCTTTTCTGTCTGGGTCCCTTTAATGGATGCCATATGCACTCCTCCTTTTCGTTTGTGATTCTCAGTATAACAAAAGCAGGCTTCAGCAACAACCCCCCCAAAAAAGGCGCGCGATTCATTTGCGAAAGACGAACACGGTTGGGCAAGCAGACGCTTGCCCCTCCCGGCCGTCGGACATTGACGATGAATGGGAGGGACGAGCGTCTGCTCGTCCTAGCTGCAAAGAAACCGTGCGTGCGCCCCCCAAAAAGGCGCGCCGTCTCCTCGACTTTATTTCCGCCCCGTGTATGATATGAACGTCTGGAAGGAGTGAGTGTGATCCGACTCGGGCTCTGCTGCAAATTTCATGCAACGCCGATCGCGTTCAAGACCACAACGGTCGCCGCGCTCGCCCGTCTGCCGCGCGACCGGCAACTCGCGAACCTTTCGCGGCTCGCCTTGGCCAACGCCAAGGCCCTGCACAGTGCGCTGGCCTATTGCGCCGCACACCAGATCGGCTGTTTCCGCGTGAACAGCCAGATCCTGCCGGTCAAGACCCATCCTGCGGCCGGCTACGCCATCGGCGACCTTCCGGAGGCCGCAGAGATCGTGTCCGCCTTCAAGGCCTGCGGCCGTTTCGCCAGACAACACGGGCTCCGCCTCACCTTTCATCCGGATCAGTTCATCCTGTTGAGTGCCGCCGACCCGGAGATCATACGGAAATCGATCCTGGATCTCGAGTATCAGGCTGAGGTCGCCGCCTGGATCGGCGCCGACGTGATCAATATCCACGCGGGCGGGGCGTACGGCGACAAGCCCGCCGCGCTCGCACGCCTGGCCGCCGCGCTCGACACACTGTCCAAGCCCGTCCGTTTACGCTTGACGCTCGAGAATGACGACCGCATCTATACGCCCGCGGACCTGCTCCCGTTCTGCCGGGAGACGCGGACGCCCTTCGTGTACGACGCGCATCATCACCGCTGCCTGCCGGACGGCCTGTCCGTCGGAGAGGTCACGCGGCAGGCGCTCGCCACATGGAACCGCGAACCGCTTTTCCACATCTCGTCACCCAGAGAGGGCTACGGCAGCAGAAAACCCGGTCCGCACCACGCTTTCATCGAGCCCTCCGATTTCCCCGGGGAATGGCGGTCTCTCGACTTGACCGTCGAGATCGAGGCCAAGGCCAAAGAAGCGGCGGTCGCCCGTTTGCGCCAGTCGCTGGCCCGCAAACATGTTCACCTGTGGCCGCCTGTGGTTTGAACTTTTTAAGGACAAGCTATCAGTCTTCCGGCAACCCCAGACCGTCCATGTATGACGCCATCTGTTCCCGAATCTCGCCAGCCGTTTTTGAGTGGTCGCGCAAGTTAGTCACCCAAGGACGTCCGGGGTGGATAGTATCCCACTGTGATCTTTGCTGTGCGTGTCTTCCGCTGCCTGGATCGTGATTGCCAAAGCCATCTATCCGTTTATTCCAAACCGGACTGAACCGCTCAATCAAGGCGCAAACACCCCGCTTGTCAGCACGATACGGGAAAACTCGAATCCATCCACCAGAACAATGGGTCTTTTCCCAGCTTCGCTTGCTTCTAGTAATGCGGCCTTCGAGAAATGACTTGTCGTCACGACCGCGCCGCGCGCGTCGGGTTGCAGACTACCTCGAAGTTCGGCCACCTCCTTGCGACCGACCGTATGCAGCCAGCGTTTGGCCTGTACTTGTAGCAGTAGATCGCGCAACGGCCACATCATCTGGCCGGCAATCGCATTGACATCAACACCCCCATCCTGACTGTATTTCGTGACACGCACATCGCGGAAGCCAGACCATACCAGCACATCACGGACAAGATGCTCAAACCGATCCGGTGGCAAGGCGAGCATTCGCCGCCGTAGGCCTTCTAGTTCCAAGGGGTCAGCCCCGGCCGAGGCGGAGACCGACGGAGCAGCCTCGACTATAGAATCAGCGTCAACCAAAGGATCGGACTTATCCTGCTCCGCGATCAAGTCCACCATAAGCTTCGCATCGTAGTCAGGAGACACACCGTCGAACCTCGAAAGCACGCGAAACTCAAAGACCCAAACCGACCGACTGCCGCCGCGCACGTCAATTTGCGTCTCCTTGTAGTGTCTAAGGAAGTTGAGCAGTCCAAGAAAGCGCCAACGTCGCGTCCCGTACTTCTTACTCCGACGACTCTCGACGAGCAGGAAGGCGTAAACGGGAAAGGGATGTTGCACCTGCTCCAGAAGTCGCTTGTTCCAGCCCCCAAGGGCTTGATCCCCCTCTTGGCCGGCACCTGTGTAGACAAGCACGTCCCCCTCCACTCTGTCATGGTAGGGATTCTCGGATGCGACGCGAGCTGTCGGAACAGCGGTGAGCACCACAGCGCGTTGTATTGTTCCGTCATGGTTGATCTTGACCCGAATGCCGCCGGCATTGCCGACGGAAAGGATCCTGTAGATCTCTTCGTGAGTGTAAAGCTCGCCAGGGTGAAAGATGCTCACGCTACCTTCTCTTTCCGCTCTCACTGCCCCCTGATGCGGCCGCGTGCTGTAAGCAGACGTCGGCGTAGTCTCCAACTTCTACGACTTTGGCGAGCTTGGCGAGTCTGTTACGCACCACCTGTGGAATGCTCGCATCACGAGTTCTCCGGTCGCCCATTTCTCGAAAAGCAGCCTCCGTCAAGAACATGCCAAATTCGCCATCGGCCCAACAGTAGGGCGCGAGCACCGCTTCCCACTGCTTATGCTCGGAATCGCTCTCTGGAATCAGGCAGAACGTGTTGTTTTCAGCCGTCCTCATGCTGCTAACTCCGCTTCGCAATCGTGCTCATAGGGTACTGGCAGTGCCCATAGCCCCCCCTTCACGTTTTCAAAAACGAATACCTTGGGCGTCAGTTCTCTAACTGCACGAACCGCTTCGGGAAACATGTTGCGCTGGTCGTCTTTTCCGCGGTGTTTACCACCTAACGAAAAAGGCTGACAAGGAGGTCCGCCTGCAATGAGATTAACACCGGCGAACTCCGAATAATTGATCCTTCGGGCATCCGATTGATTTTCCACTTCCCTACGGGATCAACCCCTCGGTCATGGTTGAGGCGCATCGTATCGCACGCTTCATGATCCCACTCGATAAGAGCCTCGTGTTCACAACCGGCGTTTGCAAGTCCTAGAGCCAGTCCTCCTGCTCCGGAGAATAATTCAAGTGATCGCATTGTTTTCATGCGTATTTTACCTCGTGTTTCCAATACATAGGAATGATACCGATTTGTTTGTGTTCCATCAACCCTGCTCTTGTGTATTATCGAGCCCCGCCTGCGGTTTGAACTTCCCTCACGGGGCGCAATCCGTATACTTACACCCCAAACACGGAAAAGCTTTGCCTGCCGCGCGGCGGAGCCGCGAAAAAACGGGGGAACAACTTGAACGCTCAACGCTGAACGTCCAACTCTGAACTCTCAAGTGATTAGGCAAGAAGGGAAGACCATGCCGACGTTGACCATCAAGCCGTCCGGGAGTTGCCGTTACGACGAGGTTTCGCTCGGGGAAGTCATGCTGCGCCTCGACCCCGGCGACCTTCGCATCAAAAACACGCGCGCGTTCACGGTGTGGGAGGGCGGCGGCGAATACAATGTGGCCCGCGGCCTGCGGAAATGTTTCGGCCTGCGGACCGGCGTGGTCACGGCTTTTCCCGAAAACGACGTCGGGCGGCTCGTCGAGGACTTCATCCTGCAGGGCGGCGTGGACACGTCGCTGATCCGCTGGGTGCCGTTCGACGGCACGGGCGCGGCGGCGCGCGTGGGGCTGAATTTCACGGAGCGCGGCTTCGGCGTGCGCGGCGCGCTGGGCGTGAGTGACCGCGGCCATTCGGCGGCGTCCCAGCTGAAGCCCGGCGACATCGACTGGGAGCAGCTCTTCGGCACGCTGGGCGTGCGCTGGTTTCATACGGGCGGCATCTATGCGGCGCTGTCCGCCACAACCCCGCCGGTGCTGGAGGAGGCCATGGCTGCCGCGCGCAAGCACGGCACCGTCGTCTCGTACGACCTGAACTACCGGCCCTCGCTGTGGAAAACGACCGGCGGGCTGAAGGCGTGCCGGGAGGTCAACCGCCGGCTGGCGCAGTATGTGGATGTGATGATCGGCAACGAGGAGGATTTCACGGCGTGCCTGGGGCTGGAGGTCGAAGGCGTGGACGCGAATCTCCGCGCGCTGCCGCTCGACGGGTTCAAGCGCATGATCGAACGGGCGGTCAGCGAGTTTCCCAACTTCAAGGCGTGCGCGACCACGCTGCGCGGGGTCAAGACCGCCTCGGTCAACGATTGGAGCGCCATTTGCTGGTATGACGGCGCGTTCCATCAGGCGATGGAGATGAAGGACCTCTGGGTCTACGACCGCGTGGGCGGAGGCGACAGCTTTGCCTCCGGGCTGGTCTACGGTTTCCTGACGTTCAACGACGCGCAGAAAGCGGTCAACTACGGGTGCGCGCACGGCGCGCTGGCCATGACCACGCCGGGCGACACGTCGATGGCCTCCAAAGCCGAGGTCGAGAAACTGGCCGGCGGCGGCAGCGCCCGCGTGGTGCGTTGAACAATCCGAGGTCCCGTGACCGCCTTAGAGCGGTTTAAGTTATTTTGTAGTCAGCCTCGATTGTCGGTAGGGACGGTTCCCCGAACCGTCCGCGGACGCCTCGGGGAGGCGTCCCTACCCGGAGCGGCTACACCTTTTGCGTAAACGCTCTCGCCCATGCATAAGATGAACGTGGCGAGACCGTCGGCGAGCGATTCCCAGCCGGGTTCGAGCGGGATCACATGGCCGGTATCCGGCAGCTCCCGGATCTCTTTCGGCCCCGGGCACCCGGCGAGCCAGCGCAGCGAGGCGGCGGTGTCCACCACGGAGTCGTGTCCGGCGGTGACGGCGAACAACGGTTTCTGAAAGCGTCCCGCCTGCCCGCGGTTGGACCGGATCAGCTCAAACAGGCCGCGGTAAACGCAGAAGGGGATAAAGCGGTCGCGCTTGTAGGTGAAGGACGGGTCGTCTGCGGCCACGCCGTCCGCCGAGAACGGCGACTCGAAGGTGGGCGAAAGGCACAGCGCCACGCGGGCGATCCGGAACCAGGCTCCGGGCGGCAAGAGCGGGGACCGCTTGCGCGATACGCCGATCAGCGGCGCGAACACGGCCACGCCCGCAACCAGATCGGGATGGCGGAGCGCAATGTCCAGCGCGAGCGCGCCGCCCATCGAGTGGCCGGCCAGCCAGACGGCCGTGTGGGTTTCACGCAGGCGGACGAGCTCATCGGCGATTTGCGCCCGCCAGAGCTGGAGCGACTGTTTCTTCGCCCGGGCGGCGGGCTCGGCGCTCCCGGACAGGCGCATGGCGCGGCAGGTGAAGGGACCTTTGGCTGCGAGGCGCTTCGCCATGCGCTGCCAGACGCAGGGCGTGTCCGCGAAGCCATGGATAAACAGCACGGCGACCGGCCCGTCCCCGACGCGGAAAGAGGCTGCGCCGGGCAGAAGCCCGTCCGGCCTGCGCGCGGTGCGTCTTTCCCAGAAAAACCGGCGCGTTTCAACCCAGACGGTGTGCGCCGCGTTGGCGGCAAGCCACGCGAGAAAGAGTGTGAGAAGAGTGAACATGGTGAAAAAACGCTGAACGCTCAACCCCCGCCGCTCAAGTGTCTTCCTAACAGCCTAAACAGCTGACAGCCTTCTCCTAATGCCGGAAGCTGCGCTGGCCGGTGAAGACCATGGCGACGTTGGCCTCGTTGCAGCAGTCGATCACGTCCCAGTCGCGAATCGCGCCGCCGGGCTGCACGATGGCGGTGATGCCTTCGCGGATGCCGACCTCCGCGCCGTCGCGGAAGGGGAAGAACGCATCCGAAACCATGCTGCAGCCGGGCAGGCCCCCTTTGCGGGCCTTGACCTCTTCGTCGATTTCGGCCATGCGCCGCTTTCCTTCGTCGCCGAACTTCATCGCCAGATCATTGTAAGGCGTGGCGTATTTCTCCCACGCGATCCAGTCGGCCAGCTTGCGGTAGGCTTTGTCGCGGGCGATCTCGGCGACGCCCACGCGGTCCTGTTCGCCGGTGCCGATGCCGACGGTCGCGCCGTCCTTGATATAGAGCACGGAGTTGCTGGTGACGCCGGCCTCGACCAGCCAGCCGAAGATGAGGTCCTCATACTCTTTCGCGGTCGGCAGCCGCTTGATGCGGTGGACCGTCCCGTCTTTGGTGGTGCATTCGGCGGGCATGAGCTGGCTGGCGGTGCGCGCCTCGGGCACGAAGGACCACTGGGCCACAAGGCCGCCGTCGACGAGCGATTTGAAATCGACCACGCGCTTGGCCACGAAGTCGGTGAGGCGGGCCATGTTATTGATGCGCATCACGCGCAGGTTTTTCTTGGCCGAGAAAAGGTCCATGACGCCGGGCGCGAACTCGGGGGCCACGACGACTTCGGCGTAGTTCTCGGCCACGAGCTTGGCGGTCTCGAGATCCACTTCGCGGTTGAGCGCGATGCACCCGCCGAACGCGGCCAGGCGGTCCGCCTTGTTGGCGCGGACATAGGCTTCGGTCAGCGAGGCGGCTTTGGCGACGCCGCAGGGGTTGTTGTGCTTGACGATCACGGCGCAGGGCGTGTTGTCGAGGTAGCGCAGGATATTGAGCGCGTTGTCGGCGTCGGTGAGATTGGTCTTGCCCGGATGCTTGCCGGACTGGAGCAGCTCGGGATCGGAGGCCAGATAGTGATTCGGCCCGAGGGCGGTGACGTCGCCGAGCACGAGGTTGCCGTTCACCAGCTTATACAGGGCGGCCTCCTGGCCAGGGTTCTCGCCGTAGCGCAGGCCTTTCTCCTCTCCGCCGATCACCCAGGTGACCTTCTCGTAGGAGAGGGTTTGGCGTTTGGCCCCATCGATGAAGGAGATCTCCATCTGCGGGGTGAAGTGGTCGTCCATGATGGTTTTGTAAGCGGCTTTCAGATCAATGGCCATAGGGACTCCTAAAGAAAGTTAAAGCACGGTGTTTCTTATAGACGGAAGTGTAAGGGATCATTGGCCGGTTGTCAAAGCGCGGCCGGCGCGGAGCCGGCTTTTTCCCGGTGTCTCCGTTTCCGCCGTTCCCCTCAGGGCGTCACCTCGCATTCCTTGACCTTGCGCTCGTAGAAATCCTGCAGGATCAGTCCGCGGTCAAGCAGTTCTTTGAGTTCCTTCAGCCGCCGCTCGACCTGCCATTTCGTGAACTTCGGTCGTGTCTCGGCCATCACCGTCTTCAACTCCGGTTCGGTCAGCGCGCGGTTGAAAAGCATCACTTCATCCAGCACCCCCTCGAAGCCGGTTTCTTTCTCCCGGCGTTTCGGGTCCGGACGGTTCGCGCCGAGCGTCAAATCCTGAGTGTTCACGGCGAGGTCTCCCCATCCGGCGACGGTCTGTTTTTGAGGGGCGCCGTCCACGTGGAGTTTCAGGAGAACACCGTCGTACGTGACTGCGGCGTGATGCCAGGCGTTGTCCGCGACCGGCGCATCGCTGAAACAGTCGTGCCCGTCGACCGTGGCCCGCAGCTTTCCTTTCCGCGGGTCGGGCTGGGCGGCGCCGGCGATGCGCAACGCAGTGCCGTTTGCGGAGCCTTTTTCAAGCAGGGTGCGGTCGGTTGTGCCGCTGGCCATGGTTTTGAACCACAGGCAGAACGTCATCTGCGGGCTATTGAAGAGAGTCGAGTGGGGTACCCGGACAGAACTGTTCTTGCCGGTGAATTCGCACCCGCCGCTCAAACGCCCGGCGGGTGTCGGCTTTGCGCCCGAGACGCGCCCGTTGTTATTGCTGCCCGTGGCATCGGGCAGCATCTTGCCGTTTTCCCTGAACTCGTCGCAGGTAAACCGCAGGACCAGGCCGGGCGGCAATTCCGCCGCCGCCGTGATGGCGCCCGCCGCGGCTGCCCATAAGAGAAAAGCGCGTTTCACAGGCACACCTCCTTTGCCGACCGCAGGGGATCAGAGTTCGCGGATGAAAATGTTGCGGAACTGGACGAGCGAGGGCGGGCTGATCCACTTGCCGTCTTTCATGCTGCCGTGATGCTGGAGGGCGAGGGGTCCGCTCTCGGGCAGGCCGGGAATCGTCACGCCGGGCAGCACGGTCTGGCCGTTGAGGATCACGCTGACCGTGCTGCCGCGCACGGTGATCTCGAAGCGGTTCCATTTCCCGACGGGGTTGTCCGCCTTGGCCTTGGGCGTTGCGCCCGCCCGCACCTCAGGCGGCATGGCCGGATCGCGCCGCACGCCGTACATCTCGCCCGAACCGGCCGGCCAGCACCAGATGTTGACCTGGTGTTTTCCCGATCCCCGCAGATAGATGCCGGAATCGGAATCGGGGATCGTAAGGGTCACCGGCTTGCCGTTGGCGTCTTTCTCCTGGCTGCCGTCCGGCAGGATGTTGTAGGCATGCGGATTCTGGAACGGCGTCTCTTTGATGCGCCAGTCCACCACGAGCTGGAAATCTTTGTACGCCTTCTCGCTCCAGAGGTTCTTGTTGCCGGGCGCTTCGCTCCGGGCGTCGCAGTCGATGACCTCGTTCACGATCTTCCAGTGGCCGTTGTCGCCCTCAGGCGTCTTCCAGTTGCGCAAATCGATGCCGGTGAAGAGCGGCGCGAAACCGTCGGCGGCACGCGCGGTCTCCTCCGGTTTCGGGTTGGTCGAGGGCAGCTCCTTGATGCGGAGATTGCGGAAACGGCACTCCGAACCCTCGGACTCCAGCATGAGATAGCCTTTGCGGGGGGAGGCGGCCTTGGCGTTGGTGACCTCTTTGCCGTTGACGCTGAGGCTGATGTCGCCGTTGTTCGCGGCCACGCGGTAGTGGTTCCACTCCGGCGAGGGTTTGGTGCGCTCCTCGGAGGGGAAGCTGCGCTGGCCGTTCGCCGAGACGCGCCCCGCGACGGTCAGCTCCGCCCCGTTCACCGCGAAGATGTCGCCGTGCGTGCTGTACCACTCGTTCTTGCCTTTCGCGGGGTAGCCGGGATCGAGGATCTGCACTTCGATGCCGCGCGAAAAGGCCGAGCCCGTGACGGGCAGGCCGTCCGCCCAGATGAAGAGGCCCGAATTGCCGCCGGACTTCATGTGCTGCCACTCGAACTCGATGATGAAGTTCTCATACATTTTCGCGGTGCGCATCGTGCCGACCGGCGAACCGGTTGTGACGATCATGCCGTCGCGCGCCGAAAACGTTTCCGGCGCGATGTTGCACGGTTCCCACCCGGAGAGGTCTTTGCCGTTGAAGAGCGGATAGAAACCGCGGTCTTCGGGCTTGAACGATACGCGCCATTGGCTGCCGTCGTTCTTGGTCACGCGCGCTTTCCATTCGGGCTTGATGTCCCCGGGGCTGGCCGCGGGGCGCGGCCTGTAGTAATCGTGCTGGTGCAGCGTACACACCGCGCCCTCCGCGTCCAGTCTCATCAGCGCGTAGCCGATGTCGCCCCAGTGTCCGGTGGACGGCAGGCAGAGCGTGTCGACGCCCTGTTCGTGCTGGACTTTCCAGTGATGTTTGTGCCCGTAGATATAGGCCGCGTAGACGGCGTTGGAGGCCAGCAATCCGGCCACGCCCGTCTCCGACAGCGGATGGTGCGCGCCGACGAAGACCGGCTTGGACGTGCGGGCCAGCGTCTGTTGCAGCCATGTCCGCTGCGTCTCGTCGATGCCGCCGTTGACGGGACCTTCAAGGCAGGAATCCAGGAGGATGAAATCGGCGTGCGGCGTTTTGACGACCGTCACCATCCGGCCGGGAACAAGCGGCGCGGCGCTCTGGCGTTCCGGGAAGACCGAGAAAAACGACGCGCGCCGGTCGTGGTTGCCGAAACAGGCGGACCAGCGGACGCCGGCGTCTTCCAGCGGCTTGACCAGTTTCCGCAGCAGGCGGTAGTCGTTGGTCTCGCCGCTGTTGAACGAGAGGTCGCCGTAGAAGAGCGCGTTCGCCGGGCGCGGGTTACAGGCCAGCACGTCCCGCACGCACCGCTCGATCCCCGCGCGCTGATGCGGCCAGTCCTTCTTTTGGGTAGAATGCGGATCGGCGAAGAGCGCGACCAGGTTCTCGTCCAAAGGGACATCGGCCGCCAAACTCACCGACGCACACGCCGACAGAACCCATGACACGACAAGACGGTTTTTCCATATCACGTTCATCTTTTCCCCCTTCTCTGAATAACACTTTGCAAGTATGACAGCCCAACAACTGCTGCGTCAAACGTTTTGCCGACTCGTTTCGTAATCGATTGGCGAAAGGGGGTGTGAGGCTTTCGCGTTTCGTCTGACCGTTTGGCTTAGAACCGGGTGGGAGGGGCAAGCGTCTGCTTGCCCGGACGAGCGGACGCTCGTCCCTCCCATGTTTCGCGCCCCCCTGTCGCCAACCGGTCACGTTCATTTCACCACAATCACGCGATGGATGTCGAGCGAGGGGACCGTGAGCTTGGTCTCGCCGTCCCGGTATTCGAAGGGCAGCGACTGTGCGCCCGGCTCCAGGGAGATACCCGCAGGCTTGGAAGGCAGCCGGAGCGCGACGTCCAGCGGGCCGATGGGCTCGATGGTTGCCTGAACGGGCGCGGTCTGATGCGGCCCGGAGGTGTTGACGAGGTTGACCAGCAGTTTGCCCTCCTTGCGCATCAGGCAGACGTCCACAAAGGGGGAGCCCGACACGTCCACCATGGGCTCCGGAAAAAGTTTCCGGACCAGCGCGTTGAGGAAGGCGCGAACGACCGGGCTGCGGACCCCGTTGTAGGCCGACCCGAGGTCGGCGTAAACGGCGGCGATTTTCCCCTGTCCCAATGGGGCCACCGACGCGGCGGGCTGCCCGACCGCGTTGTCCGCGGTCCGCAAGGTGCCGAACGGCTCTGCGGAACCGCCGAGGCTGACGCTCTGCGTGCAGCCCTTGAGCGGTGCCTGCCCGCCGTTGAACGCTAGCGCCTGTGTGTTGGGGCGCAGTTCGCCGGTAAGCGTCACGTCCAGTTCAGCCTGGAACAGCGCGGCGCATTTCGGCCCCACCAGCAAAAGGTTCCCGCCCTTCTTTGCGTAGGCGACGAGCTCTTGTTTGAAGGGCTGCTCAAGGTAAGCCCACTCCGGCACGACGATCAGGGGATAGTCGGACAACCGTCCCTTGAGCTGGTGTTCGCTCACGACCTCCACCGTGTTTTGGCTCTCCAGCAGGGCCTGTAACACGCCGCTCAAGCCCGACAGCTCGTGGCCGAACAGGTTCTTGATCTTACGGTAATGCCCGGCTGTGGAAAGCAGCACCGCAATCTGGGGCACCGGCTCGGAATGGTGGCACAGCGCCTGCCGCTCGCGGCAGAACTTCGCCGTTTCCGCCATGACGGGCATGTGTTCAAGGCGGACGGAGCCGTCGCGGCGCTGCGTGAAGTACGCCTGGAACCCGCCGCCCAACGCCACTACGATGGCGGCCTCGCGCTCAAGCTGCGGCGCGGACTTCTGTAAGTACAGGCCGTCCGGCCCCTTTGTCCGGCTGAAGCTCCACGCCATCAGGTCCCAGGGCATCCCCTGCCGCGCCAGAAACCGCGCCGACAGCCGGGCCGAGTTCACGCTGTCGTCCGGCGCGTAATCGCCCGACAGGAAATCCACCGGCGCGCTGACCGGTTCAGGCATGAGTTCGGTGAACGCCCAGTTGCTGCACAGTTGGAACGAGGGGTTGGTCTCCTTGACCGCGCTGACGTAATACCGCAGGTACTTTCGGAACGCCTCGCGGTGGAACTGCTGGAACTCGGGCCAGTACGGGTCGTCCCGGGTTTTCGGCAGCGTCTGGATACCCGTCGCGGCGCGGAAGGCCTTGGCCGCTTTTTCGCCATAGTCCGGAACCGTGGCCCAGCACTCGCCGTCGACCCACGCGCCGTCCACGCCGTACACGCCCGCCAGCTCGCGCAGTTGCGGGATCAGCAGCACGTCCGCATACGGGCCAAAGACCGAGGTGATCTTCGCGCTCGGCTTCCCGTCCGCCCCCACCGTTGCCCAGTCGGGATGCTTCGTGACCGCCGCCGTGTCCCACACGCCGGAGTAGTGCATATAGAGCGCGACGCCCTTTTCGGCCGTCACCCGCCGCCAGACCCGCAGCGGGTCGCCCCCCATGAATCCCGGCGCCGGCTGGCCCACGCGGGTCGGATAACTCGAATAGCCCGGGTGGCCCTTGCAGTCGATCTGGATATAGTCCGGGCGCACCATGTCGAGGATCTGGGCCACCATCGCGGGGGTTGTGTTCGAGCCGACCGCCGTACAGTCTGGCCCGGCGTGGAAGTCGAAATGGATGCCGAGAAAACTATCCGCGCGCCTCAGCCGCGCCGGCGCGTCCGGTGTTTCCTTCCCGGACGGTTTTTCCGACACGCAGGCCGCGGTCCATAGAGCGACGGCTCCGGCCAGAAACACATTGACGCTTCGACGTCCGCGAAAGTTCCCGTCCCGGCCCATGTTTCCCCCTTGACACGAATGGTTTTGTGCAAAAGAGACTAACAGGATTTCCCGCATAAGACAATTCCGCCTGTAATTCACTTTGGTCTGTTGTGACATGCAAAATATAGTTGCCCGCTCTTCGGGATCGAAATCGGGTCTCGATACCGATCAAGATAGCGACAGCGAGCGTCACGGTTTGATGCACGACAGGAAGAGCGGGTGTTCGCGGCCACGTGAAGGCGCGTGGTCAAGTGTGAGATAAAGAGCTGGAACGTGTCTTCGGTCAGCATCGGCCGCCCGTTCGCCACTCGCGCCGCGAAAACCAGATATGAGAATCATTTGCAAAAAGATTAGGCCAACTTGTCCTAACGCGGGCAGAGCCCGCAACCCGAAATTCTCACCACGAAGTCACGAAAAACGAAGAAGGGGAGAGGGCAATGTAAGGGATTTGTCTGTAAATTCGAAAAAGGGCCGTTGACCCCCGGAGGCGTCAACGGCTTGACCGCGTCGATGACCGACCGCGCGTTCTCGACGGCGGCGTCGAAGAAGCGCGGCGTGAAATTGTCGGGGTGCGGCCCGTACCACACGCCGGGGTTGAACGAGCCCGCGATATCGACGCAACAGCGCGCGCCCACGGCGTCGGCGAGCGCCAACCCTTCGGTGACGGCCGCGAGGTTTTTTTTGCGCTTCTCGGGATCGGGGTCGAGCAAGTTGCACCAGCGGCCGACTTCGGCGATCGCGACGTCGGCTTCCGCGAAAGCCTTCTCAACGGCGCGGATGCGGTCGGTATCTTGGAGAGCAAGTTTTGGACAATACGCGGCGCGATAACCGGCGGCGCGGTGCCAGCGGGCGAGTTCGACGGGGTCGCCGGTCTTGGCAAAAGCCGGCGCTCCGAGCCGCAGCGGGCGGTTTAAGGCCGCCGCCTCCGCGCGTGCCTTCACGGCCAGCGCCCCGCCTGCGGCAAGTGTGGAACAGAGAAACGTCCTGCGGCCGACCCAACCGGTTTTCATGGCGGAAAGGGTGGCAGACAGAAGCGGAGAAGTCAACACTGTCCCATGGGCTTCGCGGTTGCCGCTCAGTTCTCGTTGGAGTGCAGGCCGCCGGAGCCGGCGCCGAACTCGATGTTCGCGCGCTCGGGATCGCCGGGCAGGGCCTTGGAGCAGCTCCAGATGCAGGCGCCGCAGTGGACGCACTTCTCGCGGTCGAACTCGGGCGTGCCGCCCTCCTCGCCCGGCATCAGCGCCTGCGCGGAACAGATCTCGATGCAGGTGCGCTCCTTGCAGGTGGCGCAGAGCGTGGGATCAGCGAAGGTCACGTGGTCGGCGAAGCCGCCCGCGGCCTGCACCTTGCCGCCTTTGAACAGCACGTCCTGGTGCGACATCAGCAGGGAGCCGTCGAACGGGATCTCGGGCCAGCCCGCGAGCGTCATCAGCGTGTCGTGCAGCGGCTGCTTGGCCTTGGCGCAGGACTCGACCGCCTGCGCAAGCGTGTCGGGCGCGATGCGCCCCGCGCAGGCGCTCTCGAGCGTCGGGATCCGGGCTGAAGGCGGGCACGACTCGATGGAGAGGTTCAGCGCGCCGCCCGTCATGCCGGTCATGCCCGTGCCCATCATGCCGGTCATGAAGCCCTTGTTGAAGCCGTCGCGCGCTTTCTTGGCGGCCTGCAGTTCCGCGTCGAGCGGGTCCGCGCGGCGGCGCCGGATGTAGGCGGCGGTGAGCGCGGCTTTGGTGAAATCGCCGCCGCGCTTGAGAATGTCGATCGCGCCCTCGGCCAGCAAGACGCCGCTGCGCCACGCCTCGTCCACGCCGGAGTTGGTGAGCACGTTGGTGGTGCCGGAACCCTCCCCGATGCGGGCGAAACCGTCGCCGGCCAGGAAAGGCTCGCCGCGCGCGCCGGACTCCTGCAGGGATTTGGCGCCCCAGGAGCGGAGCGTGCCGCCTTCGATATGGCGCCAGATATAGGGGTGCTGCATCCAGTGCTGGAGGTAGCGGTACGTGGTGCGGATCGGGGTGTCCATCCACGACGGCACGAAGACGCCCAGCGAGGCAGTGCGGTCGGGATAGACGTAGAGGAAGCCGAAAATTTCCGGTTCGGGATACCCCAGCGTGTGGAGCACGGTGCCCGGCTTGAGGTCGCACGAGGCGGGCAGCTCGACCACGGCCTTCATGCCCACGGCCCAGTCGTGCTGGTGGTGGCCTTCGGGGAGCCCGAAATGGCGGTCGAGCTTGCGGCCGACCGCGCCGACCGGGCCGTCGCCCACGACGGTCAGCCGCGCGCGGATGTCCATGCCGGGCATAAAGGCGGCTTCGGGGTTGCCCTTCTTGTCCACGCCCTGATCGGCGAGGCGCACGCCCGCGACGCGGTCGCCTTCCATGACCGGCGCGCTCACGGGGGTGCCCGGCCAGATCTGGACGAGGCCCGACCCCATGAGCTGGTTGCCGACCCACGACATGAACGGGCCCATGGCCATGACCAGGCCCGGCTCTTTGCGCAGGAAAGGCGGGATCCACGGCAGCTCGGTGGCGCAGGCGGCTTTGCGCATGGCGAACTGGCCATACTTGAAGACGCCGTCCATGAACTTCGTGCCGGACGTGCGGCGGCTCGCGCCGACGGGGTCGAAGAGGTAGGCGACCGCCTCGTGGTCGACGGGCGCCGCGTTGGGAATCTCCTTCGCCAGATCGAGACCGGGGAACGAGGCGCGGATCGCGCGGCCCCTGGTGACGATGCCGGAGACGCCGAAGCCGATGTCGTCCGCGCGTTCGTAGCACATGATCTGCAGGGGCATGCCGGGCATGACCTTGCTCTCGAAGGCGGGGGTGCCGTCGGGGTTCATCAGGGCGCGGGTCAGCGTGGTCAGGAATCCGGCCGTGGCCGGTCCAAACCCCACACAGACAATGTCCGCCTCCATGGTCTGGCGTTCGATTTCGCTCATTGCGGATAGTCCAGCGCTTCAGGGATCATGATCTGGGTGAGCGCTTTGGCGGCGCGGTCCTTGGCCAGGCG
>JAQVSS010000077.1 GCA_028700415.1 Kiritimatiellia bacterium
CCGAGCATCTCCTGAATCGCGCGGATCTGCGCGCCGTGCGCCAACAGGTGGGTGGCGAAGCAGTGACGCAAAACATGCGGCGAAACCGCGGCGCCGATTCCTGCGGCCTGCGCCCGCTTCACCAACAGCGCGAAGACCCCTTGCCGCGTAAACGCCCTGCCCAGCCGGGTCAAAAACACATGCCGCTCGCCCTCGTCGCCGCGCGCATACCGCGGGCGCGACTCAGCCAGATAGCGCTGAAATTGGCGGCACGCTTCGCCGCCCAGGGGAATCAGCCGCTGCTTGTCGCCCTTTCCCACGCAGCTCACGACGCCCTCACCGGGCCGGACATCGTCCACGCGCAAAGCAATCAGCTCCGAAACCCTCAGGCCGCACGCGTACAGGAATTCCAGCATGCACCGGTCCCGCACGTCCCTTGCCGTTGTTCCCGAGACCGAGCCGAGCAGGGTGGCGACATCCGACTCCGTCAGCGTATGCGGCAAGCTCCGCCCTTTCGCGGGCGCAGACATCACTTCCGCGACGTTGTCCGGCACGTATCCCTCCGCGCAGAGAAAGGCGAAGAAGACTTTGACGGCGATCAGCCTCCGCGCCCGGGTCGTCACGCGCCGGCCTTGCCGGCGCTGTTCGTCAAGAAACGCGTGGATGTGCTCGCGCGTGACCTGCCGGAAACCGTCGACACCCCCGGCTTTTTCCAAAAAAGCGGCAAACAACTCCAAGTCTTTCCCGTAAGCGGCACGGGTGTTGGCGGAAAGGCCGCGTTCGCAGGCGATGTGATCGAGGAATTTTGCGATCAGCCCACGCATGGCGTTCCGCCTATTTCGTTGGGGCGGCGCGGATGGCCGGAATGCCGTTCGCGTCATACCCGGCCTCGGCGATCGCGATTTCGATATTCTTATGCGCAACCACCATCGAGTCGTAGGTCAGTGTGACCGTGCGCTTCTGCACATCAAACGTGCCCTGTTCCTCATTCACCCCGTTCAACGGCGCCAAAGCTTTCCGGATTCGCGCCACATCCTCCTCGCCCGCCATCGCCGGCACCCGTATGGTGAATTCGCGGACGTCCGACACGCGGCACCCGGACAGAAGAACAACACAAAGCGCCAACAGAGAAACCATGAATTTCATGTCCGTATCATAACGGAACAGGCGCGTTTCCGGCAAACGGAAACTTCGGGTCACGTTGACAGGGACTCGTGAGATGCGCTATTTTTTAACCATGAAAAAGGTGTTGCCTCATGTGCCTGCCGTGCCGCTGAGCCACAGGGTTGAACCCATCAAGACGTGTCCCGCATGCCGGGATGCCGGGACCTGTCCGTGACCCCCGTCACCCCCGACATCCTGCTGGTTGCGGTGAACGCGCGTTACAGCCACTGCGCGTACGCCGCGCGTTCGCTCCAGGCGAACCTTGGGGAGCTGGCCGGGGCAGCCCGCATCCTCGAGACCGATCTCGACATCACCCCCCTCCAACTCGCCACGCAAATTGTCGAAACGCATCCGCGCATCGTCGGCTTCTCGGTCTACCTCTGGAACGTGCGCCTCATCGAAGCCGCCGCGCGCATCTTGCGCGCAACGGTCCCGAACCTGCGCCTCATCGCCGGCGGCCCCGAAATCACCGCCGGGTATCCCCACGCCGCACTGTTCGACGCCCTCGTCATCGGGGAAGGCGAAACCGCTTTCCGCACGCTGTGCCAACAGCACGGGCAGGCACAGGGACCGGTCCCGGCAGTGATCACGTCCCCGCCCGAAGATCCCGCGACGCTCGCGCTGCCTTATGGCCTCTATACCGACACCGACATCGCGCAACGCACCGTCTATGTCGAGTCCAGCCGCGGCTGCCCCTACGCCTGCGAGTACTGCACCTCGGCGGATACGGGCCTGCGCCTGATCCCGCCCGAGCGTCTCCTGCCCGCGTTCGGCGAGCTCTGGCATCGCGGCCTGCGGCGGTTCAAGTTTCTCGACCGCAGCTTCAACGCGCCCGCCGCCCACGCCGCCGCGATCCTCGACTTTTTCCTCAGCCGCGCCACGCCGGACATGCGGCTCCATTTTGAGGTCAACCCCGACCGTCTGCATGAGTCCGTCGCCTCGCGCGTCGCCGCCTTCCCGAAAGGCGCCCTGCATCTGGAAGCCGGCATCCAGACCCTGAACCCGGCCATAGCCGCCGCCATCGGGCGCAGCGCGGACACCGCAACGACGCTCGCCAACCTGCGTTTTCTCACGCGGCAGACCGGCGCGACGGTCCACGCCGACCTGATCTTCGGTTTGCCCGGCGAGGACGAGGCCTCCTTCGCCCGCGGCTTCAACACGCTGGTCTCGGAATGCGCGCCGCCGGAAGTTCAGGTGAACCTGCTTAAAGGACTGCCCGGCACGCGTCTTGTGCGGGACGCCGCGCGGCGCGGACTCGTTTTCAACACCGAGCCGCCGTATGAACTGCTGCGCTCCGATGCAATGGATTTCGGCACGCTCATGCGGCTCCAGCGTTTCGCGCGCTGCTGGGAGCTGGTGCATAACCGCCGACGCTTCCCGCACGCTGTCCGGACGCTCCACGCATCCTGCGGTTCAGATTTTTACGGCGCGTACCAACGCCTCGCCGCCCGCGTCCACGCCGGAGAGGGCAAACTGTTCGCCATCAGCCTCCCTCGCTTGGCAGGCTACCTGCGTGCGGAACTCGTGGAAACCTGCGGCATCGGCGCAAACGAGGCCGACCGGCTTTGCGCCGCCGACCTGAACGGCAAGCCATGAACATCGAAAACCTCACCCCTTACTCCAGCGACGAAAGCAAGCGCGTGCAGATCACGCAGGCGTTCGATGTGATCGCGCACCGCTACGACCGGCTCAACCGGATCCTTTCATTCGGCATCGACCTTCTCTGGCGGCTCCGCGCGTTGCGCCTGTTGCAGGCGACCCCGCCCGCCCGCCTGCTCGACGTGGCCACCGGCACGGCCGATCTCGCCATCATGGCGGCCCGCCGCTTGCCCCGCACGCATATTACCGGCATCGACCTCTCCGAAAACATGCTGAAAATCGGCCGCGCGAAGGTGGCTGCCGCGGGGTTGGACAGGCGCATCACGCTGACCCCGGGCGACGGACTCGCGCTCGCTTTCCCGGACGCGTCCTTCGATGCCGTCACCTCCGCCTTCGGCGTGCGGAATTTCGAGAATCTCCTGGCGGGCTTCCGCGAAATGCGCCGCGTGCTCAAGCCCGGCGGCCGCATCGTGATCCTCGAACTCTCGGAGCCCCGCGCCTTCCCCATGCGCCCGCTCTTCCGCTTCTATCTGCGGAAGGTCATGCCTTGGGCCGGGCGCTTACTGACCGGCCATGGGCGGGAATACCGATACCTGCCCGCATCGATCGAAAAGGTGCCGCAAGGCGGGGAGATGCTCAGCCTGCTTCAGGCTGCCGGGTTCACCGGCTGCCGGCACACCTCCTACACCTTCGGGATCTGTTCGTGTTACACCGGCAGCGCCCCGCGCTCCCTTATTGAAGACTGCGCAACCGCGTGAGCATATCGAGCAGACGGCTGACCATTTTGGGAGAGGAGCCGGTCTCAAACTGACACGTCCCCATCCACGTCTCGTAGCCGCCGAGCGCGTGCTGTTCCGGCGTCGGCAGGTAACCGAAATAGCCGTGGGCCAGCGATACCACGCACGTCGGCTTGAACGGGCTGCGGCGCTTCAGCTCCAGCCCAATCTCGCAGAAGACCTCGTTCGGCAGGGACACGAGACCGAAATCGCCGATGCGAAAGGCCTGCAGCGGGAAATTCCCGCCCTCCGGCATCTGGCTCATGGACACGGTGCGGGCGGCATAAATCTCTTCCAGCGTGTACGGTTTCTTGCCGGGCGCGATCTTCGCGAGAATGTTTTTGGCGCGGTCAAGCTGCTCCGGCGTAGGGCGGCGGTAGCGCAAGGGGATCTCTTCGAACAGCACGCCGAGGGACACGCTGTCGCGCCACTGGATCGTTTTGTAGGCCGCGCACGCCTTCTGCGCCACGTCGTTCGCCACAATCCGCATTTTTTCGTAAGGGGGGTGTTTCTCGGCGGGCTTTGAGAAGTCGCAGTTGTTGATGTCGCCGCTGGTGCCGTTGCTCATCATGGCAACGAAGGGCGGGTCTTGGCGGTCCGCGCCCAGCAACTCCTGGATGCGGTCGTTGAAGTAAGCGAAATAGTCCGCGGAAATATCCCCGCCGCGCACGCCGCCCACATAGTGCAGCGAGTAATTCGCGAAGAGCGCGACCGGCCGCCCGTCCGGCGTCTGCACCGCGAAAAAGCAGATTTCCGGATCAATCGGCCCCGCGGGCTTGACGATGTTCGGGTTGCAGTATCCGGGATTGAACTGCACGAGGTCGTTCGTCCCGCCGCAGGGGGTTTTCGGCACGGTGCCGGGCTTCATGAACCTGCGGCGGTTGAACAGGTGGGCCGGCTCGCTGGCGGTGGCCCAGCCGATGCGGGCGGGCGCGAGGTTGTTGAACGCGCAGCGCACCGTATCCGCGATGCGGCGGGCCACGTCTTTCTGGTAATCGTCCAACGCGAGCTGGTCGGAGAAGTACTTGCCCAACCCGCTGGCCGCCGAGTGGTTGTGGATCGCGGAAACGAGGATGTTGCCCGCCGGCACGCCGGTCTCCTGCTGCACCAGCCGCCGGGCCTCCTCGCTCACGCCCCGCCCGATACCCAAGAGGTCGCACACGACAAAAGCCACGCGCGTTTTGCCGTCGTCCAGCGCCAGGCAGCGCACCCACAGGTCGTCGTGGACGTGCTTGGACGGGAAATCGTGGAACCCGCCGATAATGGGCGCGCCCAGCTCCGGAGTGATGTTTCCCCTTGCCGCGCCCGCGCGGAAGGCGGCGTTGGCGTCTGCGGCAACCGCACACGTCACCGCCGCCATCAGAAAGCCCACTGCACCGGTCATCGTTTTTTTCATCTGCGCTCCTTTTTCACTTCCCCTTCTGCAACTTCGTCAACATGCCCAGCAGACGTTCGACCATTTTCGGCGACGCGTCATTCTCGAACCGGCTGGAGGCGAGCCACGTCTCGTAGCCGCCGAGCGCGTGCTGTTCCGGCGTCGGCAGGTAACCGAAATAGCCGTGGGCCAGCGACACCACGCACGTCGGCTTGAACGGGCTGCGGCGCTTCAGCTCCAGGCCGGTCTCGCAGAAAACCTCGTTCGGCAAGGTCGCGATGCCGACCTCGCCGATGCGGAAGGCCTGTAGCGCAAACCTGCCGGCCTCGGGCGCCTCGCTCACCCGCACAGCCCGGGCGGCATAAATCTCTTCCTGCGTTTCCGGCGCGTTGTCCGACACGCGCTTGGCGAGGATGCCTTTGGCCCGCTCGAGCTGTTTCGGTGTGGGATGGCGGTAGCGCAGTTCAATCTCCTCGAAGGACGCGCCCAGTGTCGCGTGGTCTCGCCACCGGATCGTCCGGTAGGCCTCAAACACCGTTTGCGCCACCTCGTCGGCCACGACCCGCATCCTCCCGTACGGCGGATACGGGTCAGCCGGTTTGGTGACGTCAATATTGTTGAGGTCGCCGCTGGTGCCGTTGCTCATGATGGAGATGAAGGGCGGATCCTGGCGGTCCGCGCCCAACAGCTGCTGCATGCGGTCGTTGAACATGCCGTAATAGTCGGCCGAGATATCGCCCCTCCGCACACCGCCGACATAGTGCAGCGAGTAGTTCGCGAAGAGCGCGATCGGCCGGCCCTCGGGCGTCCGGACGGCGAACAGGCAGATTTCGGGGTCGGCCGGCCCCGCGGGCTTGACCAGATCCGGATTGAGCCGCCCCGGGTTCATCTTCACCCGCTCGTCCGTGTCGCCAAAGGGGGTTATTGGCACGGTACCGGGCTTCAAGTGCCAACGGCGGTTGAAGACGTGTCGCGGCTCGTTTGCGGTGACCCAGCCGATGCGGGCGGGCGCGAGGTTGTTCATGGCGCAGCGCACGGTGTCCGCAATGCGGCGGGCCACGGCCTTCTGATAGGCGTTCGTTTCGGGCCGGATGAGGTAGCGGTCCCCCAACGCGCTGACCGCGGAATGGGTGTGAACCGCCGAGACGAGGATGTTGCCCGCGGGCAGTCCGGTCTCCTCCTGCGCCAGCCGCCGGGCTTCGTCGGTCACGTACCGCGACACGCCCAACAGGTCGCACACGGCGAACGCGACGCGCGTCGTGCCGTCGTCCAAGACCAGGCAGCGCACCCACAGGTCGTCATGCACGTGCGTGGCCGGCAGACGCCCGAAACCGCCGATGACATCCCCCCCCAGTTCCGGCGTGATGTTCCCCTGTGCGGCGCCCGCGCGAAACACAGGAACGTCTGCGGCGCCCGCGCCAGCAACGGTAGCGATGAAGATGCCAAGTGCCATGCCCCGTATCTGTTTCATGCCTCATTTCCCCCTCTTCTTTTGCAGGGAGTGTAGCAAGCTCACGTATCGTCTGCAACAGCACCGGCCAAAAAAAATCACACCAAAAAAAATCGGCACGCGCTCGACATTCTCCATCCCCGGTGTTACATTCACGCATGTTGGGGCTGGAAAAACCCTGACAACCGCAAAGGAGACATCGATGACCATGACGACACGGGGCACATGCAGACGTTTTTTTCTGTTTTCGGCACTGGTCGCGGGGCTTGCCGCAACCGGTGAGGCCGCTCCCAAAAAGGCGCCCAAAGGGTCGGCGAAGGCGGCGGCAGGAAAGTACAGCGCCGCGGTCGTCTTCCCTGCCAAGGGAAATTTCGACCCGGACCAGGGAACCGTCGAAATGGTGTTCTCCCCGTCCTATTCCGCCGCCGACAACATGGGTACCGGATCGGGCATGACGACGTTCCGGGTGTTATCCGTTTCCGGACCAAAGGCGACGGGCCGCGGGGAAGACGGCTTGAGCTGGAACGTGTCGATCGGCCAGTGGCAGACGGGCAATTACCTCTCAATCTCATCGTCGCGGTTCGAGCGGCCCATCGCGTACCAGCCCCCCATCAATTATTTTACGTGCGGCATTAAGACCGCCAACGGCGCGCCTTTTAAAGCGGGCGAGTGGTACAGCTTTGCGGCCAGTTGGGCGCGCACGGGAACCAATTACGTGTTGTCCCTGTACTTTGACGGCAAGTGCATGACGAAGAACACCATGCCGATGAGCTCCATCTTTGGAACGGCGGCCCTCGACCCGAAAGACTTGTTGATTATCGGCAACCCCCATGTGATGCGGGGCAGTCTGGAATGCCTGCGGATTTCCAAGAAGGCGCGCACGCCCGCGGAGATCGCGGCGGCGGATAAGGCCGGCCTGGTCAAGGATGCCGATACCCTGCTCTTCATCGATGCCGCCTCGGTCGCGAAAATGAAAACAAAATCCGCCGAAGACCTGATCAACAGGGAAGGGAAAATGATTCGCGTGCCGCCTGAAGGTGTCCTGTTTGGCAAAGTCGAATACATTCAGGGGCGCAAAGGCAAAGCCATGGAATTCCCGAGGTAACGCGCCCTTGCCTCGCGGGGGAAGGCAACTCGGGGCGGAGCCGGATAGGGGGGGGATGCGATTCATTTCTTGGGCAGGCGCGGTTCTTCTGGCCGCGGGCTTGGCGGGCGCATGCAAACAGTTTGTGCCCATGAACGGCGGCTTTGACACCGCCGCCCTGATGTTTTATGTCGCGCCGGGCGGGAACGACGCGGCGGACGGCACGAAGGGGGCGCCGTTCGCCACACTGACGGCGGCCCGCGACACGATCCGCGCCCTGAAGAACTCCGGTCCTTTGCCGGATGGCGGCGTGACGGTCTTCGTGCGCGGCGGCACGTATTCGCTGACCCATGCGTTCCGCCTGACGCGGGAGGACGCGGGCACGTCGAACGCGCCCGTTGTCTACCGCGCCTATCGCGGCGAGAAGCCTGTGCTGACCGGAGCCAAAGTCGTGTCGGGCTTTGTTCCTTTCCGCGGCAAGACCGTCAAGGCCGACCTCGCCGCCCAAGGCCTCAAGGGCGCCGCTTTCCGACAGATCTACTTCAACCGGAAGCGCCAGATGCTCGCGCGTTATCCCAACTTCGATCCTGCCAACCCTTACGTTGGGGGCTACGCCTATGTCGACGGGCCGCTGCCGAAGCCGCCGGCCGGCATGTACCGCAACGAAACCAACGACACCGCCATCGTGATCCGCTACCGCGCGAAAGACGCCCGCCCGTGGGCGCATCCCGAGGCCGGCGAGGTCAACATTTTTCCGCGCTATAACTGGATGAACGACGTCGTGCCGATCGCTTCGGTGAACTGCGCGTCGCGGGAAATCGTCCTGTCCCGGAAGGTCCGCACCCCGGAAACCCCCGCGATCCGGCCTTACGACCGCTACTACGTGCGCAACCTGCTCGAGGAACTCGATTCGCCGGGCGAGTGGTTCCACGACAAAGCGACGGACACGCTCTTCTTCTGGCCGCAGGAGCCTCTCACGGAAGGCAGCGTCCGCGTGCCGGTCACCGAGAACCTCATCCGGATTGAAGCGGGGGCGGCCTGGATGACGGTCCGCGGCTTTACGCTGGAAGGGTGCAGCGGCGCGGCCGTTTCTGTCGCGGGGGCGGACGACTGTCTGGTCGCGGGCAACACCCTCCGCAATGTGGCGAGCCGCTTTGGCCCCGCCGCCATTGAAATCGCGGGCGGACACCGCTGCGGCGCGGTCGGCAACGACATCTCGGACGCGGAAAACGGCGGCATCCGCATCGGGGGCGGCGACCTGAAAACGCTTGAGCCGGGAGGAAACTACGCCGACAACAACTACATCCACCACGTCGGCATCGAGAACGGCCACAGCTGCGGCATCTGGCTGAGCGGCGTCGGCCAGCGGGTCTCCCACAACCTGATCCACGACATCACCCGCTGCGGCGTCTTCGGCGGCGGCCCCGACTGCATCATCGAGTACAACCGCATCCGCCACGTGAACCTCATGACCGAGGACACGGGCGGGCGTTACGGCGGCGGCATGTGGCACATCCGCGGCGAGGTCATCCGTTACAACTTCGTCACCGACACCCTCGGTTTCGGGCGGTCCGGCGACCGCTGGACATCGCCCTACTACAGTTGGGGCATCTACCTCGACTCCTGCCAGAGCTACACCCGCGTGTACGGCAACATTGTGGCGCGCACGACCGTCGGCGGCTGCCACGTCCACGCCGGCCGCAACAACGTGGTCGAAAACAACATTTTCGTCGAGAGCAGCGGCCCGCAGTTCCAATTCAGCGGGCTCGACCCGCGGTCCGAACTGGTGCAGGGACGCCTGAAGGCGTACGCGAAGGTTCAGCAGAACCCGGCCTACGTCGCCAAGTACCCCGACATGGCCGGCACGGACATGGACAAGGTCTGGCACTTGGCCGACAACACGGCACGCCGCAACATCATTTACTATAACAACCCGAAATCCAACCTTTACCGCATCCGCCATGTCGCGTCCGACCCGTTCAACCAAAACACGGTGAACTCCAACCTGGTCTGGAACAAGGGGCAGCCGGTCACCGTCATGCTGAACGGAAAAACGTTCGCGTGGGACGAATGGCGCAAAGAGGGCTACGACACGGATTCTGTCGCGGCCGACCCGCAGTTCGCGGATCCCGACAGGGACGACTACCGGCTGAAACCCTCGTCGCCCGCTTTCAGGCTGGGCTTCGAGCCGATCCCCGTTGACAGGATCGGCCCTTACAAAGACGGCCTGCGGGCGAGCTGGCCGATTGACGAGGCGTATGGCGTTCGGGAGCAACCGTTGCCGAAGGCGCGGGTCCTGCTCTGGCCCGACACTGCGCCGGCGGGCGACGGCACGCGCGAGCCGAGCGATGCCGCGATGACGGTCTTCCTGCCGCTGAAAGAGCGCGCCACCGGCGCGGCGGTGGTGATCTGCCCGGGCGGCGGTTACATCCGGCACTGTCTCAACGTCGAAGGCGCCGTGGTCGCCCAATGGCTCGCCAGCCGCGGCATTGCGGGCATTGTGCTCGAATACCGCCTGCCGAACGGGCGTCACGCGGTTCCTCTGCTTGACGCCCAGCGGGCCATCCGCCTGGTGCGGGCGAACGCCGAGGCGTGGCAAATCGACCCGGGACGCGTCGGCATCATGGGCTTTTCCGCTGGCGGGCACCTGGCCTCCACGGCGGGCACCCGCTTCGACGCCGGCGACACAACGGCGGCCGACCCGGCGGAGCGCCTGAGTTGCCGCCCCGATTTCATGGTGCTCGTTTATCCGGTGGTCACGATGGGGGAGAAAACGGACAGGGGCACGAAGGATAACCTGCTAGGCCCTGATCCGAAGCCGGAACTGCTCGCACGGTACTCGAACGAACGGCACGTCACCGCCCAGACCCCGCCCGCTTTTTTGGCGCACGCCCGGGATGACGCGCCGGTGCCTCCCGAAAACAGCCGCGCCTTGCGCGACGCCTTGAAGGCACACAGCGTGCCTGTCGAGTACCTGGAACTGCCGTCTGGCGGCCATGGCCTGAACGGCTGCAAAGGCCCGTTGTGGGAAACCTGGAAGAAAGCCGCGCTCGCGTGGATGGCCAGGCAGGGCTTGCTCACGCGGGCAACGCCCGGCGACAAATAATAGCGCTGCCGAAAAGTGTTTGGCCTGAATCACGGGGACGGCGCGGAGGCCGTCCCTCCAGCGTGAGGCGGGCCTACACCCGGATAAAGGTCTTGTTCCGGTACAGGTACCATAACAGCACCCACAGCACCGCAAAGGCTCCGGCCGGCAGGATGGCGCCGTACCACACGCCGACGTAGGGCTTCAGCCCCCCGAGAAGCACGGTGGCGACCGAAGTGAAAGCGCCGCGTCCCAATGCATTCGCCATGTAGGCAAAAATGGCGTTCATCCCGATGACCGTAAAGGGAAACGCCCAGCGGCGGAATCCCCACACGTCAATCACCAGGTAGAACAGTGCCAGCAACAGGTAGCTCCAGCCGCCGGCGTAAAGGGCAAACGCGCTGGTCCACCGGTTTTTGATGATGGGGGACCAGACCGGCCAGTCGTTCCACTCCACGCCGAACAGTTCAAGCCCGGGAAACCACCGGGCGACCCAGCCGCCCCAAAAAACGCCGGCCGCTAGACAGCATACGCCCAGGCCGCCCAGCCACAGGACCTTGTTCCGCTGAGACCGCGCCGGAGAACGCAGGAGCTGTGCGGCAAAGATACCCAGCATGGCCGTTGAGGCGTGCCCGAGAATACCGAGTATCCACCCGAGACGGAACCGCCCCTGCCAATTTCCCAGAATCCAGTCGTTGAGCCAGTCGCCGACATTGCAGTGGGGCGCGACCACGCCCATCACATGCCCGGGACCGGGGACAAAGGCCAGCAGGGCCCAATACCCGACCAGCATCAACGCTGTGACGGCGATCTGCCACCGCAGCCGGAAATGCAGGAAAACAACGGCGGCGACGAAATAGCCGAACCCCAGCATCTGCAGCACGCTGTAGATTTGGAGCTTGCTGATGTCATACGTCAGCAGGTTGCCGTTGATCATCAAGCCGAGCGTGAACAGGATCAGCACGCGGGCGACAATATGGCGGTAGAGTTTCCACACACTGTCGCCCCTTGCAATCCGCTTGGCAAACGCATAGGGGATCGACACCCCGATCATGAACAGGAACAGCGGGAAGATCAGGTCGATGAAACGGAAACCCTCCCACGACACGTGCACGAACTGCGTCGGGAGCCAACTGAGCGACGGGCAGCCGAAGGCCTTCACCAACGCGCTCACGATAGAGGTTCCTCCGATAATGCAGAACATGTCAAAGCCCCGCAGGGCATCGAGCGAGGCCAGCCTCGTTGTGGGGGCAGGCGTTGCAGCGGGAGCGGAACTGCTCTCCGAGGGAGACACCGGGGATGGATGAGTCATGGGGCTGCGTTCCTTTTCACTTTGAGGCCGACGGTGATCCCGCCGTCCCGCCGTATCCGGCAAGCATCTCGCGGGCCAGCTGGGCCAGGCTCTGGGACATCGCGTTTAACTGAAGGTTGCCCGTTTCGGCGTTCGCGTTGGCGATATAGTCAAGGCGCTCGCGGGAATTCACCTTGAGCTGCGAGTCGAGCGGATTGTCCTTGATCCGTTTCGCGCGCGGCAGGTCGATCAGGTTCGGATGGGACGCCGCAATCAGAGAGGTCTCCAGCATCATGCCATGACCGCTGCCCAAGGGGTGCCTTTTATACTCGTTCCGCATGGCATCGGCCATAAGGATGCTTTGGCCGCCGCCCCAGAACCGCATGCCCCGGATCTGCCCGTTCATTTCTTTGTGTATTTCCTGCAGGATCCAGTCGCAGGGGGCGTGACCCCCAAAAGCCAGGCAGACCTTGAATTTCAAATCCGCCATGGATTCGAGGAGTTCGATATAGAGTTGCTTGCACAGCTCGCGGCTCGTCCAAAGGCTCGGCGGATACAGCCTCTGCGTGCCGCTGCGGAGTTCGCTATGCGAGAGCTTGGCCGCAGGGCCGATGGGAAGCGGAGGGAACAATATCCCCCCGGAAATTTCGACCGCGCGCCGGCACACCTCGTAACCTTGATAGAAGTCCGTTCCCATCGGATTGTGCAAGCCGTGCTCCTCCATCGCCCCCGTGGCCCAATAGATGATCGGCGCCCGTTCAAATTCCTCATAGAACTCCTCGGGCAGGAGCTCCTCATACTTGTGGGTCTGCGGTTTTTTGGGGGAGGGCGCGTCGGCGGCCAATACTGCGGAAGCGGCGCATCCGGCGGCGGCGGTCACGCCGGCGCTACGGAGAAAACGGCGACGGGAGAGAGGGGTGACACTCGGCATGGAAAAGGTCTCCTGCATGAACATCCCACAGCGTGATCCGGAACGGCCCGCACGCCACCGCGGCGCGAACAGGAAAAATTCCCACACCCATGGCTTCCGGATATTATGCGGGAGAGGAATATGGGCAGTCAATCCCCTTGTTTCGTTCCCGTTTTTAATAACAGTTTTCTAATATTTGCAAAAAGCGCGGTTGCGTCCTCAGGCAGTTTTTAAAAATCATCCGCCCCATACCCCCGTCCCCCATGATATTATGTCGGTCACGCCGGACGGCGCAAAATATGGTACGCCTCTTGCTACCCGAATTATTTGAAATGAACGCCGTTAAAACCGCATTCGCATGGACCGGTTCACGCATACCTCGGAAAAGGGACATGAAACGTTATGGCTAGAATCCTGATAGCCGATGACGAACGGAGTGTCCTGCTCTTGACCCAACGTCTCCTGAATGCGAACGGTTACGAAACCGCCGAGGCCGCGAATGGGTTGGCGGCGCTTGAATTGTTCCAGAATCAGTTTTTCGACCTGATCATCACCGACCTGAGAATGCCCCGTATGGACGGCATGACGTTTTTACACGAGGTGAATAAACTAGAGCCCACGATACCCATCATCATCCTGACGGCCTATGCCTCAACGGAAAACTCCGCCGAGACAATTAAAAACCGCACGTCCGTTCATATGGCCAAGCCATTCATAGCCGACGAGCTGCTCAACACCGTCAAATGTATGCTCGGCACCGGCACGAAGCCCACCGACACCCCCATGGATGTCAAAACAACATGAAAACGGCTCTTTTCGATTTGGACGGCACGCTGATCGATTCGCGTGCGGACTTGGCCTTGGCGGTGAACCTGACGCGCGCGGATTTCGGCCTGCCCCCGAAAACGGAGGATGAGGTGGTGGCCTGCATCGGCGAAGGCATGCGGCTTTTGATCGAGCACGCGATTCCGGAACGGCCTGACCAGTGGGACGCCATGCTGGCGCGCCAGCGCGTCAATTACCTGGCGCACTGTTTAGACCGGACGACCCTCTATCCGGGTGTGGCGGAAACGCTCCGTGCCTTGCGTGCGGAGGGTTGGCGTTTGGCGGTGGTGACCAACAAACCCGGACCTCTGACGCGCCCGATTCTGGAAGGCCTCGGCATTTCGGTGTTTTTCGGCGCGGTTGTGGGTGGCGGCGATTGCCCTGTGCTCAAACCTAACCCCGCGCCGCTTTTGATGGCGGCGGCACAGATGGGCGCGACGCTCGATGCGGATGACTGGATGGCTGGGGACAACTTTACGGATCTGGAGGCGGGCCGCCGCGCGGGCGTGAAACGCTGTTTCTGCCGCTTCGGCTTCGGCACCTTGCGCGGCGAGACCTATGACCACGCCATCGACAGCATGGAAGCGTTTCCCGCGTTAGTAAAAGGGGAAGGAAGGTAAACGATGAAACGAAGCCTTCATTTATTTGCGATGATTTTTCTGTTGGCGGGTTGTGAAACCTCCACGGTGAATGCCCCGTCTATTGTCGGGGTGTGGGAGCTGAAAGAAGTGCGCATATCCAAGACGTCCCTGTTCCCGCTGGGCGCGTTCCCGAACAGGAAAGAAATCTACACGTCCGGCGGGCTCTATTATGAGACGGTAGCCGAAAGCACAGGGGTAACAGGCGCGAAACCGAAAAGGTACACGTATGGAGATGGAATCGTGACGCTGTTTAGCACGGATGGCCAAAACAGGACGCTTCAATCGAAAGTCCGTTTTGTCTCAGCCGAGGTGATGGAGCTGGACACGCGGGATGGGGACATTATGGTCTACCAGAAAGTGTCCGATGATCCTGCCACGATTCCTTCCGTGCAAAAACGCAGTGTGCCCGTCAAACCGAAATGAGCGGAGAGTTGGCTTCTGCCTTGCCGTTACCAGAAGACGCACAGTGTGCCCCGGAAAAAATATTCATAGCAGCCCATGTCCGCGGTGCCGCCGAAGACGCGCCGGTTCCCCTCAAAGTCCAGACTATCCGCCGTCCACGTCCCGTTCGTGCCGGCGTTGATGCAGGGCGAGGCGGGTTGCAGATGATAGTCTCCCGTGCCGCTCACGAACAGCGGCGGGTCTGCGCGGTTTCCCGCTCCGGCGGTTGCCGGGAAGGTGCAGGAATAAGAAATATCCAGCCCCTCCGCATAATTCGCCCCCTGTGGCGCGGTGTTCGAATAGATGACCGAGTTCACCACCACGGAGTTGGTATACTTGGGGCCGGGCGCGATTCC
Organism: Kiritimatiellia bacterium; assembly: GCA_028700415.1. GTDB lineage: Bacteria > Verrucomicrobiota > Kiritimatiellia > RFP12 > UBA1067 > JALHET01. The sequence goes on from JAQVSS010000077.1 coordinate 14,977, forward strand.
CCCACCCGCTGAGCTTGAGGTGTTCCCGGCAACAGTGCAGTTGTACATGTGCCGTATGGTGCTATCATTACCGTAACGCGCCCCGCCGCCGTACGCGGAGGAGTTGCCGACAATCAGGCAGTTTTGGAGGGTACAGTCAAGCGCGCCTCCTCCCCCGATGAAACCGCCGGTGTTCCCTTTGATCAGGCAGTTGTAGGCCGAGCTTACGCGCAACCCGCCGGCACCGTTACCCCCGTTGTTCTTGACAACGGTGCAGAAATGCAGAACCGACCCGTAGGCGCCGCCCCCGTAGAGGGCCGACCCGTTGGTCAGCACACAGGCGTACAAGGTTCCCATATAAGCGCCTCCACCGTACCCAAAGGCCCCAGTTGCGGTACTGGCCCGGCACCCCGTGATGAAGCAGTTGGAGATCACGGTGTCGGTTGACAACGAGTAGACCCCCCCGCCCGGACAGGTAAAGGCACTTCCCCGTGTCCTTCCGCCCGAGAGGGTGAACCCGATGAGCGCGGTGCCGTTGGTCATGGCGACACACCGGACGGCGTTGCTGTCGCCCATGGTTCCGCCACCCTCGATGCC
>JAQVSS010000078.1 GCA_028700415.1 Kiritimatiellia bacterium
GTGCGCTCGGCCACGGCTTCGGCGCAAGAGGACGAACGGGATTTGTCGAAGGTCGGCAGCCGCATCAACATGTTTGTGGCTCTGGCACGCGGCTATCTTTCCGAGGCGACGTTCCTGTTGCCCGCCGAGGTGGAGGAGCTGTGCTTCGCCGGGAGGCTGATCACGCTGACCATCGGCATCCGGTTCCTGACCGATTTCCTGGCGGGGGACGTGTATTTCAAAACGCACCGTCCGGGGCAGAATCTCGACCGGTGCCGCACGCAATTCCAAATGGTGCGCAGCATGGAGTCTCAGGCCAAGGAGATGGAGGCGATCATCCGCGAAGTGGGGTGGCCAAAGAAATAGGCCGCTCGACCGCGCGGTCAGCCGGTGCGTTGTCCCTTTGAGAAACAGGCCGCCGCCAGGTAAACCAGCACCGCGATTTCCACAATGGTCGCGCCCGGCGGCCAGCCCGGCGCGTAGCTCACGGCCAGCCCGAGCAGACTCACCCCGAAACAGAGTCCCGCCGCAAGCGTCATCATCCGGTCGAGCCGCCGCGTCAGCATGCCGGCCGCCGCGGCCGGAAGCGTGAGTAGCGCGATCGCCAGGACGATGCCGGTCACGCGCACCAGCAGCACAACCGTCAGGGCTGTCAGCACGTGGTAAACCAGCTCGTAGAAAGCCGTATGGACGCCGCGTAACCGTGCCAGCTCTTCGTTGAACCCGATCGCGAGGAAACGGTTGTAACAGACCGCCATCACGCCGAGCGTCACGATATCCAGTGCGGCCATCCACATCAGATCCGGGCCGGTCACCAGCAGGATGGAACCGAACAGGTAACTCATCAGGTCATCCTGATAGCCCGGCGTAGCCGCCACGAACGAAACCCCCAACGCCATGCCGCCGGTCCAGACCGCGCTCAAGACGGTATCGGCGCGCTGTCTGCCGCGGAGGGAGAGGCGTGCCGCCAAAACGGCCACGCCGACCGCCACCAGCAGGGCGCCTGTCATGGGGGTCAGCCCCTCAAAGCCGAACCGCCGCTGCAAAAGACGCGACAGCCCCAGCCCCGCCAAAAGGCTGTGCGACACCGCGCCCGCCAGATACGTCGAACGCCGCACCACAACCAGACTCCCCACCATGCCCGCCGCGAGCGACGCCAGCGCCACCGCCGCCACGGCATTCACCAAGAAAGGGTAGTGACACAAGTCTGTAAAAAAAAGTGACATACTGTCCACAGGCTGTTGCTTACGGATGACTGTTTACCGGTTCCCCGTGGTGGGGCACATGCATCGATGCCGAGGGATCGAGTACCTGACAGCTCGTGTCGTGGCGGATCGCTGTCAGATAACCGCCGAAGGCCGCGGTGAAGGTTGACGAGGCCACCTCGCCGAGCGCATGCAGCCCCGCCGTATGGTTCACGCACAGGACATGCGTGGCGTGTCCCGTTACAACGCTCAGGTTGTGCGAAACCATCATCACGGTGACCTCGGCGGTCAGCTCTTTGAACAAGGCGTACATCCGGCCGGAGTGTTCGGGGTCAACGTTGGCGACCGGTTCGTCCAGAAGCAGCAGTTCCGAGCCGCCTGCCAGTGCCTGTGCGATCAACACCCGTTGACGTTCGCCGCCGGACAGTTCGGCAAAAGCCCGCTTCCCGAAGTCGGTGAGCCCGACCCGCTCCAGGGCGCGGCCCGCTGCCGCGCGATCTTCCCGCCCATAGATGCCCAACCGGTTGCGCCCCACGCGCCCCATCAGGACCGTCTCGCGCACCGAGACAGGAAAACGCGGGTCGAACGGCGCGGCCTGCGGCACATAACCGACCCGCGTGCGCGCCGCTTCCGGCGCACCGCCAAAAACACGGATGGTGCCGTAGCGCGGCGTCAACTGTCCCAGCAGCAGTTTCAGCAGGGTCGTTTTGCCGCCGCCGTTGGGGCCCACCACCGCCACCAGCGCCCGTTCGCGGATCTCGAAAGAAACGTTGTGCAGCACCTCTTGCCCGTTGTAGGCAAAACAGACGTTGTCCACTTCGATCACTGTCGCGTTATCAGCCATGAACCCTTAATCCCCAGCCAGTATTTTAGCCACATCCCGCATGAGGGAGGGCCACGCCTCACTCAAAGGATCCACGAGCACCAGCCGCGCGCCGATGTGCGTCGCCAGCGTTTGGGCGGGTTTCACATCGTATTGGGGTTCGGCAAACACCACCTTCACGCCCGCTTCCTTGGCGTGGCGGATCACCTCCGCCAGATGCCGGGCGGCAGGAGCCTTGCCGTCCTGTTCGAGCACCAGCAGCGACAAACCGTACTCTTCCGCAAAGTATCTCCATGAGGGATGATACACGACCCAGATTTTCACCGGCGCGTTCCGCAAACGCGCGCGCACCGCCTCATCGGTTTCACGGATATCGTCAAGCGTTTTAGCCAAAGCACCTTCCAGCGCCGCACCCTGCTGCGGCAGAGCCGCTTCCAGTGCGGCCACGGTGTTCGAGGCCATGGCGCACAACAGGCGCGGCGAGAGCCAGATGTGCGGGTCGCCGCCCGCCGCGCAGACGTGCCCCGGTTCCGTGCCGTGGTGCTCATGCGTGCCCGCCCCGTGCTTCGGAATCCCAGCATCCATGGCCACCACCTTCAACGCGGGATTCAGTTTTCCCGCCTGTAGGACGAGCCGCGCTTCGAACGGCAGGCCGAGCGTGAAAACCAGCGCGGTCTCGGATAACCGTTTCACCTGCCTTGCGGAAGGCTCGTACGTGTGCGGATCCGCGCCCGCCGGCAAGAGCGTCTGGACTTCCACGGACTCGCCCGCCAGCCGTTTCACGAGCCACGCCTGCGGCGGAATCGATACGAACACAACGGGCTTTTCCCGCGCCATTGTTCCCGACGCGAAGAAAGTGCCCAGACAAAATAGGAGTGAAGCGCGGAGTGCCCTGTTGATCATGCGCAAGCCTGACAGGCTAACGGCCTAAACCGCTAACCGTCTTCCCTCTCCCGCTTTCCCTGTTTGGAAAGCGCCGATTTTACCGACACGCCCGGCAGCGTTCCGAGCCTGCCCGTCAGCTCGCCCAGCTCGTCCGTGGTGGCCTCAACCACCAGGGTGATCACAGAGACCCCTTTGTCGCGGCGCGGCAGGCCGACCCGCGCGAGGATCAGCTCCGCATGGCCAGACAACACGTGGTTCACCGCATCGACGCAATCGCGGTTCTCCAAAATGATTCCCACGAATCCGGTCCGCCGTTCCATGCGCTCCTTTTTCTTACGCCCTGCTCAGTTCCGCGCTGCGTGCCGCCGCCGCCGCCAGCGTTTTGGCATACGCGGCCTTCACGGCCGATTTCTCCAACACCGCCAGACCTGCGGCCGTCGTGCCTTTTGGCGAGGCTACGGCCTGAATGAACTCCGCGATGTCGCGTCCCGTGTTCTGCAGGTAAATGCCGGTGCCGACCAGCGTCTGTTCCGCCAGCAGGCGCGCCGCGTCTTTGGGCAGCTTCAGGGCCACAGCCCCTTCGATCATCGCCTGCGCCGCATACGCGATGAAGGCGGGCCCCGAACCGCTCAGTGCGGTGACCGCGTCGAAATGCTTTTCGGGCAACTCGAGCGCGGCTCCCGCGCCCCCGAAGATTTGCGCCACCAGCGCCCTGTCCGCCGCCTTGGCGTTCTTGGCCGCACAGTAGACGCTCATGCCCTCCTGCACCATCAGCGCGAGGTTCGGCATCACGCGCACGACACGCGGCCGTGCACCCGCTGCCTTTTTTACCGCGGCCAGCGTCTTGCCCGCCGCGATCGAGACCAGCAGATGCTTGGCTGTAAACCGGTCCCTGACCCCGGCCAGCAACGCGTCGAGATCCTGCGGTTTGACCGCCAACACCAGCACGTTGCATTGCTTGACGGTCTCAGCCGCATCCTCTGTGACGATCACGCCGTACTGCTTCTCCATCAGCGCGCGCCGGTCGGCGGCTTTGTCGCAGGCCATCACATCCCAAGCGTTGACAAGGCCGGTCTTTACCATCGAGGCGAGAATCGCCTCCGCCATTTTCCCTGCACCTAAAAATCCGATTCTCATGTTCGTTGTCCTTACGCATACCCGTGCCGTTTAAGTTCCAAACGCAGTTGCGCCTGGAACGCCTGCAGATCCGCAGGCGTGGGACGGTAGCCCGGGGTCTCCGGGTCCAGCCCGAAACGTCCCATCTGGTCGATAAGCCAGCGTGCCTTCACGCCATCCGAAAACGTCACATCGCCGCTGACCATCGCGCCCGGCACCACCAGGCGGTCGAGCGACAGGGTCACTTTGCTGCCCGCGTCCCCGTCCGGTGACGGCGAGTCCTTCGACTGAGGCGCACCTTGCTCTTCAAAGTCGTCGGCATAGGGATCATCCGCCTCCGGCGTATCCGCCGGCTGTTCCGGAGTCTCGGTCTTGGCTGGTTTCGGCTCCGGTTTGTCTTTGACCTCCGCGCCGATGTCGAGCACAAGGAGCCGCACATCCATATAGGTCAGGGCCAGGCTGAATTCGCTCTTCAGACGCTGCTGGACGTCGGACAGAGAGGCGCCGGCAACCAGCCACTCTTTGACGGCCTGACGCTGTGGGTCGGAAAGGTTCATGGTTCAAAATCTCCTTTGTGCAAGATTGTCCCAAGCCCTCGCCCAAACGTCAAGACCGCAGGAAGCGGCCCGAACCCTCCAAAACGAAAAATGGTTTCATATATTCACTCGTCCACTCGATAGACTTCTTGTCAATGATGACCGTGAAAGCACTTCTTAATCCCGCAACGCAAAGTACAATGAGGGAATTACGGATTGTCTCATGTAATGGATTTGTGATTTTCTGATCCTTCATTATTTTAAAAGCTACGCCAGCGGTGAGGCGGCGGTATCCCGTCGCCTCCACCGCGTTGTTGGGCGGGTTTCGTTGTTTAGTGCGAGTGCGCCTCGACATAGGACTGCAAGACGGCATTAATGCGCGTCTGGTATCCGGGTCCTTGTCCCTTGAACCATTCGATTACCCGAGGGTCAAGACGTAGAGAGAGAGGCGCTTTCTTTTCGGGCATGCGGATGACCATTTTTCGGAACATGGCTTTGTCGACTTGGGGGATGTCGGTGAAGTCGATCTCCGCATCCTTCATCCCTTTCAACCTCTTCCAGTCAGTTCCCGATTTCTTCTGCGTAGATACTTTGCTCATGACGGTTTGCCTTTCGTGCGGATATGATTCTCGTCATTCTTGGCTTCGGTTCGGTGTAAACGACGACAGCCAGAATATCACCCAGCCAGCCGATCCCGATCCATCGGTCTTCGCCGTACTCTTTCCTTTGGTCCAAGAAGGTCACCATGGGGTAGTCGAACATGGCCGAGACATCGACAAAATCAATGCCGTGCTTCTGCCGGTTCATCGCGTTCTTCGTTTCATCCCATGTGAATTTCATCACCGACATTGTATATACTCCGCGTATCTACGTCAAGAGCATGGCCATCAAAATCTTAGTTTTAGCACTTGCCGACGAAGTAGGCTTTATGCGGTATCGTACCCCTGGCGGGTGCGAGAATCCAGCATAAAGCCTACTTGGAGGTTCACATGGACGGAAAACCGATCATTTTCGAAGACTGGGAGCAGGCGCTGATGACAGCCGTTTCCCCGGGTCTGCGGCGGGCCTACCGCGAAGCCATCGTTAAATTCCGCTACTGGCTCCGGCAGACCGGAAAATCGGCGGACATCGAGACGTTCAAGGAAGGCACACATTGTCTGTCCCTTAGTACGTTGAGGCACCGCATGGACGGTCTCCGTGCCGTCCGCGGTTTGCAGGGGTTTTTACCACGGAGGCACAGAGACACTGAGAGGGAGTAGTGTGTGGGGCGGTTTTTTTGATGTCAGGATAATCTTCCCTGGCCCTGTAGTTCCGGCGCTCTGTCGCCGGAATTCTGTGACGCTCGACACTCGCCGCCCGACACTCGTCCCCCCACATGAACGTTGCGCGTTGAACGTTGGGCGTTCTTTCGGCGCAGTCAGGACATAGGCAACAAACCAGGCTCAGGACATGGGTGACACTTTCGGATCACTCCCCTCGCCAGGCTGGCGGTTCTCGAGTCTGAGCCCAAGTCAATGCAACGGGGAAGCGCCCGATCCTTCATATCCGTGTGTTTTGTGCTTGAGTCGGGGAACCGGAAAACGAGACAATCTCCACTATGAAAAACACACCTTGTGCTTCTTCCGTATACGGCCTGGTGACCGCCGGGCTCTTGTTCGGTTCGATGTCCTTGTCAGCCGAGGAAAAAAACTGTGCGGCCAACCCGTATGTCGGGCGTTGGGCTCTGACGCTTCCCGGCGGCGGCGCCGGCTGGCTGGGAGTAGAACGTCGCTCCTGCGGGGCGCTCACGGGCTCCCTCCTGTGGGGCGGCGGCAGCGTGCTGCCGGTGGCGGAAACCAAGATCGAAAACAATGCGCTGGTCGTTGTCCGGAAGCACAACGTAAAGAAAGACGGCAAGAACGTTCAGAATACCGAGACCATGACGGCCAAGCTTGAGGGGGACAAACTGGCGTTTTCGTCCCGCACCGTTACCTGCGAGGGCAAAGAGATTGCCCAGGCGCAGTTCGCCGGCAAGAAAATCCCCGACCTGCCGCCGCGTCCAGATTTGGCGAAACTGAAGTTCGGCGCGCCGGTCCCGCTGCTGAACGGCAAGGATATGACCGGGTGGAAGGCGATGAACGCCAAGGCCCCCAACTGCTGGAGCATAAGCGACGGGATGCTGAGCAACCGCGTGAAAGGACCGGACGGCAAGAACCGCCACGGCACGAACATCCGCACCGAGGCGGAGTTCGAGGACTTCAACCTGAAGACGGATGTCCGCGTGCCCAAGGGCGGCAACAGCGGCATCTATCTGCGCGGCATTTATGAAGTCCAGATCGCCGAGACGTTCGGCAAGCCGTGCGACTCCCACAACATGGGCGCGCTCTACAGCCGCATCGTTCCCTCCGTCGCCGCCGAGAAACCGGCCGGCGAGTGGCAGACGCTCGACATCACGCTGGTTGACCGCCACCTGACGGTGATCCTCAACGGCAAAACCATCATCGGCAACCAGCCCGTCCTCGGGTGTACCGGCGGCGCGATGACCTCGGACGAGTTCCGGCCAGGGCCGATCTACCTTCAGGGCGACCATACCGACGTCGACTACCGCAACATGGTTCTCACCCCGATCGTGAAGTGATGGGGTGTAACGCTTGAACGCCATCCGCAATCTGATGCCGTGGTTCCGGCTCGTCCGCCTGCCGAACCTGCTGACCGTGCCCGGCGACCCTGTGGCCGGTTTCCTGCTGGCCTCGGCGGGCGGGCCGCACGGGAGCCTGCCCGTTCTGATTGCGGCGGCGGGCGCGTCGTTCTGCCTTTATCTCTTCGGCCTGATACTGAACGATCTGCTCGACCTTGAAACGGACGCGCGCGAGCGCCCCGAGCGCCCGTTGCCGGCGGGCGAGATCACCGTGCCGCAGGCGCGCATGGCCGCGATCGCGATGGGGCTTTCGGGACTCAACCTCGCGCTGTCTGCGGGCCGCCCCGCGCTGTTTGTGGCCGCTGCGCTCGCGGGCTTGATCGTGCTGTACAACGCCGCGCTGAAACGTGTGCCGGGTGCCGGCGTGGCTGCGATGGGGGTGTGCCGCGGGCTGAGCCTGTTGTTGGGCGCGGTGGCGGCGCGGCCCGCCCTGTTGCGGACGCCGGATGCTTCCTGCGTGCCGGTTTTTGTGGCCGCCTGCGGCTTGACGCTCTATGTCGCGGCGTTTTCGGCTGTGGCCAGACGCGAGATGGAGGCGGACAAACCGCAGGGGTTCACGCGCTGGTTGCCCTTCGCCGCGCTGCTGGTTTTTCTGCCCGCGCTGCTGGCGGCGGTTTCCGCACGGGAGCGCCTGGCCGGAGTGGCTCCGGCCTTCTATGTGTTTCTGATGGCGATGACGCTGATGCGCGCGTGGCTGCTGGGGGGAATGCTTTACCGGCTGCAGCCGGTTCCCGTCACGGTGGGGGGACACATCCGGAACCTGCTGCTGGTGCAGGCGTGCTGCTGCGCGGTCACCGGTGCGCAGGGACTTTTGCCCGCCATCTTCTTTGTGTTGCTCTCGCTTGTTTTTGTCCGGATCGTCACCCGGTTTTATAGCAGTTGAACGGAAGGGCACGGGGGTAAGCATGAAAAGGCTGACAGGGTGGAGTTGTGCGTGGCTGATAGCGGTTGTGTTATCCGGTTGCGGGCCTGCGCCCCGCGTCCGGCCGCTGACGCCGGAATCGGTGGTGTTGGCTTTCGGCGACAGCCTGACAGCGGGAACGGGCGCGGACGGAAACGAGAGTTATCCGGCTGTGCTGGCGGGGCTGTTGGGATGTAAAGTTGTGAATGCGGGAATTCCCGGCGAGACCTCGCCGGAGGGGCTTGACCGTCTGCCGGACGTCTTGAAACAGCACAAGCCGGATCTGGTGCTGCTGTGCCACGGCGGCAACGACATGCTGCAGAAAGTCAACGATGAGGTGATCACCCGGAATGTCCGGGCAATGATCGAGGCGGCGCAGGGCTGCGGGGCGGACGTGATCCTGCTCGGCGTGCCCAAGCCGGGGCTGTTTCTTAGGGCGCCGCCTTTTTATGCCGAAGTCGCGGCCACCTGTAAGATCCCCTACGAGGCGAAGGTGTTGCCCGAGATTCTATCGACGCGCTCGCTGAAGAGCGACGCGATTCACCCCAACGCGGAAGGCTACCGCAAACTTGCGGGGCGTGTGGCGGCACTTATCCGGAAACGGGGAGCCTAAGGAGGGTAGGATGCGCAGTCGGAAAAGAACGGATACCTGGTCGCGCCGAGGGTTTCTCCTTTCGGCAGGAACCGCAACGGCCGGGTTTTGCGTGGGAAAGGCAAGCGGAGCCGGGGCGTCAGCGCCTCTCGTCACGTTCGGGGTGGTCACGGACTGCCATTTCGCAGACCGGGAGCCCTTGATCGGCCGTTATTACCGTGAATCGACGGGGAAACTGGCCGAATGTGTGGCGTACATGAACAACCGGGGTGCCGATTTTCTTGTCGAACTGGGGGACTTTAAAGATCAGGGACAGACGCCTGAGGCCACGGTCGGCTACCTCCGGTCCATTGAGGCGGTCTTCCGGCAGTTCAAAGGCGCGCGGTATCATGTGCTGGGAAACCACGACACAGACAGGATCTCGAAAAACCAGTTTCTTGAGAATATAGAAAACACGGGAATCCCGCGCGCACGGTCTTTTTATTCTTTCGATGTGAAGGGCGTGCATTTTGTTGCGCTGGACGCGAATTTCAGAGCTGACGGGACACCTTACAACTCCGGGAACTTCGATTGGCGGGCGGCCTACGTGCCTCCGGAACAGATTGCCTGGCTGGAAGAAGATCTCGGAAAGGCGAAAAGCCCGGTTATCGTTTTCATCCATCAGCTCCTCGACGCCGACGAAGGTGATGTCTTTGTGCGGAACGCGGCTGAAGTGCGTCGCGTGCTCGAGCGGAGCGGAAAGGTTTGCGCCGTCTTTCAGGGCCATCACCATGAAGGCCGGTACACGCGCAAACAGGGGCTCCACTACTACACGTTAAAAGCCTTGGTCATGGGCTCCGGAAGCCGGAACAACGCCTATGCGGTGGTGGAGGCCTATGCGGATGGCAGCCTCAAGGTAACCGGCCTCGAAAAGGCGGAGACCCTTCGGCTCACGCGCGGCATCTGACCGGCGCCGTCGGGCAGGCGTTGAAACCTTGATCGTTTAGGGCGGGGAGGCAGTGGCGCAACGGAATGGCTGTAATCTTGACAGTCGAGCGGAAGACAACGAAAGCGCGGGTTTTTCTGGCTTTGGTCTATGCGGCGCTTTCCCTGGGCGGGATCACGATGGTGTGGCCGTTTCTCGTGATGTTCGCCTCGTCGCTGACCGGGCCGTACGACTACACCCGTTTTTCGCCGGTCGTGCGCGCGCTGTGGGACAGGAATGACCGCTTCATGAGATATGTCGCAACCTGTTACCCGCGTTTCCCCTCAGAGGCCTATCCCGACGCTCCCGCGTACTGGGGAAGCTGGATCACGGTGGCGCGTGACCGTGCGGGGAGCCAAGCCTTTGCCGCCGCGCAGCTGAAGGGGCTTGATGAACCCCAGACCGCCGCGAGGTGGCAACGCATGGCCGCGGACTATGCGGCCTTCAACCAAGGCTACGACATCCGCAACAGCGTCTGCTCCTTCGATGCGCGCGATGTGGCCGGTTTTGTGCGCCGCTATTACGAAGAGAAGGTGCGCGCCGGCGATCCGTCGGCCGACGCCAGACGGTCGGCGGCGGAACGGCGGCAGGCGGCGCTGGACAGGCTCAACCGCGAATGGCGGATCCGCTACAACACCTTCTTCGGCATCCGCATGATGGCTCAGCAGCGCGCGCCCCTGCACCACGCGGGGTGGGACTATCCGGAAGGGGACGCCAAGATGGAGGTGTATCAGGCGTTTAAGCGCGCCTACCGCGAACGGGTGTTCACGCCCGGCACGATGGCGCGGGATTGCCCCATGACCCGGACGGTACCCTACGAGTCGCGGCCGCTGTGGTCGGCCTATCTGCGGCGTGCGGCAGACCGGGTGGCCCCGGCAGAGGCGGCGGTCTGGGGCGCGCTGTATCCGTTGCCGCCGGATGCGCCGGCGAGCGTGCGGCAGGTGTGGGAACGGTTTGTGCGCGAGGCCTATCCGCGGCGGCTGCTGCGTGTCCGCGTGACGCCGGAGCTCCAACGCGCCTATCAGGCGCATGTGCAACGCACCTGCAAGACGTTCGAGACCTATGTCCGCCTCATGTACGGCTCCGGCAAGCCGTGTCCGCACACGGCCTTCCCGGAGATCGTACTTCCGGCCTACGAAAACAGCACGCTCTGGCGCAATTTCATCCCGCAGGTCCCGCTTGAGAATCTGGCGGTGCAGAGCGCGGAGCAGGAGTGGCAGGCGTTTCTGCTCAAGGCGTACGGTTCGGTGGAGGGGATCAACCGGGCGTACGGCTGGTCGCTCGCGCGCATCGAGGAGGCGCGGTTCCCGATCCGCGAGGCCATGGCGGTGACCTTTGCCCGGCGCGGCTGGCCGGATTTCGGCGCGGGCATGCTGGCGAACTACCGCTTGGTGGGCGAGTACCTGTTTCTGCGCGGGAGGGCGTTCGGCAACACGCTGCTGCTGGTCGTCCTGTCGGTGCTGGCCACGCTCACGGTGAACCCGCTGGCGGCGTACGCGCTGTCGCGGTTCGGGCTGCGGGTCGCGGAGAAAATCCTGCTTTTCCTGTTGGCGACGATGGCGTTCCCGGCTGCGGTGACGGCCATTCCCGGTTTTCTGCTGATCCGCGACCTGGGGTTGCTCAACACCTTCGCCGCGCTGGTCCTGCCGACCTTGGCGAGCGGGATGTCGATCTTCATTCTCAAGGGGTTTTTCGACGGGCTGCCGCGCGAGCTGTATGAGGCGGCGGCGATCGACGGCGCGAAAGAGTGGCAGATCCTTTTCAGGATCACCCTGCCGATGACCACGCCGATTCTCGCGGTGAACGCCCTGTCCGCCTTTGTCTTTGCATACAACAGTTGGGAGTGGGCGCTGCTGGTGTGCCAGAAGCAGAGCCACTGGACACTGGCGGTGTGGATGTATCAGATGAGCCAGCAGTTGGGCGACCAGCCGTGGGCGGTGATGGCAGGCTTTGTTCTGGTCTCGCTCCCCACGGCGGCCGTGTTCATCGCGTGTCAGAAAATCATTCTGCGCGGCATCGTGCTGCCGAGCATGAAATAACCCCGTTCGCGGCCGGCCGTTTTCATTTTTCGTGCGGATAATGTACACATTTTAAAAGGCTGTTTACAAGACGCGGCAAACTGGGATGCGTATGATACCGACGTATCCTAAAACAGGAGGCAAGAAATGAACGTGCGGTCTGTGAAAGAGCTGAAAACGGTGAGTGCCAACGTGCGCGGTTTGGCTGACGCGGCGCTGAATCAGGGCAAGGGCGTGTTGCGGTTGACGCCGAACTGGGTGCCCCGCTCCTTCTGCTATCCCGGGCGCAGGATCAAGCTGCACCCGGACGACCTGTTCGCCTTCGGTCTCAACCGCGGCGGCATCGACGAGCGCTGGTTCGGCTCCACCACCGAGGCCGCCAACGAGGGGCGCGTGCCGGACGAGGGCCTCAGCTACGTGGTCTTTGAGAACAGGCGGGCGCTGCTGCGCGACGTGGTGGCCGAACTGGGCGCCGGCGCGGTCGGCGCGAAAATCTGGAAGAAGTACCGGCGCTGGCCGGTCTACAGCAAGTTCTTCGACAACCTCGGCCCGCTCCCGCACCACCTGCACCAGGACGACAAGCTGGCCAAACTGGTGGGCCAGGACGGCAAGCCGGAATCGTATTACTTCCCGCCGCAGAACAACAACCTCGGCGCGCGTTTCCCCTACACCTTCTTCGGCCTTGTTCCCGGCACCACCAAGGCGGACATCGTCAAGTGCCTCGAGCGCTGGAACAAGGGCGACAACGGCATCACCGACATCGCGCCGGCCTACCGCCTGAAAGCCGGCACCGGCTGGTTTGTCCCGCCGAACGTGCTGCACGCGCCGGGCTCGCTCTGCACGTACGAGCCGCAGTGGGGCTCGGATGTGTTCGCGATGTTCCAGAACCTCGTGGACCAGAACTACGTCCCGTGGTCGCTGCTGGTCAAGGATGTGCCCAAGGCGAAGCAACACGACCTGGACTTCATCGCCGGCATGGTCGACCTCAAGGAGAACACGGACCCGAACTTCTACAAGAACCACTTCCTCGAGCCGGTGCTGGCGGGCGGCTCGGTGAAAGAGGGCTACCTGGACTACTGGATCTGCTACGGCCGCGTCAAGGGCTGGCAGTGCGTCACCGCGAAGCGGCTGACCGTCCTGCCCGGCGCGCGCTGCACGGTCAAGGACAACGGCGCCTACTGCCTGATCGCGGTGCAGGGCAGGGGCACCATCAATGGGCAGACCCTTTCCAGCCCCAACATGATCCGTTTCCATGACATCACGGACGACGAGTTTTTCGTGGTGCACGATGCGGCGCGGGCGGGCGTGGTGTACGAGAACACGTCGGCGACCGAGCCGCTGGAAATCCTGCGCTACTTCGGCCCCGAGGTGAACCCCGACGCGCCGGAAATCGGCAAGTAGGGAATAAGCGATTCAAGCTCACACAAAGCCACAGTGTCCACAAACGATATCGGTGCGATCATTGTGCCTTTGTGTGAGCATCCTAGGTGGGATATGGCTCGTGCCCAAAAGCAAAAGAACGCAAAAAAGGGAACACCGGTTGTTGTCAAAGACGTTGTTTCTGCTCAAGCCGAAACCCCGTTGCTGACGGACATCCGGGACTTGATCGCGATCTGCCGCCAGCGTGTCGCCGCCGGTGTCAACGCCGAACTTTCCCTGCTGTACTGGAACGTCGGCAAGCGTATCAACGATGAAGTTCTTGGTAATGAGCGCGCGGAATACGGGAAACGCGTCCTCGGAGATCTGTGTGCGCGTCTGGTCCAGGAATTTGGTCGCGGATGGGGCGAAAAACAAGTCAGACGAATGATGCAGTTCGCCCGAGCCTTCCCCGAGAAGGAGAATGTCGTATCGTTGATACGACAATTGAGTTGGACGCACCTCCTCGTCGTAATTCCAATGGACGATCCACTTAAACGCGATTTCTACATTGAGCTGTGCCGGCTTGAGCGCTGGAGCGTCCGTACCCTGCGTGAGCGCATCGACGCCATGCTTTACGAACGCACAGCGATCAGTAAAAAGCCCGCGCTGACTATCAAGAACGACATCGACTTGTTGAAAAATACCGGGAAGATGACGCCCGACATGGTATTCCGCGACCCGTATTTTTTAGACTTCCTCGGACTTGCCGACACTTATTCCGAAAGAGACCTTGAGAGTGCCATTCTCACCGAAATCCAGAAGTTCATCACCGAGTTCGGCGACGGTTTTGCTTTCGTTGCCCGCCAGAAACGCATTTCGGTTGACAACCGAGACTATTACATCGACTTGATTTTTTACCATCGGCGTTTGCGCCGTCTCGTGGCCATCGAACTGAAACTTGGCGAGTTTGAGGCTTCGCACAAAGGGCAGATGGAACTTTATCTTAGATGGCTGCAAAAAAATGAACAACTTGATGGCGAAGAGGAACCGATAGGTCTGATCCTCTGCGCTGGAAAGAACGATGAGCATGTCGAATTGTTGCAGCTCGACCGAAGCAACATCCGTGTGGCGCAGTACCTGACCGTACTGCCGCCCAAGGAATTGCTGCTGGCAAAATTCCATCAAGCCGTCGAACTCGCCAAAGAACGCCTTGCCCAGAAAAAGGATGATCCGCAGAAACCCTGCGACCAACTTTGAGAAAGACTTTTCAGTGACTGTTCAGCATTTTACAACCACCAACCCAAGGAGGAGTAAATGCCCAAAGCATACCCCAAACTGCACAACGCCACCTGGCCGGGCGTGGTGGGCAAGGGACCCGGCACGCCGGAGCCGGCCATCGGCCTGCAGACCATGATCGACCTGACCGCCGCCGCCGAAGTGGACGGCGTGAAGTTCGACGGGATCGACCTCTTCCTGTGCGCACCGCATGTGGACATCGATTCGGCGGACGACGACCTCAAGCGCCTCGCGGACACCGTGACCGCCAAAGGGCTCGCCATCGGTTCGCTGGTCGCGCCCGTTTGGAGCGGCTGCGCCTTTGGCAACGCGGAGAAACGGGGCCACTGGCTGGAGCAGGTGCGCAAGGCGTGCCGCATCGGCCAGAAGCTACGCGAGTTGGGTGTGCGCCCCTCCGGCGTGATCCGCATCGACTCCTCGGGCGGCGTCGCCGAGTGGGCCAAGGATCCCGCCGGCAACACGAAGCTCATCATCGACACCTTTTCCCGCGCGTGCGACGTGGCGGAGGAATACGGCGAATGGCTCGCCGCCGAGGGCGAGATCTGCTGGGGCGGGATGCACTCGTGGCAGGCGATGGTGGATGTGCTCGAAGGCGTCAATCGCCCCAAAACGCTGGGCTTCCAGGCGGACATGGCGCACACGCTGCTCTATCTGCTCGGGTACAACGCGCCCGAGGCGCGCCTGCTGCCGGAGGATTTCGACTGGAGCGACACGGCGGCGTTCCGCGCCGCTTATGCGAAGCTCGCCGCGGCTCTGCGCCCGTGGACCATCGACTTCCATGTCGCGCAGAACGACGCGACCGTCAAAGGCCAGGGCACGCACGATAAGACCGGGCGACACTGCCTGCCGGACGACCCAAACGGAAAGCTGGACATCGTGTGGTGCGCGGGCCAGTGGCTGCGCGATGAGGACGGCGAGCCGACCCGCACGATCCGGCACCTCTGCTGGGACGGCTGCATGTTCACCAACGGGGTGATGTTGCAGCCCGCGACGTGGAATTCCATTCTGGCCGCGATGATCAAGGTGCGCGACGCGCACGGCTGGAGCGAATAAAACAGGATCGAAGGAATCGACTGAATCGAGGAATTCGACAAGTCGATTCTTTCGGGTTTTTCGATTCATTCGATTCACTCGAAAAAAGGAACCTTTCA
>JAQVSS010000394.1 GCA_028700415.1 Kiritimatiellia bacterium
CGGGCGGGCGCGCCTTCCGTAGTGACGCCTTTGAACGCGAGCTCGTTCGTACCCGCGCCGAACCTGAGTTCGGAGCCGCGCGCAAAGGCCTTAGGCTGGCCGCCTTCGTCGTAAAGATGCCAACGTCCCTCGTCGAGTTCGGCGTAGTCGCCGGACTCCATCTCGGGAAACGGCAGGGCTGTCTCGCGCCCGTTCACGACAAGCGCCGGCCCCTTCACCGTCTTCTTCACCGCCGGATACGCCGTGATCTCGGAAACTTCGGTCACGACCTCCCGGTCCGTCGGGATGTTGTTGAAGTAAAGTCGCACTGAACCAATGTGCTCCATGTTGATCGGTGTCGCGCACGTCACCATCGGATGGAGACCCTCGCCCCAGGCGAACGCGTGCGCCTCGGTAATGTCGCGCTCGCGCATCAAGAACGTGAACTGCCGCCAGCCGTCAAAGTCCAGTGGGATGCGATGGAAACTCTGTCCCCAATGATAGAGCTTCGCGCTTTCAATAGCCACCCAGAGGTCTGCCCCCGAACCGTCGCCCTTCACCCACAGGCCGAACGCATAACAGCCCTTCGCCGACTTGTAGGGATCCGCTTTCCACTCCTTCAGCACACAACAGTTCGCACCGTAGACTGCACCGCGGCCGTTCCGGACAGATAACCGCAGCGTGTCGCCCTTATCCGCATCCTTCGCCGTCGCGACCTTGAGCTCGACGTGGTTAACGCTGTAGGGCTGTCGCATCACACTCGCGTCCGCGGCGGAAAGGAGCGTGACGGCATTGGTGGACGCCGTGTCTGCGTGATAAAGCGCCTCGACGCGCAGCGACGCCGCGCCTGCGGCGGAGAGATTCCATCTCCACTTGTCCGTACCGTGCGCGCCCGTAACGCGGTGGACGAGCGCGGTGACGGCCGAGATCTGCCAGCCACTGTAGCGGTTGAGGCGCAGCTTGGTCTCCTGCCGGGGCCGCGCCAGAATCTCCATCGCGGCCGGCGAGAAGACGCGCGCCATGCGGAAGCGCTCGTACCAGCCGAGCAACGTGATCTGACGCATCACCGAGAATTGGAGCGGGGCGGCGCTTGACACGCCGGTGCCCTGGGTGGACATGGACGTGTCGACCGCCGTGTTGCGCGCGGCGAAATACTCCATGTCATCAAGGCGGTGTCCCGGATGCTTCCAGTTACCGGTTTCGGGATGCCACCAGCCCATCTGCGCCTCCAGAAGATTGCGTGTGCGAGCGCGTTCGACATCAACTAGATGGTCGTCATGCATGCGCTTCATGCCCCAGTACGGACGATCCCAAGCGCCGTAACGCGAAAGATACCACCACGTGAACGCGTCACTGTTCGACCCTTCGATGAGCATCTTTTTATTGAGATGCGGCAAGATGCGCTCGCGGTGACGGTCGTTCGTGTAGTCGCGGTCCTCGCGCACCGCCTCCGCGCCGTCGAGGTAAATCTGGTCGACGTCGCCGAGATCGCGCACGCGTCCGATGGCCGCGCCGAGCTCGTCCGCGAGTCGCGATTCGGGATCGGGATAGAACGCGTCGTAACGCTGATAGAGATAGTGCGCCTTCGCGCCGGCGGGGATAACGCCCGTAACCTTGGAGTTCCAGCCGCCGCGCTTCACGCCCGTGAAAGCATAGGGCGGATCGTACTTCATGCCCGTGTAGGTTATCAGCTCCGTGCCGATGCGGAAAGTGTTGCCGCGCGAGGAATAGCTGTGGAACGTGTGGTGGAAGTCTTTTTCCGGCATCTCTTTCACGTACATGACGGTGTCGTTCGTCCCGAGGGGCCGCGCGAGCGTGTGGACGCACCAGTCCATCAGATCCTCGCGGCACTCCGGCGTCGCCCAGCGGTCCCGCGGCTGGATGGCGCCGGTCAGCGTGTGCATGCCCACGCGCAGTCCCGCGGCGTGGATGCGGTCGCAGACGTCCTTCCAGTCCTTTTCGCCGTTCGGGAACATGCTTTCCTGAAATTCGTAGTGCCCGCGGTACTTCCACCAGCCGTGCAGGTGGATCGTGTCGAAACCGCCGCGGAGCGCGAAGTCGATCCAGTCTTCGACGGCGAAGGAATAAAGGTCGGCGAAACAGTACGAGCCCCGGTTCGCCTCCGAACCGAGCGACCACGCGCCACCATTCACCGTGCGAAACACGCCCGCTACCTCGGTCATCTTCCGGAGCGCCTGGACGAGGTCTTGGCGCGCCGCGGCGACAAGCCCCGCCTTCGTGCCGGCGAAACCGTGCCGCTTCTCGACGTTGACGCGCATGTCGCTTCCAATCGCCATGCGGCATTTCGCCCGGTAACCGCGCAGACACACACCGTGCCCGTCGTCGGAAAGCATGTTCGCAATGCGGCCGACGTGCTTCGCGCATACGGGTTTCAACCGGCTGAAATAGAGGTTTGACACCGTCGGCACGGTGCAGTCCAGCACCTCGATCGTCCACCCCGGGCCGAACGACGTTATCTTGAAGACCGCCGCGCCGCCGCCGTCCTTCACCGGGAAAAGCCACGCGAATGTGTCGGATCCGCGCGCCTCCATCCGTTCCGGCTGCACGTATTTACCGTCCCCCGTATAACAGAATGTCGCCGGAGCCTTGAGGAGTTCCCGTCCGTCCGCGCGCGTTTTGAGCGAAGTGACCCGCCCCGCCCCGTCGAACGTCATGACCGCAAAGTCGTTGGTTACGGAAACTTCGGAAAGCGCGGTTGCAGACACAACGGCGGAAAGCGCGAGCAAAGAAAAAGCGTTCATTGTATTATGCGTCACTTGAGAAGAATGGCAATGCCGCGGCGGCGGATCAGGAGATAAACGGTATTGTCGCGCTCGACCAGACTATACGTCCGGCCGTCACCGGCGACGGTCACCGTCCACTTCGTCTTGTCGAAGCCGACGAGCGAAGTCGCGGCTAGAACCGGATAATCACCGAGTTCGATCTTGCCGTCCGAGGTGTCCTGTGTCACCGCAAGCTCCACTTCGCCGAGGTTTAGCGTGCCGTCGAAAGTCAGGCAATCGCTTGAACCGTTCGCGATCGTGGCGTTGAGCGTGCCCGCAAAATCGAGCGAATCCGCAGTGATCGTGCCGGCGCCGGAAAGTTCCGAGACCGACATTGTCACGAGATCGCCGGCATCTCCGAGGTCGAGCGCCGAGCCGGCGGCGACCGAGATCGCGGCAAGTTCGTTGGTGACCAACGCGCCCGGATGCGTTCCCCCGAACCACTTGTGATTGAGAAGCGCCTGCATATAAGCGCGCTCATCGACGGTCAGGAGACGGTTGAAACCAAGCTGTTCCGACACATACTGTCCACCGCAGCGTTCGATCATCGTGTCGACCGCCGTATATTTGAAACCGAGATAGGCGAAGGCGCCGATGTTCTGTCCACCCCAGCCGGAAGGAATCGTGGTGCCGTCCTGCGAGCATATCCAGTTGAAGGAATGAAAACCGGCGGGGATGACGGTACTTTGATAGGCTCTGGATCCATCCATGTATGTCAGAGCGTTGAGTACGATCGAGCTCGCCTTGAAGGGCTCATAGACATTATTGGAGTAATAGAGCTGGCCTCCTAAACCGCGGCTGAAGCAATGAGAAGCTCTATCGGTACCGTAGACATCACTGAAGATGGACTCAGCCAGCGATCCGTGCGCATCCGCGATGACCGTAAACGCCTCTTTCACCGAATAGCGGGACGAGAACGTCATCGCGGCGGAATCGTTCTGCACAGTCACGCCCACGCCAGTGGCAATCGAGTTGGTCTTCCATGAAAGCTCGCCGAAATCGACCGTCGGCTTGAACACGCCGGAACTGGTTTCGACGGTGACGAGTTTCGGCTTCACGGTCGCGAGCCCCGACTCATCGGCCGTCGCGGTGACACCGTTGTTCCGG
>JAQVSS010000395.1 GCA_028700415.1 Kiritimatiellia bacterium
AGTGCCCCTCGTCGGTGAACGGCCCCGCATTGCCGTCGGACTGCCCGTTGATGTCGAGACAGAGCACGTCACCCCGGCTGCCCATGATGTAGACGCGGTCGCCGTCTACGGTCGGCGAGGAGCAGAGCCCTAAATCGAGGTCGTCGAAGTTGAACTGTTTGTTTTTCGTCTTCAGCCGGGGGATGACAAGCCGCCACAGCCGTTTCCCGGTCGCTTCGTCGAGACAGTCGAAGACGCTGCCCTTCGTTCTGGAGAAACGGTGCGTGTCGACTTTCGCATCGTTCGCGCCGATATAGACTCTGCCTTGAGCGATCGCGGGCGTCACATACGCCTGTGTTCCGAGTGGTGCCGACCATTTCAGGTTTTCGCCGGGCACAACCGTCTGGACGCCGTTTGTGATCTCGGTTCGGTCGGGGCGGAACGATGCGGGAAGATGGCTTTCCTCCGCCACGAAATTGCGTGCGTTACAGCCGCCCCACTGTGGCCAGTCTGCCGCGCTTGTGAGAAGGGCGGAGCATGCTGTGATCACAAGGGGAAGGGGTTTCATGGGGTGAATCCGGCAACAAAGGCCTGTCGCCACCCTTTTGCAAGCGGGTGGTCGCCGACGGTTTCCGCCGCGAGTCCCTTCACGAACGAATCGGCGTCGGCGCGCGACGCCACCAAAGCGGGGTCGATGGCGTGTGCCGCACAGGCGGCGGCAATGTGGGCCAGCAGTTTGTCGCTCTCCGATTTGAGCGCGCGGCGCGAGCCGGGGTCGTCGCCGGACGGGAGTGGACATTCCGCGTCGGGCACGGCGAGGCCGCGCGCCACGGCGGCGAGCGCGTCCGCGATCACCGTGTCGGGCATGCCGCGCGGCATGCCCTGAAGATTGCGGAACGTCATCCGGTCGGCGGGGGCGCGCGCGGCCAGCGTCACCAGAAGGCTGTCGTCCAGCACGTGGGCGCGCGGCCAGTCGCGCGCACGCGCCTCGTTTTCGCGCCAGGCGGCGAGTTCGCGCAGCACCGCGAGTTGGCGCGCGCCGAGCCGCGAGCCGCCTTTCACGCGCAGATACATGAGGCGCGGGTCGCGGTCGCGGTAGACCGCGGGATCGTCCAGGGCCGCGAGGTCTTCGGCCAGCCAGCCGCGCACGGTGTCGCTGGCGCAGCGGGACAGCAGCGCCTCGCGGGCTTTCAGCAGATACAGGACGTCTTCGGCGGCATAGCGGAGCTGGTTTGCGCTGAGCGGGCGGCGCAGCCAGTCGGAGCGGGTTTCGGCTTTGGAGATCTCGATCCCCAGGATGTCGCGGAGGAGCGCCTGGAGCGAACAGGCCGGCGAAAGGCCCGCGAAGCCTGCGGCGAGCCGCGTGTCGAAGAGTGAGCGCGGCGTCGCCCCTGTGGCGCGGGCCAGAATGCCAAGGTCCTGCGGCGCGTCGTGCAGCACTTTGGTGATCGCGGGCGAGGACAGCACCGGCCCCAGCACGCGGATGTCGGGGATGCTTACGGTGTCAATCAGCCAGAGGCCTTCGGCGGTTGCGAGCTGCACCAGCCCGAGAAGGGGGTAGAAGGTGCGCTCCCAGAAGAACTCCGTATCGACGGCGACGGCGTCTGCGCGCAAGAGCCGGGCGACGGCCTGTTCAAGTCCGCGGGAGGTTGTGATCAGTTCTGCGTTGGGCATAAGGCGACCTCAGGAAAAGAAAAACCGCCGACCTTCGACAGGTCAGCGGTTTCCGGAAAATGAATGGCGGGGTGGACGGGATTCGAACCCGCGACCACCGGATCGACAGTCCGGTGCGCTAACCAATTGCGCCACCACCCCGCGAAAAAGTTCCAAAACTGTAACAAAGCCGGCGTGCCCTGACAAGCGGCAAATCGAGAATTTTTTTGCGCCGGGAAAACATGTTGGATATTGGATATTCGACGGTAGTATACTGGATACGTGAAAACGGGCCCCGATGTAATAAGGCGCTGAACCTGAATCCCGGACATGACCGGAAAGGCAGGGGAGGCGTCATGAGGACGGGTGCGGTGTCGTATCCTGCTGATACGCTTTCATGAAAATGGAGGTGGTGGCCATGCGCGAGAATGACCTGCCGGTCCGGTTCGTTCCCATGGTGTCTAATGATAAAAAACAAGTTGTTGCACCACGAAGGCGCGAAGAGCACGAAGTTTTTTAATGACTCGCCTCTTCTTCGTGTCCTTCGTGTCTTCGTGGTGAGAATATTGGGTTGCGGGCGAAGCCCGCGTTGGTGAGGAGAAGTAAATCAGCGGCCAGCCGGTTCGATCTCATACTCGAGCGTCACGACGGCTTTGGCCGTCTTCTCGATGGTGGAGGTGTCATATTCGCCACAACCCGAGGTGGCCGTCGAGTTCCGCTCGGTGATCTGGAAGACCCCCTGTTGCGCGGAGATCAGCGCGCCGACCTTTCCCTTGCTGTTGTCGGCGAGCGCCAAGGCGCGGCGGTAACCGTCTTCCGTTGCCTTGGCGAGCAACCCCAGCTTTCCCAACGTCTGATACGACATCCTGTTCCGCATACCCCTTTACCGTGATGGCCTGTTCCTGCCGGATCCTCACGAAGAACTTGGACAGCAGGGACGAGGAAAGAACCATGCCGACGGCCAAGATGGCGGCGACAACGGACAGCTTCAAAACGTTATTCATTTGCGGCTCCTTGTTTTGTTGTAATCATTCGTGTCATCAGCGGGCGAGGATGGCCGCGGCCAACTCCCGGCGGGCGTCGGACAGGGCTTTCGGATCGCGCGTGTACCCCCACCACGTGGGGGCGATTCGGTCAACGATTTTCTGTACGGCCGCGGCTCCGGCGTGCCGCTCGAGCAGGGCGAAATATTCGTAGTCCTCCATGCCGTCGCGGAGGTTCTTCAGCCGCATGCTGGCGACCGGCCCCCGTATCCCGCACGGGACGCCGGGGTAAAACAGATACCCGCCGCCGTTGAAATGCCGCGGATGCGCGAACGCCGGGTTGCACCACGGCTCGATCACCCGCGTCACGGTGCTCCAGTAAAGCAGCCCCGTAATGCCGTACTGCCGGTTGACCCATGCCGGTATGCGGTAAACCAGCAAAGGCCGGTCGATGTGCCAATAGGGCGGGTCCTTCTCGCGCACCTCTTCGTGCGCGGGGTGATAACGCGGCGACCGCTGAACCAGCGCGGTGTACGACCAGACGGCGTCGCCGTTCTTGAGTTTCTGATTGACCGTCCCTCGGTCGATGAACGACCAGAGCGGGCACCAGATGTCGACCGCCGGGTCGATGTCGGGCCAGGCCGGATCGTGGGGGTAGGTCTGCTCGACGACGAGGCATTTCAATTCGGGCGCGGCCTGATGCACGATCTCGGCCAAGACCAGCACCTGCTCATAATTTTCGGCGGTGTTGGGCTCGTCGAGGAGGTAGACGTACGCCCGGTGCGCCCAGCCGTTGGACTTGACGTACCGGTAGTAATCGCGGTAATAGCGCAGGGCTTTTTCGCGCTGGTCGGCCGGGATGGTCTTGTAGTTGGCGTTTGTGGTGGAGTGCGGCAGGCGGCCGAAAGGCGAGGACGGGATCTGGAAATCGGCCACGTGCAGTTTCCCGATGAACGCGCGCAGCGCCTCGTGCCGGTTCGTGTCGATGGTCAGCGAGCCGTCCGGGTTCGCCTGCGGCAGCAGGCGGCTGGGCAGGGGCGGGTTGAGGCGGTGCTCGGCCAGGGCTTCGCAGTAGCGGGCTTCAATTTCACGGAAATCGTCCGAGTTGCGCTTCACGCCGAAAACCGGGGCGATTCCCGAAAAGTCGCCGAAATGATTGCAATGGGTCGGGCCGTCGGGCAGGTCGATGTCCCAGACGGTCAGCGTGACCGGAAGCTCGGCTTTCCCCTTGTCGGCGG
>JAQVSS010000396.1 GCA_028700415.1 Kiritimatiellia bacterium
CGATCGCGCAGGCGAACGGCATCGGCATCAACGACAAGCGCAGCAACATGAGCTGGGTCTCCGGCGGGCAGGAGGTCGCTGAGCTTCTCATCTATGACACGGTCTTGACCCGCGAGCAGATCGAGCTCGTAGAGATGTACCTGGAGGCGAAATGGCTGGAGCGCAACCGCACCGGATGGAACGGCGAGGCGCGGCTGACGACGCTTAACGCGCCGACGGATAATTTTGAGGGCATGATCGATGTCGCCGCCGGCGAGACGCTGGAAATAGACCGAGTCATCGGCGGAGGACAGCCTTCCGCGAAGCTCAACAAAACCGGGGCGGGCACACTCAATTTCGAGGGCGAGGGTCTCGCGAACTACTCGGGCGAACTCATCTTGTCCGACGGCTCGCTCCGCTTCCCGGCTTTGCGCGCCACGCCGACGCTCGAGGGGTTGCCGAACCACCTGTACGCCCGCTTCGACCCGAGCGAACGCTCATCTGTCGACACGGTCGAAGGTGCCAATCCCGGCACCAATTACGTGCAGGTCATGAGCAACCTCGTCACGACTGGTGACGCTTACGCCTTCAACAGGCGGTTCATGCTGCGTCCGCGTTCGACCGCGTACCGTCCGTGGATTCTCCCCGACGAGCTCGGTGCGGGACTCGACGTCGTCGATTTCGGCGCTATGGCCAACAACGGCAGCGACAACGGTGTGCATTTCGTGGTTTCGACGAATGAAGTGGAAGAGTCGCTCAATTCACCGATCGCAATTTACGGCATAGCCACCGTCGTCGGCGTGGTCGGCGCCCAGCGCGGCGGCGGCAATCTACTCAACAACAAGGCCTTTTCCCGCGCGTCGCAGGGCACCACCAGCCATCAGACGGCGCTTTACTATTATCAGGTCGACAATCAGCCGGACATCAACGCCACCCAAGGCAAGTTGTGGATGAACGGCAGCCTGTGGGACGCCGCAAAGGGCTACGCCACGCCCGGCTACCAGGTCGCGGCGTTCCAGACGCCCGGCGGGGCGGTGTCGCGGGTGATGATCGACCAGAGCGGATCATACACCGGCGGCGGCCGCATCGGCGAACTCCTGATCTGGAACCGCGTCCTCTCCGAGCGCGAGGTCCGGGACGCTCAGGCGTACCTTTACGCGAAGTGGTTCAACAAAGCAACGCCGGGCTATGCGCTTCCGGCCGGCGCGTTCGCCGCGACGGATATCCAGCGGCTCACCGTCCCGGAGGGCGTGCGGGTCGAGATCGAGGTCGGCGCGGGGCGGACCGTCCGCATAGGCAAGCTTGTCGCCGAGGGCGAGCTCGTGAAGACCGGCGCGGGCGCGCTCGAGATCGAGACAACGAGCTTCTTCAACGCCGGCAAGATCACGATCGCTGACGGGAGCGCGGAAGTGGTCGGCGTGCGGGACGTCGAGTCCGCGACGGCTTACGCGCCCGGCGCGACGATGCATCTCGACGCGACAGACTTGAAGTCGCTAAACATGCGCTTGCGCGCGGCCGACAATGAGACGGTTCTCGACAACTGGTACGACAAGAACCGCGGTGTCGGGATTTGGCGTCCGTCCGCCGAACAGAGCCGCAGTCCTCGCTTTGTCCAAGACGTGATCGGCGAAGGGCTGCACGTCGTCGATTTCGGCAAGTTCGGCAGTTCTTCAGCCTATGCCCCGACGTTCGGCGGCACCTGGGCGTATCTCGACCGCCCGCTGCACTCGATGCGTTCCATCTACGTGGTGACCGGCAACCAGGGCGGCGGCGGGTGGCTTTTCGGCAACCGCAAGGACGGGGTTGTCAACGATCTCGATCAGATTGACTTCCATTCGGCGTTCACGGAAATCAGCCCCGGCAAATACTTGTATTCCGGCGACGCGGGGCTTTTTCAGGGCTATCCCTCGCAGAACGTATTCTCTGGCAACATTTACACCAACGGCGTCAACTTCGGCAGCATGGCCAACCCGGTCGCGACGAATTGTTACTTCCTCTTGGAGCTGCATCCTTCCGCGGGCGTCTCGGGCGGGCAGGTGGCGCTCGACCGCAACCTCACTTCTCGTATCGGCGGCTTTTCGGTCGGAGAGATGATCGTCTACGAGCGCGAGCTTTCCGCGCGCGAGAAGGTCGCCACCCGCAACTATCTCATGCAGAAGTGGTTCGGCGCCGAGCCGGAGGCGCTTCCGGCCGCGCCGGAGAAGACCGATATCGTCTCTCACGAAATCCTTGTTGAAGGTGGCGATGTTGCCCAAAACTACGGCGAGGACGACGATATGGTCAGCCTGAACGGTTACGGCACGTTCACCAAGTCCGGCGCGGGCACGCTCACGCTGCTGGACGTTTCCGCGTTCACCGGCACGGTCGGGATCGCGGCGGGCACGCTAAAGGTGAAGAACGCCGACCCGTACGCGACGCCTGAACTCGTCACAAACGGTATCATCTACCGCGCGGACGCCACGTACGGGATCACCGCGACGAAATACGGCACGACGAACTGCGTCTCCGAATGGGCGAGCGCCGTCGGAGACGGCATGAAGGCGGTCCGCAGCGGCGGCAGCGCCTATATGCAGAGCGTCGTCTACGATCCGGATCTCGGCTATCGTCCGACGGTGGACATGCAGGGTTACAACGCCTGTTTCATGTGGCAGGACGCGGCAGGCAATCCCAAGCGTCTCAGCAACATAAAGTCCGCGTTCTGGATGGTCGGCTCGCAGAACGGCGGCGGTTTCCTGATGGGCGGCGGCGAATGGGAACAGATCAGCGGCGAGAACACCTACACCAACCTTTATGCCTGGCACCGCGGCATTTACACTCCTGTGCCTGGGCAGCCGCCCACTTACGTCGGCACGACCAACATCTGCGTGCTGCTGCACTCGGGAGCCCAGTCTAACGCTCGATCCGCCGACTGGTGGAAGAACGGCGAGAGCGTCGGCCCCACGTCGGAAGGTCTTTCCGGCAAGTGGGATCAGCTCTCGATGGTGGTGAAGGATGAAGACAGCCCCGTGAACGCGGACGGGCTCGCTTACGACGGGCGCAGCCGCAAACCGACCGGCGCGACGAACCACGAATACAACGGGCACCAGCGCCTCGCCGAACTCATCTGCTACGACCGCCGGCTCTCGGACGAAGAGCGGCAGAAGGTCGAATGCTACCTGCGCTGCAAATGGAACCATGGCATGCACGCGGCTGCGGTCAACGTTGTCGTGAACGTGGCCGAGGGCGCGACGCTCGACCTGGACGGCAACGCGCAGAGCTTCGCCTCGATCGAGGGTGCGGGCACGGTGTCTAACGGAACGCTTTCGGTCGGGACGCTGCTCGCGGACGGAAGCGCGTCGGCGTGGCCGTCGGTGGACGGGACGTTCGCGATCGCTGAAGGGCAGGAAGTCCAACTCGCGAACCTTGGCGAACCAGCGACGCTTGCGGGCAAGACGGTCAAGATCTTATCCGCGACGGCCTTCGCAGGGACAGATAATCTCGGTTCGGCCTTTTTCACTGGCTCCGACTGGCCCGCCAGTGTGATACCGCGGCTCAAGGCGCAGGGGGATGACCTAGTAGTCGTTTTCACCGCTCTCGGCACGAAGATATTCTTAAAGTAACGGAGACGCAAAATGAGCATGTTGACGGTGTCCGCGTTGGCGTTTTTGCCGGCGTTTGGGGCGCTTGCGGTTCATGTGGTCGAGATCGACCACCCGGTGATGAGTCCGGACGAGGGGCTGCTCCTCGGCAACGGCGACCTTTCCTGCTCGGTCTACCAGACGGCGAACGATCTGGTTTTCCGTCTCGGCAAGGGCGATGTCTGGGACCGGCGGTTCGATTTCTC
>JAQVSS010000397.1 GCA_028700415.1 Kiritimatiellia bacterium
GGTGCAATTGCCCATCAAATTGTTAAATGGTTTGATGAGTTTTTTGTGCTTCTTAGAACTCCTGATGAATTGTTGGAACGTTTGATGGCGACAATGCTGGATAATCAGGAAGTGCATGAGCGTGTGCACAACTTCATCCAACAAATAGACGAATCCATTGATGATGTCTTTGGTGGCGAGAGTCAATCCTCAGCAGACCATCTGCGCGATTTATCTCCAGAAATGGCCAAGGTGCTCAATCGTCCGGTAACAGTAAGGAGAAAACGGCCGGACGGTGCAACAGTAGATTTCGACCTTGACCGTGAAGAGTCGGCTGGAACAAAAAAAATCTTGTGGCTGGCCGCGTATTTGCTGGGCATACTGGAATATGGCAGTGTGGCGTTTGCAGATGAATTGGAGGCACGGTTACATCCACATCTCACGCGGAGGCTCGTGCGCCTGTTCAACGCGCCGAAGACCAATCCGAAGAATGCGCAACTCGTTTTCGTGACGCACGACACCAACTTGTTGACGTACGGCGGGCTGCGCCGGGATCAGGTTTGGTTTTGTGAGAAGAACCGCACGGGGTCAACCGACCTCTATTCGCTGGCCGAGATCAAGGTGCGGAAAGGGGCGCGTTTCGAGAACGACTACATCGGCGGTAGATACGGCGCGATCCCGTATTTCGGGAATGTGGCGGAGGTTGGCGGGGAGACGAAGTAGTATGGGCAAGCCCGTCAAAGTCACTGACCAGAACAGGTCGTGGAACCGGAAGACGGCGAAACGTCCTGTTGCTGTCCGGCCCGAACGGAGAAGATTCCTGATCGTCAGCGAGGGGACAGCGACAGAGCCTATCTACTTCAAGTCGCTTGAGAAAGCGCTTCCGCAGGGAACGGTTCAGGTGGAAACCTGCGGGACGGGCCGCAGCGAGCTTTCGCTAGTGAAGGAGATCAAGCGTATTCGGAAGGACAAAGAGGAGGAGTTAGCCGTTACGTTTGATGAGGTCTGGGCCGTGTTTGACAAGGACAGTTTTTTGAAAGACAACTTCGACAACGCCATTCATTCGTGTTCAAGTCCCAAGAAGGGATATGGTGTGGCGTGGTCGAACGAGTGTTTCGAATTATGGTATCTGCTCCATTTTAAAGAACAAAAAACGGGCATCGGACGTAAGGCGATCTTCAAGGCGCTTGAAAAAGAACTCGGAGTTCATGGATATGAGACTCTGAAAGGCGATGCTGGACGTGCGATTCACGAAAGGATAGCAACGCACGCGAATCAGGCGACAGCGATCACGCGCGCGAAGAAACTTTATGCTGATTGGAACGATCCGCAAGCACAACGAACGCCGCCTTCTCTGCAGAATCCCTGTACGACAATTTATCAGTTGGTCGAAAAGTTGCTCGCCTGCCGACAATCGGAAAAATGACCATGCCGAAACCCACTGAACATAAGACCGTGCAGTCCCGACTTCTGGCGTACGCGCAGGAGATCGGGTGGCGGTATGTGCCGAGGGCTGAGGCGGAGGCTCGGCGCGGATTCGACCCCGAGGGTGCGACGCAGGAAGAGCGGGCGCGGTCGGCGTCGCTCTTCTTCGGCGACCTGCTGCACGCGCGGGTATGCGCGTTCAATCCGCAGTATCGCGAAGCCGAGGGGGCGCTGGTCGGGGAGTTCCAAAGGCTTCACACGGACATCACCGGCAACCGGGACTTGCTGCAGGCGCTGCGCAACCGGCGCACGTACTTCTGCGAGGAGGAGCGGCGCGAGCTGGACTTGACCGTGATCGACTATGGTGACCTCGACCGTCCGGCCGAGGCGTGGTGCAACGTGTATGAGGTGACCGAGGAGTTTGTGGTGTGCAACGGCCGCTTCACCACGCGCGAGGATGTGGTCTTTCTGATCAACGGCGTGCCCGTGCTCTTTGTGGAGTGCAAGAACGCCACCAAGGACGAGGCCATCGCGCTGGGCGTGGATCAGATCCGGCGCTACCACACCGAGACGCCGGAGAGCATGGTGCCGCAGATGCTCTTCACCGCGACCGAGGCGATCGGCTTCGCCTACGGGGTGACCTGGAACACGGTGCGGCGGAACATTTTCAATTGGAAAAGCGAAGAGGCCGGCAATCTGGAAGCGAAAGTGAAGGCGTTCTGCGCGGTGCCGCATGTGCTGCGCCTGCTGCGGGACTGCATCGTTTTCGCGGAGAAGGACGAGGAGCTGCAAAAGATCGTGCTGCGGCAGCACCAGGTGGCTGCCGTGGACCGGACCGTGGCGCGGTGCCTGGATCCGGCGCGCACGCGCGGGCTGGTGTGGCACACGCAGGGCAGCGGCAAGACGCACACGCTGATGAAGAGCGCGGAGCTTCTGTTCAAGGCACCGGAGGCTGAGAAGCCGACCGTGTTGCTCATGATCGACCGCAACGAGCTGGAAGACCAGATGCTGCGGAATCTGGCGTCGGTCGGGCTGGGCAACGTGGCGCACGCGGATTCGATCGCGGAGCTGAACCGGCTGCTGCGCACGGACTACCGCGGCATCATCGTGACCATGATCCACAAGTTCCGCGACATGCCGGCGGCTATCAATCTGCGGCGGAACATCTACGTGCTGATCGACGAGGCGCACCGCACCACGGGCGGCGACCTCGGCACTTTCCTGATGGCGGGGCTGCCGCACGCGACCTTCGTGGGCTTCACGGGCACGCCGGTGGACAAGACCGCCTACGGGCTGGGCACCTTCAAGGTTTTCGGCTGCGAGGACGACATGGGCTACCTGCACAAGTACTCCATCGCGGAGAGCATCGGGGACGGCACGACGCTGCCGCTCTACTACAGTCTGGCGGCGAACGAGATGCTGGTGCCGCACGAGATCATGGAGCGCGAGTTTCTGGCGCTGGCCGAGGCCGATGGCGTGGCGGACATCGAGGAACGGAACCGGATTCTCGACCGGGCGGTGAACCTGAAGAACTTCCTCAAGGGACGCGAGCGCGTGGCGCAAGTCGCCGCGTGCGTGGCCGAGCACTACCGGACCAACGTGGAGCCCATGGGCTACAAGGCCTTTCTGGTGGCCGTGGACCGCGAGGCGTGCGTGTTCTACAAGGAGGCGCTGGATAAGCTGCTGCCGCCGGAGTACTCCGAGATCGTCTTCACCGGGAACAACAACGACCAGCCGCACCTGAAGCGCTGGCACCTCGACCCCAAGCGCGAGAAGCAACTCCGCAAGGAGTTTCTCAAGCCCGGGCTGACGCCGAAAATCCTGATCGTGACCGAGAAGCTGCTGACCGGTTTCGACGCGCCGATCCTCTACGCGATGTATCTGGACAAGCCGATGCGCGACCATACGCTCCTGCAGGCCATCGCGCGGGTCAACCGTCCCTACGAGAACGAGGCGGAGGAGATGGTCAAGCCGCACGGTTTCGTGCTCGATTTCGTGGGCATTTTCGACAAGCTCTCCAAGGCGCTGGCCTTCGACAGCGACGAGGTCAACGCCATCGTCAAAGACATCCGGCTGCTCAAGCAGCTCTTCAAGGCCAAGATGGAGAGCGTCGCCCCGGCGTACCTGAAGCTGGTGACGGGGTCGTTCGACGACAAGGACGTGGACAACCTGATCGAGCATTTCCGCGACAAGGAGCGGCGCAAGGAGTTCTTCCGGGAGTACAAAGAGATCGAGATGCTGTATGAGATCGTCTCGCCGGACGCTTTCCTGCGGCCTTTCATGGCGGACTACACGACGCTGTCGGCCATTTACGAGGTCGTCCGCAACGCCTATGCGCGGCGGGTGTACGTGGACCGGGCGTTCCAGCGCAAGACCAACGAGCTGGTGCAGC
>JAQVSS010000398.1 GCA_028700415.1 Kiritimatiellia bacterium
TACTGTGGCAATCCCTCCGCGCCGCGCGACCTGCTCTCCCAAGCCGGTTACACGCTCATCCCTTTCGGCACCAACACCGAAGAGTCCTACGCCGCGGGCGAAGGCGCCGTGGTCTACGGCACGCTCTATCCGGCGCTTGCCGAACGGTTGTGCCAGCGCGTCTACGCCTTGGCTGAAGGGCCCGGGAAAACCCGTTTTATCACGGCGTCGCAGACCGTGAAAGACACCTTGAAGAAACACAACCCCGCCTTCGACGTCGTCACGCTCGAAGAGGCGGTATCCCTGTCGCAGGCCTAACCGTTCCTTCGGCCGATTCAGTCACTTTTGTCACTTCAGTCCACCATTAAGGAAAACGCATACATCATGAAAGCTTTCAAAGTCGGATTCATCGCATTGACCAAAGCCAGTTGGGCTACGCCCGAAATCGATAACCTGCGCAAGGCTGCACTGGCCAGCCTCAAGACTCTCCCCTATGAGGTCGTGGACGGCAACGGCCTGACCACGACGGCGGCCGAAGCTTCCGCTCTCTGTACGGATCTGCGCAAGCAGGATGTCAGCGCCGTCGTCGTCTTCATGGCGACCTTTCCGGTCGGCGCGATCATTCCGGTCATCGCCAAAGAGCTGCCGGTTCCGGTGGTGCTGGTTTCCACGCCCGAAAAGCCGCAGGCCGGGGGCATGTGGACGCAGAACTCCTTCTGCGGCTCGAACATGGCCGTGCACACGCTGCGCAAACTCGGCCGGAAAAACAGCTTTGTTTTCGGGCCGGCCGACCAGACCGGCAAGCTGGTTCAAAAGCCGCTGACCCTCATCAAATGCCTAGCCGATCTCGCCTTCGCGAAAATAGGGTTGGTCGGCGGACGCGTGCCCGGCTTCTACACGTCGAACTGCGATGAGATGCGCCTGCGCGCCAAGATCGGCAGTGAAGTCGAGGTGATCGACATTATCGAACTGGTTGAAACAGCCAGAAAGCTATCGGCGGAAGAGGCCGCGCGCGGCGTCGAGGCGGTGCGAAAAACAGCGTCCACCTGCTGCGCCAAGGTCGAAAAGGAGATCGAATCCGGCGGCCGCATGTACGAAGCCTTCCGCAAGACGGCGGCAAAATACAACCTCACCGCTTACGCGGTCCGCTGCTGGCCGGAGTGGTCCGACATCTTCGGCATCGCGCCGTGTGCCGTCCTCGGCATGCTCAACAACGACCGCATGGTCAGCAGTTGCGAAGGCGATGTGCTGGGAGCGGTCCTGATGCAGATCGAAGCCTCGCTGAGCGGTGGCATCCCCTTTTTCGCCGACCTCATTTCGTTCGAATACGATCAGAACACGGCGGTGCTCTGGCATTGCGGCGCGGCCCCCTCCGCCATCTGCCGCAAGTTTGAAGAGACGGCACTCCGTCAGCATTTCCGCGTGGATGGCGGCAACAAGAAAGGGCTCACGAACGAGTTCTCGATGAAGGCCGGACCGATCACCCTGGCGCAGCTCGACGAGGACGGCGACGGCTACCGCATGCTGATCGCCAAAGGCACGGCACTGGACACCGAACCGTTCATCCGCGGCAATCCGCTGAACGTACGGTTTGACTGTCCGGTCGAGAGGCTGGTCAGCACGATCATGACCGAAGGCTTCAAGCACCACTACTCGATCATCCACGCCGACATGGAGAACGAGCTGATCGAACTCTGCCGCTGGCTGGGCATCACACCCGTGGTCGTAAAATAAGGAGCCCGTCATGAGCCACACACCTGTCCCCCTCCGCGTCACGATCTGGAACGAGTATGTCCACGAGCAGCAAGAGCCGTCGGTCGCCGAACTTTATCCCGACGGACTGCACGGGGCTTTGGCCAAGAGTCTGGCATCGCCGGATCTGGCAATCCGCACCGCCACGCTGCAGGAGCCGGAGCACGGCCTCACGCAGGCGGTTCTTGACGCCACGGACGTGCTGCTGTGGTGGGGGCATGCGGCGCATGACAAGGTGGACGACGCCGTGGTCGCGCGGGTGCGTCAGCGCGTGTGGGACGGCATGGGGCTGCTGGTGATGCATTCCGGGCACATGTCCAAGATCTTCCGCGAGCTGAACGGCACCAGCGGCAAGCTGCACTGGCGCGAGGTCGGCGAGCTGGAGCGCGTCTGGTGCATCGACCCCGCGCATCCGATCGCCGCCGGCGTGCCCGAGCACTTCGATATCCCATACGAGGAGATGTACGGCGAGCCCTTCCTGATCGCGGGCGACGCGCACGTGATCTTCCTGTCGTGGTTCGAGGGCGGCGAGGTCTTCCGCAGCGGCTTCACACTGCAGCGCGGGTTCGGCCGTCTGTTCTACTTCCGCCCCGGACACGAGGCCTTTCCGACCTACTACAACGAGAAGGTCCTCAAGATTTTGGCCAACGGCATCCGCTGGCTCAAGCCTACGGTTGACATGCCGTATCCCCAAACCCACCGGCCTGACCCGCTCTCGCCGATCGCGCCCAAGGAGTTCAAGGTGCATAACGTCGGCATCGTCAACCCTTGAAAGAGGCGCGGCTGCGTGTTTCACACGCCTGTCTCGGCGC
The DNA here is from genome assembly GCA_028700415.1 of Kiritimatiellia bacterium. Taxonomy (GTDB): domain Bacteria; phylum Verrucomicrobiota; class Kiritimatiellia; order RFP12; family UBA1067; genus JALHET01. The sequence goes on from JAQVSS010000398.1 coordinate 2,544, forward strand.
AGGGCGGGCCGCGCTCACGCGCGGAACAGCGCGCCCAGTTTCTTGCCCAGCAGGAGGCTGCTGCCCGCGATCGTCACGGTCAGGAAGAGCATGGCCCACACACCGAGCGCGGAGGCCAGATACCGTCCGATCCCGACCAGTTGGAAGAGTTCGAAGATGGTTTTGGTGATCGGATAAAAAGCCATTTTCTGCGCCAGCATCAGACTGTCGGAGACCTCCAGCATGCTGAAGGCGAACGCCAGCAGCGTGCCGGCGATCAGGTTCGCGGCGATCAGCGGCAGGGTGACACGCCGCAACGCGCAAAACGGCGTGGCCCCGAGATTGGCGGCCGCCTCCTCTAACTCGACCGAGGTTTGCTGCAAGCCCGCCACAGCGGCCCGGACCATGTAGGGCAGGCGGCGCACCGCATAGGCGATCACCAAAAAGAGCGAGGGATTCACGCGGATGTCCAGCAGCGCGGCCACCCGCGGGGAGGCGCGCACCCCCGGCGCGTTACACAGCGAGGAACTCAACGCGATGAACCCGAAGGCCATCACCAGACCGGGGACCGCGAGCGGCAGCATGACCACGCTGTCCAGAAAGCCGCGCGCACGGATACGCGACCGCACAATGACCCAGGCCGCGGTCACGCCCAAGACAAGGTTGACCAGAACCGCGAGGAAGGAGAAAAGCAGGCTGTTGCGGATCGCGGATAGGGTCATGTCGTGACCGAGCGCCTCGGCGTAATGGGCTGCGGTAAAGGCGGTCGGGAGGGTCGTGCGGTACCAGGCACCCGGCACAGCGACGCTCGTGAGCACCACGCCCGCATGCGGCAGAAGCGCCAGCAGGATCACCAGCGCGAACGGCAGGATCACCAGCACGGCCTGAAGGCCGCGGACCGGACGCGGCTGATGCGCGATCGTGGCACGCATCGGTGTGGCTAGGGCGCGCCCCCCGAAGAGGCGGCGGCTCAACCCGTAGAGCAGCACGCTGCAGACGAGCACCACCGTGACCAGCGCGAAGGGAAAGGGGCTGGCGCTCATCTCCTTGAGTTCGTCATACACCTGCACGGCCGCGCAGCGCGAGACGTTCATTATCAGCGGGGTGCCGAGTTCGGTGAAACAGGCGATGAAGACCAGCGTGCAGCCGGCGAACAGTCCGGGCATGATCAGCGGCAGGGTGATGCGCCGGACGCGGGTGAGAAGCCCGGCACCGAGATTCTGCGCCGCCTCCTCCAGGGCCGGGTCCGTGTTCGCGAGG
>JAQVSS010000399.1 GCA_028700415.1 Kiritimatiellia bacterium
GAAAGCCCCGTCCCGTGTCAACCCCCGGCCGTAAAAAAACTCTTTTTTTTTCCGGCCGCCCCCGGCCGCGCCCCCCGGGCCGCTCGGGCCCCGGGTCCGCCGGGAAAGCGAATACATTACCACCCCGGCCCCCACCCCGTCAACCGCCTTCTTGAGAAAAATCAAATATAAATCGCCCGACTTTTTTATCCGTTCAGATACGCCCCGATGCGGCCGGTCACAGAAGGACAGCGCGCGTCTTTGAGAGCCGTAAGCATGCTGCTCAACGCACCTTCGACCGCATCGCGCAAATCGGGTGCGAAAGCCCGGCAGGCTTGACACGGCGCGATCAATCGCATCGTGGTGTATTCGCTCACCGGCGCGAGTTTGATCACCGTTTCCGCCAGCCACTCCAGACCGCGCGGCGTCCAGATTTGCGCGTTGTTGAGCGACAGCGGCACATACAGCGCGCGGCTGAGTCCAGGATGGCTGAGCGAAAAGGAGGGGCGGCGCTCTTCTTCCGCAACGGCGGCAAAAACCTCCTCGCGCGGAGACTGGCCGACCACTTGCAGATAGCCGAGGTACCCGCCCAGCGTCTGCCGCAAGGCTTCGCCCTCCCGCTCCAGGAGCGCGCGCCGTTCGGCATGCTTGCTTTGCCAAACCGCGGTGAGCGCGTTGAGCCGGTCCGTGATGTTGACGGCGTCTTTGAGGTACTCTTCCAACTCCAGCGGCGCGCCCACAGTGTCGGACACGGCCAGCAGCTGCAGAAAGGCGTTTCTGAGAAACCGGCGCTCGATGAGGACTGCCCGGTCAAGGGTGGCCGTTTTGTTTGCAAGCGCGTGAAGCGCCCGGAAAATCTCGGCCTCGCCGCACCCCCGGGCGGTTGCGCGCAGCAGGCGTTGCCGGAGCGCGAAGTTCTCACGCACGTTCGGCAGCAGCGCGCGGTCGAGAGGCTGTTCGTCGATCTTCAGCAAGTAGCCTCGGATGCCGTCGGAGAGCGAGGTGTCTCGAATCAGGTGACGGTACAGCTCCAGCCAGGCTTTTGAGACGGAGGCAACCGGACTGTCCATCAGGCGGCGCCGCTCGAAATCGGTCAGACGGCGCATGGCCTCCACGCGGTTGAACGTGTTGCTGTCGAGCCGCACCTGACGCGCGAGCTGTTCAGGCGTGGCGGAGAGGTCGGTGCAGGTGCCGTAAAACCCGGCGTCCCGGTTGACCGAGAGGAAGGCGGGTTCCCCGATACCGGCGAGGGTAATTTCCGCCCCGGGGCTTTCGAAACGAATCGTCCGGTCTGTTCCGGGGATGTCCTGGCCCGTTTTGTCCACTGCGGCAAAGGAGAAGGGCAACGTGAAGACGCCGCCAGCGCCGGAGCGCGTCTGACGCAGGTTCAAAACCAGCTCGCGCTTCGCCGCGTCATACGCATAGCGCACCGTCACTTGCGGATACCCGGTTGTGAAGAGCCACTCGCGGCTGAAATCGGGCAGGGATTGCCCGGACACCTCTTCAAAGCAGGCGAGAAACTGGGCGGTGTTGGCATTGCCTCCGTCATAGCGCGTAAAATAGAGACGCATGCCCGCCTCATACACGTCGGCTCCCAAAAGCTGGCGCAGCATGTTGAGCACTTCCGGCGCTTTCACATAGGTCACGCCGTCAACCAGTTCGTCGGGATCGTTGAACCCTTCGCGCACAATCTGGCCGAATTTGCCGGTGTCCTCAACCGCCAGCGGACCGTTGCCCGGCGCGCGCATGGCATCCGCTTCGCGCAACCGCAGGAAGGCGGGGTCGAAGACCGAAGCCATAAACTGCCGCTCGATGTCCACCGTGTAAGCCTCGTTGAGCCACATGTCAAACGGCGACTCCATGGTGACGCCGCTGCCGCAGTGGTTGTGCTCGTACTCGTGGACGATCACGCCGTGGGCGTAGATCAGGCGCGCATCGGAAGTGGTCGCGTCGATCAGCGCGGCCTCGGTGATGATGGTTGTGTTGCCGACATTCTCCATGCCGCCGTAGTTGGATTTCTCCATGCAGATCGTGCGGTAGGTGTCGAACGGGTAGACGTAACCGAGCCGCGCGTGCTGCCACAGGATGCTGCGCTTGAGGATCTCCATGGGCACGCGCGCGCCCTCCGTCTTGCCCGGCGGGACAAGGTATTCCAGCGCGATGCGGCGGCCGTCGGGATAACGCACTTCATCGGCCAGCACATCCCACTTGCCCGCGCAGACAAAAAAGAGGTAGGGCGCCATGGGCACGTTGTTGATGAAGGTGATGACCTGCCGCAGGGGGTTGCCCGGCTTAGGAGCAGGCCGCCCGTCGGGGTTGGCCGCACGGTCGATGTCGCCGTTGGAAATCAGGTGCGTGTAGCGCACGTCGCCCTCCAGCGTGGTGCGGAACGTGCACTTGGCGGTGCAGTCGTCGATCACGGGCAGGATGCGCTGGAAGCCCCACTGCTGGCACTGCGAAATGTATTGCTGCGGCGCGCCGGGCAACGTGACATCGCGGTAGATCCCCTCAAGCAGCGAGTCCGACGGCACGCAGCGGCAACGGGTGAAGAGCCGAAGCGTCTCGCCTGCCGCGAGCGGCTTGGGCAACGGAACCACGAGCTTGTGGCGCGCCGGATCCAACGAAAACGCACATTCCTCTCCCCAGTCGCCCGCACGTTTGGGCAGGGACGGCTCCCCGAGCCGTCCGCCCGGGGGGGGCGTCCCTACCGCGGCTAGCGCCACTTCCAAAATCTCCAGTTCGCGGGCGTCAAGCTCAAGCGTCTTGAGCGGTTCGCGGGCGGTCAGCGTCAGAATTGCAGTGCCGTCCACATGCGTCGCGAAGAACGACAGCGCGATCTCCATGTGGTTCAATTGGACCACGGGCAAGCGGAATTCAGAGCGCTTGAAACGGAATGACATTGAGGGTTCCTCGGTTGGGGACAACGGATCAACTTTTCTGCGTGGAAGTGTAGTTCTCGCCCGGTCTGGCGTCAAGACCAACGGCGAGTCCGCCCCGGAAAATAGCGCTGCCCCTTTTTCCGCTGGCCAGCGTATACTCATTACATCGATTTTGACTTTGTTTTCACGACCGATTCACAGCCTGCTTTTGCGCTTACGCGCATGTTTTTTGATGGAGGTCAGCATGGATGATGTGCGGATCATCTGGACGGGCTACATGGTTTATCGAAGTCGGTTGCGCGGTTTTGATCTGGCGCAGATCGAGTCGGTTATCCGTTATTCCAACGAACGTTATTTTGACACGGCCACGGGAGGTTCGGTCGCTGTCGGTCGGCACAAGGAGGATCTGATTTTGATTCCTTATGAAAAGAGCGGTGAGCAATTGACGCCGGTGACCGTCCACGTGACGAGTCGTCAGCAGATCAATTCACGCGTGAAGTCGGGGAGGTTCAGGCATGAATAAAACAAGCATGATGTATTTTGACAAGGACGATGTCTTGCACCTTGCCATTTCGGATGAGCCGGAGGCCGGGAGCGTGGAGGTCAGCCCCGGAATTACAGCCGAACTCAACGTGAAGGGTGATTTGATTGGCATCGAGATTCTTCATGCCAGCCGCTTCATACGCGATTCTGTGATGGAATCTGTTCAGGCGAAGATGCTGGGCCTGGTCGCCAAATGTCATACAGCGACTCAAGTTGCCGAGGCGGCAGACAGGTATCCGTATCCTGAAAAATAGGGTGCAAGGTTGATTTTTTTGAGAAGTGCGATTTTGTTCTTGTTTTCTCCTTAAGTCCCTAGTAATATAGGGATTATGAAAACAACCCAAGCCGGACAAACCAGAGACAGGTCGGCGATCCTCGCC
>JAQVSS010000400.1 GCA_028700415.1 Kiritimatiellia bacterium
CTCTTTTTCTGTTATTTGTGGTTTGATCGCTATTCGTGTTCTCATGCTTTCCATGATAACACGTGCTTTTTCCTGAGTCCAGCTTTATTTTTTGCTTGAGTTCAGCTGCTTTCAGGCTGTAGGGGAATATGCTGAATAGTTACGTTTTTTTTGGTATTATACAGATGGACACATAGAACAATTGAGAGATCCCCCAGGGTTGTGGATGATGGCAAGTATCGGATTTTATTTTTTTCGACGTTTAATATGTCGATGATTATACAGTAAAAGAAGAGGAGGCTGTTGTGAGAAAGAAAACCCGAATAATCCTGCTGGTAATCTTGATCCTCGCCGCCTTACTCGCCGCCGTCTGGAAACCACTCCGGCTGGATCGCTTCGGTCTGCCGTTCGTTCAGATCGATTGGATCGATGTAGTCAAGTGGGATGGCGTCACGTATGAGTCCCGAATCAAGCCGCGGGTCGAAGTTCCCCTCGCCGATATCGGCGCCAAGCTGGGCCAGGTGCAGTTTACGGTTTACGGCCATGTCAGCAACAGCAGATACCAACTGCGCAACGGTGATGCCACTTTCCTTGATCCAGGGACCGAGGTATTCACGATTAAGAATGACCCGGATGCTTTGGCAGTTCTGCTGGATGGCAAGTATTACCGGTATGACCAGAATATGCGGTTGCCAACCACAGCCGAATCGACCAGCCAACCGACCGCGACCACTGCCACTTCCGGAACCTCAACCGTCACGACTGCGACCACGACAACTATCGCCACCATCAGTCCAACAACGACGGTCACCACCACCAAGGCGGCGGTTCCCGCGGACGATTTCAATTACCGCGCCTTGACAGCCAATAAAGCCCATTCAATTGACCTGAACGGCGATAAGGTTCCGGAAAGCATCAGTTATACCAGCAAAGGTGATAATTACGCTCAACTGACTCTAAATGGTCAGGTCACCCAAGCATCTGGCGATGCATTCCTGACCGGGTGGTTTTTCCTGATCGACCTCGATGCTCGCGACGCCTATCTGGATGTCGCTATTCAAGAAGTAGGACCCAGCAATGATGAATGGGTCACTTTCTGGTTTTATGACGGCAGCAAGCTGATCCAGCGCGGTAAAATCTATGGCATGATCTGTGATCCCTATAGCCAGTCCATCGGTCAAGACACCTTTGGTTTGGGCACCATCAGGCCGGATGGCCTCGGCGGTCTGGTCACCCGGGCGCGCGGCATCATCCTGCACACCTGGTTCTTCGACGAACCTTGGGTCATCTGTTCGGATCAAAGCCTGAAGCGGGTCGATCAAGCTTATTATGCGATGGTCGGCTATGATGAAATAACCAATAAGCAATTACCAGAAACTCCGGTCAAAATGCTGGTTGACCTGCCCTTGCTCGATAAGCCCGGTTCCGAACTGGTGGTCGCAACCGCTAAAACCGGTCAGTCCGCCAGCCTGGTTCAGACAGATGATCGCGAATGGGTCCAGCTGCGGACCCAGGCTGGCCAGTTGGGCTGGTTCAAGGTTATTGATTACTTCCAGATCAAGATCGGGAGCAAGCTATATAACAGCTTCGAGATTTTCGACGGACTTTCTTTCGCCGACTGAAGCAGTCTTAGTTGGAACTTGACTTAGGCAGGAATGGAATCAGGGACTTGGCGAAGCCGGGCAGGTTCATCGTCTGCAGCCAGATCTTGCCGGAGCCGGTCAAGGTTGTCGGGGAGAGACCTTCGCCGCCGAATAGACCGGCAGATACTAACAAGACACTAAAAGACACTGATTGACATACAAATTTTTTGGTAATATAGACTTAGCAAAATAATATCATAAAAGCCTTCACGGGAAACCGCGGGGGCTTTTTGTTTGCCACGAGGTGATGGTTATGCCCCTGAAATCCAAACGCCCGTGCTCGTATCCTGGCTGTCCGGAACTGACAGACGGTCGGTTTTGCGTTGCACATACCAAAAAGGAATCGCAGCGATATGAACTCTACGACCGCGACCCAGAAAAGAATAAGCGCTATGGTTCCATCTGGCGCAAGATCCGTGCTGCGTTTATCAAGGCCAATCCGTTGTGCGTCCGTTGCCAACAGGAGGGTCGACTGACACCCGCCCGGGAGGTTCACCATATCATTCCACTACGCGATGGCGGTACGAACGACACCAATAACCTGATGGCCCTTTGCACATCCTGTCACTCCGAGATCACCGCCCGGGAAGGCGGAAGATGGGAGTGATGAAACGACTATCTAACTGACATTTAAATATGCAAGTCCTGTGGCTTGCCTCGAAGGAGGGTACGCCATGGGACGTGGCGGCAAAAGAGTAAGTAAGAAACTAAAAAGATGCGTATGTTCATTTTGTGAAACAAAATTCACAGTCTGTAGTGTCGGTCAGAATCCAAAATATTGCTCTAAAGAATGCAAAGCAAAGGCACGTTTAGCTAATAGCGGAATCAGCTTAACTTGCCAAAACTGCGGACGACAGTTCGTTGCACTTTATTCGAAAGCAAAATATTGCTCTAATGCGTGTTACGGGCAAGCGAAGACTAAAACAGAACACTACCGAACAAAACATCGAAAAGTCTGTCCGGTCTGTGAACAGGAGTTTGAAACGATTACCCGATCTCAAATATGCTGTTCTCCTGAATGCGGAAGAAAGATCGGACAAGAAAAATTGAAGAAGTATTACCCTTGTCAACACTGCGGTAATCTCTTCTGGCGGCCAGATGCCTTTCGTATGAAGTATTGCTCCATTAAATGCCAGAAGGAAGCGCTACAACAAAAAACTGCTGAACGTCATAAAGATGATCCGCCGCCAGTTATTTACAATCGGACCTGTCCTGAGTGTGGATTGGCGTTTGAAACGAGATTTCCAAACCACACTTATTGCTCACGCAAATGCAGCTATGCTGGGAACCTTCGATCGCAAAGAATGAAGCTGGCAGCTGTTTATGTACCAAAATCGTTTATCTGCAAGGAATGCGGTATCGAAATAACTACAACATACGGCGATGTTCGTACAGAATTTTGTTGTCTGAGCTGCGCCAATAAGTTCGATCGTCGGTTAGAACACAAAACAGACCGGCATAAAAAGTATTTGCGCAATTTAAAGAAGCTTCGCGATGAGCAGCTCACCAAGGCCTTTGTGGAAAATGTTGATTATGACAAAATCTATAAGCAGTCTGGTGGCGTATGTGAAATTTGTGGTTTACCAGTTATCTACGACAAACTTGCAGATAACAACTGGAGCGGAACAATTGATCATATTATTCCTTTGTCCAAAGGGGGTAAGCATGCATTATTCAATTGCCAGCTTGCTCATCGGATCTGCAACTCGCTAAAAAACAATAGCCTAGACTTTGCTGGCATCGATTGGGAGGAAAAGTCTCAAAAAGACAATTACTGGTCAAAAAAATACCAGCAGGGCTTACAAGTAATGGGGTTGGAGGAATGACCCCCATTGCCCCGGTCAAATCTCTGTGGCATTAGTTTTGGCGACCGGTCGGTTGGTCGCGTACGAAAAAATTAAGGTTCAAAGGGGGGATTAACCCCCCTGCCGATAGAAAGGAGGCGTTGCCGCATGGCAAAGGACGGAACAAATAGAGGCGGCAGACGCATCCGGGCTGGGGATAAACCGCTGCCGCTTACCGACAAGATCACGCGCGGCAAGGCTGCGAAAATCCTGGAAGCGACTGATTTCAACCCTGAATCGCTCATTGCTGCCAGTGATCTGGATGCCGGCGACGAGCTAGCCGATGCCGATATGCCTAACCCGAGCGAATA
>JAQVSS010000079.1 GCA_028700415.1 Kiritimatiellia bacterium
TTTTTCACACCGGCAATGGCCGATAGCGGCACGCCAACCCCGGCGGATTTCTGCCGGGACTGGTTCGGCCAGTCCGCACAGGCCGTCCCCCTGACCCTCAGCAACACCAATGTCGTCGTTCAGGAGGTGACACTTGACGGACGCCCTTCCGGCTGGCTTTTCCGCACCGACCAGGTGCCCCCCTTCTGCAAGGGCAAACGCGGCCAGATCGCCGTGCTCGTGGCCATCGGCACCGACGCCCACATCAAAGGCCTGACCGTCCTTGCCCACAAGGAAGACCCCCGCTACTTCCAGCGCCTCAAGAAAGCCTTCTTCGATCAGTTCCGCAACCGGCACGCGGATGAGGATACCGCCAAATTCGACGCCGTCACCAGAGCCACCTTCTCCTCCCGCGCCATCATCCGGGACGTCATGGAAGGCGCCCGCACCGTCATCGCCCAACCCGAGGTCGCCGCGAAACTTCTTTCCGGCAAGAAAGGCGGTTGACCTGACCGCCCCTCATGCTTCATACTTTTAGCCTCAACTTTCTTGAAGGAGCTTATGACGCTGACAGGAACCTTTACCGCTCTAGTCACACCGTTCAACGCGGACGGTAGCGTGGACTACCCCGCCCTGCGCGACCTCGTGAAGTGGCAACTCGAAAATGGTGTGACAGGGCTGGTCCCCGTCGGCACCACCGGCGAATCCCCCACACTCGAAATCGATGAGCACATCAAAGTCATCACCACCACCGTCGAAGCGGCCGCGGGCAAGGCCCCCGTCATTGCCGGCACCGGCGCCAATTCCACCGCCGAAGCGCTCGCGCTGACCCGCGAGGTTCTCGGCCTCGGCGTGCAGGCCACCTTGCAGGTAACCCCCTATTACAACAAGCCCAACGCCGAGGGGCTGTACCGGCACTTCTCCGCCGTCGCCGACCTCGGACTCCCCGTCGTCCTCTACAATGTGCCCGGGCGCGCGGGCAAAGAGATTCCCCTCGACGTCGTCGTCCGGCTCGCCTCGCACCCGCAGGTCGCCGCCATCAAGGAGGCCGCCGGCAGCGTGGACCGCGTCAGCGCCATCCGCGAGGCCTGCGAGCTGCCCGTGCTGTCGGGCGACGACAGCCTCGCGCTCCCCATGATCAGCGTGGGCGCGTGCGGCGTCATCAGCGTCGCCTCAAACGTCATCCCAAAAGAGATGTCCGCGCTGGTGCGGCTCGCCCTTGCGGACGACCTTGTCGGCGCGCGCGAACTTCACCGCACGTATTACCCGCTTTTCCGCGATCTGTTTATCGACACCAACCCCATTCCCGTCAAGACCGCGCTCGCGCTCCTGAACCGCATCGGCCCGACGTTCCGCCTGCCGCTCTGCGAGCCCTCGGAAAAAATCCGCGAGCAACTCGTCCGCACCCTCCGCAGCCTCAATTTGCTTTGAGGACGCGGGGCGCGCCCCTCCAAACCTCTCAACACTTCCTCACTATGAAAATCGCCATTCTCGGAGCCGCCGGACGCATGGGGCAAAACCTGTTGCGGTGCGCCGGCAAGTTCAAAAACTGCCGCGTCGTCGCCGCGACCGAATGCGCCGGGCACCCTCTCATCGGAGCGCCCGTGAAAGAGGCCTGCGGCTTGAAAGACGCGGCGCTCCCCGACTCACTGCGCTTCACGGACGCGTGGCCGGAAGAGGCGGACGCCATCATTGACTTCACGTTCCACACCGCAGTCACGGGGAACCTCGCCAACGCCGTCGCCCATCACCAGGCCTACGTCCTCGGCACCACCGGATTCTCCGGGGAAGAGAAACAACGCATCCTCGACGCGGCCCGCCAGATTCCCATGGTGTGGGCACCGAACATGAGCCTCGGGGTGAACCTGCTGCTCGAACTCGTCCGGCGCTCCGCCTCCATCCTGGGACCCGACTACGATGCGGAGATCGTCGAGATCCACCACCGGCTCAAGAAAGACGCGCCCAGCGGCACGGCGCTCGGCCTGGCCGAGGCTCTGGCCGAAGGCCGCGGCGTCGCCCTTCAGGATGTCGCCTGTTACGGGCGCGAAGGGATCACCGGCGAACGTCCCCGGGGCGAGATCGCCGTCCACGCCCTGCGGGGCGGTTCTGAGGTCGGCAACCACACCGTCATGTTCATCGCCGATGAAGAGCGCGTCGAACTCACCCACAAGGCCAACAGCCGCGAGGCGTTCGCCACAGGCGCCTTGCGTGCCGCCCTTTGGTTGGAAGGCCGCAAGCCGGGGCACTACACCATGCGCCACGTGCTCGGTTTCGAACCCGCGTAAAGGTATTATGCCGGAATCCCGTGAAGCCATCCTCTCCCTGGGCAGCAATCAGGGTGACCGCCTAGCAGGGCTGGACCGCGCGTGCGCGGCGTTGGACATTTGGCCGGGGATTCGCCTGCTCGCCCGCTCGCCGGTGTACGAGACCGAACCCGTCGGCGTGCCGCCCGCTTTTTCCGGCCACCTCTACCTCAACCGGGTCGTCATCGTCAACACGCCCCTCGCCCCCGCGGCGTTCTCGAACGCCATCCACACCATCGAAGAGCACCTCGGACGCGTGCGCGGCGCCACGCCCGGTCAACCGCGCGTCATCGACATCGACATCATCACCTTCGGCGACCTGCATTTGGACACGCCCGAACTCACGCTGCCCCATCCCCGCGCCCGCGCGCGGCGTTTCGTGCTTCAGCCGCTCGCCGATGTGTATCCGGATTTTGTTTTCCCCGGCGACACACAGACCGTTTCCGGCCTGCTCCGTGCCCTCCCGCCAACCCCGCGCGTCACCCGGTATCAAGTGCCCGGCCAGAGCTAGCGGCCTATACACCCACAATCTTCGTTTTTTGGGACAGGGGTTCCGACAGCTTCGCTTCGGCAGTGAGAAATCCAGGACTTTCAGGATTGGTCTCATGCGTGCCTTGTCGGGCGACAAGGACGATAAAAAACAAGCCGTTTCAGCACCTGAACAAACAGTAGATTGACGAATGACGAGTTTCGAATCTTGAAGGAAAGAATCCTGACTGCGTATGGACGGGATTTCCTTCGACATTCTGCGGTTCAGTATTCGGCAATATGCGGTTCAGTTGGGTTGCGGGCTGCGCACGCATGTGTTATCAACCATGCCGTCATGTTTGAAACAACATGTTCGTCTTCATGCGTCGGGCCAGAGCTGCGCCGCCGTCTCGCGCAGTTTGTACTTTTGGATCTTCTGGCTCGCCGTCATCGGGTAAGCGTCCACGAACTGGACGTGCTTCGGGATCTTGAACCACGCGATTTTGTTGCGGCAGAAGTCCTGCACGTCCTGCTCGGTGATCGACGAGCCCGGCATGCGGATGACGAACGCCGCAGGCTGTTCGCCGTACTTCCTGCTGGGCACCCCCACCACCTGCACGTCCTGCACGCCCGGCATGTGGCCGATGAAATCCTCGACCTCCTTGGGCGAGATGTTCTCGCCGCCGCGGATGATAATGTCCTTCAGGCGCCCGGTGATGAAGTAATACCCCTGCCCGTCCATGTGCCCGATGTCGCCGGAGTGCAGCCACCCGCTCGCGTCGATGCATTTCGCGGTCTGCCCGGGCATCTTGTAGTAGCCCTTCATCGTGTTGAAGCCGCGGCAGCAGATCTCGCCCGGCTCGTTGACCGCGCAAAGCGCGCCGGTTTCGGGGTTGATGATGGCAACCTCAATGCCCGGCAGCGCCAGGCCGATGGTGTTGCATTTGCGCTCGATGCTGGCCTCAAAATACCGCGTCTGCGTCATCACCGGCCCGGCCTCGGTCAGCCCGTAGGGGTTGGTGACTTCGCGCATATTCATCAGCTCCACGCACTGCTGCATGCGCTTGACCGGGCATGTCGTCCCCGACATGATTCCGGTGCGCAGGGTCGAGAAATCGAATTTGCTGAACAGCGGGTGGTCGAGGATCGCGATGTACATGGTCGGCACCCCGTACACGGCGGTGCAGCGCTCCTTCTCGACCGACATCATCACATTCACCGGATCGTATTTTTCCGCCATGACCATGGTCGCGCCGTGGTTGACGCAGGCCATCACGCCCAGCACGCAGCCGAAGCAGTGGAAAAGGGGCACGGGAATGCACACGCGGTCCGCCGCCGAAAGGTTCTGGCAGGCGCCGATCCAAAACCCGTCGTTCGCGATGTTGAAGTGCGTGAGCTGCACGCCTTTTGGGAAGCCGGTCGTGCCCGAGGTGTATTGCATGTTCACCACGTCGTGGCACGTCAACTCCCGCTGGCGCGCCTCGTACTCCGCCCGCGGCGTCTGAACCGACAGCGCCAGCACCTCGTTGAGCGAGTACATGCCGCGGTGCTTCTCCGGCCCCAGAAAAAAGACGCGCTTGAGGTGGGGATATTTGGCGGACTTCAGCTCCCCGCGCGGCTGCTCCTTGAGTTCGGGAATCAGGTCGTAAATGGTCTGCACGTAATCGGTGTCTCGGAACCCGTTGATCAGAAAAAGGTTTTCCGCATCCGACTGCGAAAGCGCGAAATCGATCTCCGCCGTTTTGTAATTCGTGTTGAGCGGCAGCAGGATCGCCCCGATCTTGGCGGACGCGAACATCAGCGGGATCCAGTGCGGCACGTTGGTGGCCCACAAGCCGATCTTCTCCCCGCGCCGGATGCCCAGCGCCATCAGGCCGCACGCCAGCCGGTCCACCTCGATGCCGAACTCGAACCATGTCAGCCGGAAGTCGCGGTCCGCATAGACCAGCGCGTCCTGGGGGCCGCACCGCGCGATGGTCTGGTCCAGCAGCTGGCCCAGCGTGTAATCCCGCGTCACCGGGATATTGTTCCAGGGCACCCCCGTTGAAACCGCCTGCTTGTAGGGGGGCTTATCCGGCGCGGTGCCGAACGGGTCCGTCAATTTGAAAAGCGTCTTGTCCATCACTCCGCACCCATCCCCCTTAAAACGGCATGAAAACGACCGCGTAGATCTTCGCGGGCTGTCCGTTCGCGGCCTTGACAACGTGCTGCACGACCGAATTGTAATACGCGGAATCGCCCGGCTTGAGCACCTGCCGCTCGCCGCCATACTCCAGCTCGACCTCGCCCGAAACCACCACGATGAACTCTTCGCCCTCGTGCGACGAAAGCTGCGCTTTGGCGTCCGCTGCAATCTCGATATAGAACGGCTCCATGTGACGGTCCGTCTTGCCGCGCCCGAGAGGGAAATAACTGAACCCGTCCGACGCGCCCGCCTTGTGCGCCGTCTGCCCGCCTTCCCGAACGCCGGCGCGGACGATCACCGGGTCGGGACGGTACTGGTCGTCCATGAACGTGCCGAGGCGCTGGCCCAACGCCCGCGAGAGCTTGACCAGAACGCCGAGCGCGGGATAGACCTCGCCCGCCTCGACCGACGCGATCACGCCCGCGTTCACACCGGACTTCACCGCCAGAGTTTCAACCGTCATCTGCAAGCGCTCGCGATAGGTCCGCACACGCTCGGCAACTTTACACCCGTCAGCCATAATTACCTCTCACCGAATTGCGGCGGCGCGGAACATCCCGCGCCGCCGGAAATAAACCATCCGCCTTAACGGAAGATGACGTAAAGGATCGCCGTTGCGACCACCACCGCGATGCCGCCCCATTTGGCGCCTTTCGACGACTCCAGATTGAGATGCGTGCTGGTCTGGAAAACGACCGGTTGCGGCAGCCTCATAAAGTGTCCGAGGACAAACATCACCAGCAGGTTGACCACCAGGCAGACGGCCATGGCATTCAGAAAGTCGATCTCGACGCCGGTCCATTTGCCCGCAAGGTTCAGCACGCCATACAGGACCGGGTTGAGCAACAGTCCGACCACGCCGACCCAGCCGCTGGCCGTGCGGTTCAGCAGACCGAACACGAAGACCGCCAGCACGCCCGGCGAAATGTAGCCCTGAAACTCCTGGATGTAGGTGAAGATGCCTCCCAAATTCGGGTTCGCCAACATCGGGGCAAGCACGCAGCCGATCACCACGAAAACGCCCACGCAGAAACGGCCGATCAACACCAGCTGCTTTTGCGAGGCCTTCTTGTTGATGTAGGCGTGGTAGATGTCGATCGAAAAGATCGTTGACGCCGCGTTCAGCACAGCCGCCAGCGACGACACGATCGCGCCCAGCAGGGCCGCCAGCACAAAGCCCAGGAGGCCGTTACCGGGCTTGATCAGTTTCACGATCAACAAGCCCAAAGCCGAATCGTATTTGTACCCCGTCAGATTCGCCGTCGAGACCTTTTTGCCCGCAGCCCCGGCCGCGGCCCGTTCGGAGGCATTATAGGCCGTCAGTTCCTCGGCCAGCGCGGCATTCTTTTGCGCCCACCCCTTGTCGAACTCGACGACCTCAAACACGGCGGCGTCCTTTTTGACCGCTTGGTAACGTGCGATCACCTTGACGTTCGCGATCGTGATCGCAGGATCGCTGGCCCCGCGCTCGGCCATGTCCGTGCTGAACAGGTTGAACGCGATGAGGCCGGGGAACACGATGATGAAGGGGATCAGCAGCTTGAGCGCCGCCGCGAACACAATGCCTTTTTGCCCTTCCGCCAGCGAGGATGAGCCGAGCGTGCGCTGAGTGATGTACTGGTTCAGCCCCCAATAATAGAAGTTGGGTATCCATAAGCCGACCAGCAGTGCGGTCCACGGGAGAATCTTGTCGGTTTTCGGCAGGAACATGTGCAGCTTGTCGCCGTTCAACGCGAAGAATCTCGACACGCCGCACGCGGCATCCGGCAGGGTCGCCGCGACACCCGCGCCGCCGACGAGTTCCTGGGCCGGCGCGACGCCCAGCGCCCTGAACGAAATGACGGTGAGAACCACGCCTCCGATGATCAGCGCCGTGCCCTGGATCAGGTCGGCCCACGCGCACGCCTTGAGTCCGCCGGCCGCCACATACGCCGCCGCAAGAATGCCCATCAGCCAGCAGCACTGCGTCATGCCCATCTTGAACCCGAACTGGCCCAAGAGTTCGTTCATGGGTAACGCGCCCGCATAAATCACGCCAGCCAGCGAGACCGTCACAAGGATGATCATCATGAAGACCGCCATGATCGAACGCGCGACATGGTTATAGCGCTGCTCCAGAAACCCGGGGATCGTGTAGATCCCGGTCTTCAGGAAATACGGCAGAAACGCGAACCCCACCACGACCAGCGTCACGGCCGCCATCCACTCGTAGCTGGCGATCGCCAGGCCGAGGTACGACGCCGCCTGACCCGACATGCCCACGAACTGTTCGGCCGAAATGTTGGCCGCGATCAGCGAGATGCCGATCAGCCACCACGTCAGCCCGCGACCGGCCAGAAAATAGTCGGCCGCACTGCCCTCTTCGCTGTGTGCGCTCTTGCTTTTCCAGAGACCGACGCCAATGACCGCCGCGATGAACACGACAAAAACCGCACTGTCGATGAATCCCATGATGCCTTGCCCCGCCTTTCTTTTCGCCTCTTGAAATTAAAACGCGACCGACCTCACTTCACGCCGAACCGGTACTCCGTCACCGTTTTGTAAACCGCGCCGGGGCGCAGGATCGTGGACGGGAAATCGGGGTGGTTCGGCGAATCGGGATAGTGCTGAGTCTCCAAGGCCAGCCCGCCGCGGTGACAGAGATTTTTGCCGGCCTGCTTGCTCGGGACCTTGTCCGTCAGGAAGTTGCCGCAGTAGAACTGGATTCCCGGCTCAGTGGTCCACACCTCCATGTACCGCCCGGTCGTCTTCTCAAACACGGCCGCGGCCGGAGCCAGCCTGCCGGTCTGGCTGTTGAGCACCCAGTTGTGGTCGTACCCTCCGCCGAACCGGAGCTGCTCATCGTCCGCCTTGATGCGGGCGCCGATTTCCCACGGCGTCGTGAAATCAAACGGCGTGCCCTTCACAGGAGCGATCTGCCCCGTCGGGATAAGCCCTTTGTTGACCGGCGTCATGTGATCCGCGAAAAGCGTCAGCTCGTGATCCAGGATCGTGCCCTCCGCCTCGCCCTTGAAATTGAAATAGACGTGCTGCGTCAGGTTCACCGGCGTGGCTTTGTCCGTCACCGCCTCATACTCGATGCGCCACACGTTCCCGGGCGTGAGCCAGTAACACACCGTGACATCCAGCTTGCCGGGATACCCCTGATCGCCGTCCGGGCTGCTCAGCGTGAACTTCACGCCCACCGTCCGCCCCTCGGAGAGCGGCTCGCTCTCCCACACAGTCGCGTCGAAGCCCTTGTCGCCGCCGTGCAGCGAACAGGGAAGGCCGCCGGGCTCGTTGTTGAGCGGCAGCGTGTAGCGCTTGCCGTCCAGCGTGAACGTCCCGTTCGCGATGCGGTTGCCGTAACGCCCGATCAGCGAGCCGAAGTATTTCTCCTGCTCCTCATACCCCGCGACATCGTTGAACCCGAGCGTGATGTCGGTTTTGACCCCCGTGCGGTCCGGCGTATAGAGCCGCACCACCTTGCCGCCGTAATCGATGACGTCCATCACCACGCCCCCCGCGCCGGTCAGCGTGTAGAGATGAACCAATTTCCCGTCCCGCGTTTTTCCGAAAGGCTTGACCACCACCGAAGGTTCATTGCCGCCGCTCATATTATCACCTGCCCCCTTATCCGATTGGCACCCCGCCATCGCCAAGGCCGCAACACACGCACACGTGACGCCCCGCATCCCTTTTTTCATGGATCGCTCCTTATTTTGCGCCGACCGCAAACGCGGCAAGGCCCTTGCCCCGGCGCAGATATAACACTCCGTCCGAAACCACCGGCGAAGACCAGTGCGGGCCGTTGCCGTAATCAATCTTGAAGGACGAGACCACCTCGTGCCGATCCGGCGTCACACGCACCAGCATCACCGTCCCGCCCCGCTCGTCATAGGTGATCATCCCGACAGGTGTCACACAGAACGAGGCTTTCTTGGCGCCTTCGACACAATAGACCTGCCGTCCCGTCGCCGGATCGAAACACGACAACCGCCCTCCTCCGGACGAGAAGACGCGTCCCTGATAGAACGCGACCCCCTGAAAGTGGTTGTCGGACCCTTTATCGGCCCACGCCACTCTCGCGGCGCCTCCTGAAATCTCCAGGATCTCCGAACCGTAACCGTAGCCCGACGACACGAACACGCGGTCCTTGCCGCACAACACCGGCGTGTTCGGATGCACCGCGTGTTTGTTGCGGTGGGGGTGCTTCCACAGCGGCCGACCCGTCTGGGCATCCACGCCCACGACGCTATTCTCCAGCATGGTGACCACCTGACGTTTCCCGTTGACCGTCAGCAGCGCCGGAGAGCAATACGCGCTGCGCTCGCTCAAACCCGCGCTTTTCCAGACCAGCTTACCCGTCTTGGCATTCAAAGCGATGACCGACGTGTCCTTCCCTCCCGGCTGGCAGATCACCTTGCCGTCATAGACCAACGGGCTCTCGGCAATGCCCCACGTGATGTTGCGCCCGCCGTAGACGGCCTGCGTGTCCACGCGCCAAACCTCCTTGCCGGCCTTCGCGTCCACGCACACCAGATGCCCCATCCCGCTGACCACATAGATCAATCCGTCCGTCACCGTCGGCGACGTCCGCGCGAACTCGTAGCTCGCCCCCCACTCCGGCCCGTACCCGGCCTGCCAGCGGATGCCGCCGTCCTTGGGGTTCAACGCATACAGGTAACCCGCCCGGTCCCTCTTCCCGCCCGTGCTGCCCGTAATGTAAAGGGTTCCCCCAGCCACCACCGGCTCGGAAAAGCCTTCGCCGGGAAGCTCCACCCGCCAGAGTTGCCGAGGCCCACCCGCCGGCCAGGCCGGCAGAAGGTTCTCACCGGTCACGATCAGATCGCGGTTGCTGCCGCGCCATTGCGTCCAATCCCCCGCCCGCGACGCCAACGCCACGCAAACCAACCCCACACATGCGATACCGGCTTTGCACCTCATAGCATTCCTCATCAGTCGGTGTGTTTTTGAAATGACATGACCGGCAGTTTATTGGATTTAGGGGTGGATACCAAGCCGAATTTCGTTGTTTACGGGATCTGTCTGGCTGGTCTAAACTATAATTTTATGCGTGGCGTGTTACAAAAACTCCTTTGCGCCGGTGCTGCCCTCGTCGCGCTCGGGGCCCGGGCGGACGCCATCACCGGCGGCAGCCTCAGCCAGACCGTTTCTTTCCCCGCGCCGGTCGTCGGCCTCACCCCGGACGGGCTGACCCGCGTCACACTCGCCGGATGCGAGCCGGACATGCGGACAGCCAAACCGGTTCTGCCGGTCACGGGCGTCTCTTTCGAAATCCCCGCCGGACACGAGATTGCCACCGTCACCGTCACGCCCGCCGCCGTCATCGAAATCCCCCTCGGAGCGCCGGTCGAATGGGGCTTGCCGCCACGCCAGCCGGACGATCCGCCGACCCCCGCCGTGACGCCCGACCCCGCCGTCTATAACGGCAACCGGCCTTATCCCGACTTGGCGCAGCCGGCCTGGCGCCTCGACCCTCGGGGCGGCTCACCCTCCCTGCTTTCCGTGCCGCTCTACCCGGTCCGCTTCGACCCTGCCCGCAACGCCCTGCTCGCCGCCACCGCGCTCACCGTTTCGGTCCAAGTCCAAGCCGCAACGGCACCCCCGAAGCAAGGGCTGCTCACCGCCCCGCTCGCTTTCTCTGCCCTCGACCCCTCCGAATCCCACACCTATGTGATCCTCTCCACCTCCAACCTCCTCTACAACGCTCCCCCGCCGTGGAACTTCCAAACCCTCTGCGACGCCCGCGCCCGCGCCGGTTTCACCCCGGCACTCGTTTCAACCGAATGGGTCTGCGCCAACTACCCCGGGGCCGACACCCCCGCCCGCATCCGCGCGTTCCTGCAGGACGCCCGCCAGCAGTGGGGCACGCGCTTCCTCCTCATCGGCGGCACGTACGGTCTCATCCCCGCCCGGAAACTCTTTATCTCGGTCGCGGAGATTTTCACCCACACCACTGAAATCCCCGCCGACGCCATCTACTACGGCTGCCTCGACGGCCCCTTCGACAACAACGGCAACGGCCTCTACGGCGAGGTGACGGACGGCGCCAACGGCGGCGACATCGACCTCACCGCCGAAATCATGGTCGGGCGGTTCCCCGTCGCCAACGCCGGGGAACTCGCCCACATGATCCGCAAGACCCTCCGCTACGAGGCCGCCACCGCGCAGGACGTCATGCCCAACGCCTTCTCCGCCGAAAAGATGGACCTGGGCACCATGACCTATGCCGCGGGCTTCATGGAGGAGCTCCGTTTCGGCAGCGCCGCCTACGGGCTCAGCACCATCGGTTTCGAGACCTCCGCGTATTCAAACGCGCTCGACACCGGCCACACGCTGTACGACTCGCCCACCTTCCTGTGGGGCACCGCCGACTCTCTCGCCTTCCTCAACCGGAATCTCGGCAGCCTGAACCATATCGGCCATGCCTCCATCCAACAGTGCATGAAAATCAATCTCGCCGACACCGCCCACCAGAACGCCCTCCGCGCCTTCACGAACGGCATGCCGTATTTCGCTTATTCCCAAAGCTGCAGCGCGGGCGCGTTCGACACCGCCGATTGTTTCGCCGAACAGCTCGTCACCGTCAGCAACGCCGCCTTCGCCTCAATCATGAACGCCCGCGAGGGGTGGGTGTACAACAATACGGTCGGCGGATTCTCCCACCGCTACCACCGTTGCTTCTGGGACTCCGCCCTGCGCGGCGCGGCCACGCGCCTCGGCGAGATCAACGAGCAGTCCCGCCTCATGAACCTGCACATGATCAACCCCGCCACCGCAAACTTCTGGCGCTGGGAGTACTACCAGCACAATCTCTTCGGCGACCCCGCCACGCCCTTTGTCCCCGCCATCAACACCGTCCCCCCGGCGGTCTCCCACGAGCCGCTGGTCAACACCTATGACACACAGACAGCCTACCGTGTCACCTGCTCCCTCGAACCCGCCGGCATCTATGACCCCGGAGCCGTCTTCCTCCTCTGGCACACCAGCCGCGAACCCGGCCTCGTCCACACCCAGCTCATGACCCAAACCTCCGGCAACCTTTTCGAAGCCGGCATCCCCCCGCATCCCGCCAACACCCGTATCGCCTATACCCTCCACGCCGCCAACCACGCGGGCTGCATAGCCCGCGCGCCCGGCGACGGCGACGCCCTCTTCGACGTCACCGACCGGCTCGACCTCGAAATCCGCGGCTCACCGTTCAACTTCGGCACGCCCGACCCCGGCTACGGCACCCACTATTACGCCTCCGGCCTCGTCGCCACCGCCTCCGCCCCCAGCCTCTACTCCGTCAGCGCCGACACCCGCTACGCCAACCGGGGCTTCTTCGGTATCGGCAGCGTCCCCCAGAGCGGCACCAACCTCACCGTCTCTTTCCGGATGGACGCCCACTCGCTCCTCTCCTGGGTCTGGCAGCGCGAATATCTGCTCGCCGTGCGGTGCGACCTGCCCGGTTTTCCGGAACAAACTCTCTGGATCCCGGAAAACGGAACGGCCACGCCTTCCCCCGCCCCCGCAATCATCACCAACAACGGCACCGCCTACGCCTTCGCCGAATGGCACCGCGACGGAACCCGTGCCCCCGCCGCCCCCGCCCACAGCCCGCCCGCTTTCGGCACCGTCACTTCTGACGCGCCCCACACCCTCACCGCCCGCTACCTGCCCCTCGACCTCGACGCCGACACCAACAGCATCCCCGACTGGTGGGAATTCCAGTACTACGGCGCCAACGGGCAAGACCCCGAGTCCGACGACGACGGGGACGGCTACCTCCTTTGGGAAGAATACGACGACCGGACAGACCCGCTCCTGAAGAGCCTGATCCCCGCGCCGCCGCGCATCACCCACACGCCCCTCGACGAAGTCCAGACGCGCCCCGGACCCTTCGCCATCCGCGCCATCATCACCGATTCACACGAGATCGCCAGCGCCACCGTGTATTGGCGCCGCAAGACCGAAGCCTGGCAATCGACCCCCATGGCCCTCGTCTCCAACGGCCTCTTCGAGGCTCAGATCGGCACCGTTTCGGCTCCCGCCGACGACTTCGAATACCAGATCATCGCCGCCGACCCCACCGGCCTCACCAGCCAGACCGGAGTTTTCTTCTTCTTCCTGCGCTACCCCGTCGCCGACACCTCGCGCTTCCACGACCTCTGCCTCGTTGCTCTCCCCACCCAGACCTACGCCTACGCCTACATGAACCTTCACAACACCGGCAACGCCGACCTCCACTGGTCCATGCGCTTCTCGCGCACCGACACCTTCCGCGACACCGAACTCCGCGGCTGGAACCGCACCTCCCTCGGCCAGCCCTGGGAAGTGTCCACCAACCGCGCGGCCTCCCCTCCCTACGCGCTCCACTCCCGCCTCGTTTCCAACCGGTTGGTCTATTCGCCCGTGCGCTCCACCATCACCCTGCCCCAAACCTTCCTGGGTGCCAACGCGGTCCTCTCGTTCAAATATTGGATCTTTTCGGAGCTCGACAAAAACCCCGCCCGCGCGTACGACGGCGGCATCGTGGAGTTCTCCTCGGATAACGGCGCCACGTTCCGGCAACTCCGGGGCCCCTACACCCACACCATCTACGGCTGGGACGCCTCGCCCTGGCCCGACGGCACGCCGTGCTTCGCGGGCAACGGGACCGAAGGCTGGCAGACCGCCACCTTCGACCTTCTCAAAGAGTATCCCGAACTCTTGGGCATGCAGAACCACACGGTGATTTTCCGCTTCCATTACGGCGGGGACAACAACACCGACAACGAAGGCTGGTACATCGACGATATCGACATCTCCCCGCTCCAATGGTTGAACGGTTTCTCCCACAGTATCGAACCCTCCTACGGGTACACCATCGCCGGGGGTGATTTCAAACGCATCCTCTGGTGCAACCTGCCCACCGCCATCACGGACACGCGCGACGGCATGATGACCGTGTCCCTCCTCAGCAACGACCCCGTCCTGCCGGTCTTCAGTTTCTTCTGGCAACTCAAAATCCGCGAAGCGCCCCTCCTCCCCGGCCTCGCCGCCTTCCAGACCCCCACCGGCGACGGCCGCGTCGTCCTCACCACCGGCGTCACCGACAAAGACCGCGAACCCGTCAGCCTCGCCGTCACCTGGTCGCGCGACAGCGGCAAGACCTGGTCACCCGCCGCACTCACGAACCTCCTCGCCGACGCCGGCGCCATTCCCCCCTCCTCACCCTCCGGCACCATCACCGGCCTCCCCACCTCTCTCCTCGGCGTCACCCCCATCACCAACCGGCTCTCCTCCGTCTGGCTCTCCCGCGCCGTGACACCGCCCGTCAGCGTCTGCACCCAAACCCTTTTCCGGATCACCGCCTCCAACGCCTATTACGGCGCGGCCTATACCGCCGGCCCCTTCACGGTCGACAACGTGCCGCCCGCCTTTCCTACCAACAGCGCCCTCACCGCTTCACCCTTCAGTTCTGTCGGCCCATACGCCCTCACCACCAACCTGCTCACCCTCGCCTGGCCCGCCGCCACCGACACTCTCTCCACTACCCTCTCCTACCGGCTCGTCGGCGCAGGCTCCACCCACACCGCCGCCACCGTCTCCGCCACCATCCCGCTCTCCAACGCCCTCAACGCCACCCACGCGTTCCAAGTCACAGCCGTCGACCCCGGCGGCAACGCCAGCGAACCGCTCACCGCCTCGTTCCTCGTCCTGGATGCGCTCGGCGACTACGACGGCGACGGGCTCTCCAACGCCGGCGAAGAGATCGCCGGCACCTCCGCCACCAACGCCGCCGAACGTTTCACCGCCGCGCTCTCTTCCGGTTCCGGCACCCTGACGCTCTCGTGGCAGGGCGCGGCGGGTCGGCTCTACACCGTCGAAGCGACGCCCACGCTCCTGCCGCCCGACTGGCAGCCCCTGCCGGAACACACCGACATTCCCGGCACCGGCGAGCCCCTCGGCGTCGCCTTCCCCGCCACACAACCTTCCTGTTTCTTCCGCATTCGCGTCCGCCTGCCATGAACACATTTCACTCTCTCTCCCGCCGTTTTCTGCCCATTGCCTACTGCCTCCTGCTGCTCTCCGCCTGCCGCCCCTTCAACGCCGAGCCCCTGCGCATCCAA
Source organism: Kiritimatiellia bacterium (assembly GCA_028700415.1). Lineage (GTDB taxonomy): Bacteria > Verrucomicrobiota > Kiritimatiellia > RFP12 > UBA1067 > JALHET01. The sequence goes on from JAQVSS010000079.1 coordinate 15,036, forward strand.
TGGCTCACCATGGGCACCGTTGCCGCCGTCCAATGCGTCGACCGCGCAGCCGCA
>JAQVSS010000401.1 GCA_028700415.1 Kiritimatiellia bacterium
GCCGGATGACGTGACCGTCGAGCCCGAAGACACGATCTACGAGTGCCTGCCCGCCCTCTGGCACTACAGCGTACAGCGCATCTCCCGCCCGCTCGACGAAAACCCCTCCTGACTCTTCACTCTTCACTCTTCCCTCTTCACTCTTCACTCTTCCCTCTTCCCTCTCCACTCTTCACTCTTCCCTCTCCACTCTTCACTCTTCACTCTTCACTCTTCACTACTCACTACTCACTCTTCCCTCTTCACTCTTCCCTCTTCCCTCTTCCCTCTTCACTCTTCACTCTTCCCTCTTCCCTCTCCACTCTTCCCTCTTCCCTCTTCACTCTTTTATGGATTTCTACCGCATAACCAAAATCCGCCTGGTCAATTTCCACAACTTCACGGACGAGACCATCGAGCTGCGTTCGGGCGGGCATCTATTTATGCTCGGCGACAACGGTTCGGGCAAGACCACCGTGCTGGACGCGGTGCACTTCGTGCTCACGGGGGGACGCTCCATGGAGTTCAACTCGGCCGCGCGCGTGGCAGGCGCGAGACATTCCGGCGGCCGCTCTGTGCAGGGCATCGTGATGCGATACAACATCGAGGCCAACGGTCCGCTCAACCCCAACGGCGGCGTCACCTACGCCGCGCTTGAGATCGCCGGCCGCAACGGTCGTCCCGTCACCGCCGCCGTCGGCGTCAGCACCACCAGCATGGATGAGCGTTACGAGAGCTGGGGAGTCCTGCGCGAAGGCCCGGTCGAAGAGCTGCCGCTGCTTAAAAACGAAGGCGCCCGCGCCCGTGTCACCACCAAGACCGAGCTCAAGGCCGCGCTCGGCGGCAGCGGCTATTACGGCCAGATCGGCGCCTACACGGACGAGCTGGCAACGCGTTTCTTCGCCGACCGCGAGACCTTCGACGATGTCTGCAAATTCCTTGCCACCGGCAAGGCTTACCGCGAGATCGCCGCGCACACCAGCGACTACCACCAGCTTTTCCGGCAGCTCCTGCAGGAACCGCCGCGCGAAGTTTTCGAAGAGGTCGTAACGCACCTCAAATCACTGGAGGAGAGCCGTCAGGATCTCGACAAACTGCGGGACAAGCACCGTTTTGTCGAAGAGCTGGCCGGCCTCTGCACCCAGGTCTTGAACGCCCGCGTCGACGCCGCGGCCTGCCAGTGGCAGGAACGCCACCTGGCCGCCCGCGAGTGCCAGCGGGCTTACGATCTGCATCTGGAGCGCCTGAACGCCGAAGAGCGCCGTCTCGCTGATCTGCAAGAGGACCAGAAACGTTTGGAGATACATGTCGAGTCCACCGCCAGGCGTCTCGAGGATTTGCGCCGTCAGGACGCGCAGGGTCTGGTCGCGAAAGAGCAAGAAGCCCGTCTCGCGCTCGCGGAAGCCAAACGCCAGCACGAACTGGCCAAACGCAAACTCATCGAGAGCCGCCAGCGTCACGAGGACGCCGCCGGGGGCGTCGCCCGCGCCCGCGACGCATTGCGCAAGCAGACGCTGGCCTTCGGCCGCGCGCTCCAGAAACTGGGCCGCGCCGTGCCTTTCTCCACCGCGCCGCTCGCCGCCGCGCTCGACGACGCGCCTAAGAGCGAGACACCCGAGACGGAACTCGCCGATCTGCCGCTGAACGAGCTGCGCACCGCTGCGGACGATACGGCGCAAACCCTCGACCGCCAGCTTCAGGAGACGGAGCTGCGCCTCGAATCGCTCGAAAAGCGTCTCGCCTCGCTGACTGCCGACATCGATGAAAAACGCGCGCGCGGCGACACCGTGCCGCTCGTCAAAGGCTTCGCGCAAGCCCAGTCGGAAATCCGGCAGCGCATGTCGCGCGCCCAGCCGCTCTATTTGGGACTTGAGCCCGCCTCGGGCGTCTCCCCGCGCGAGCTGGCGGCGCTCGAACAGATCATCGGCGACGCCACCCTCGCCACCTGGATCACCGACGCGGCAGGCGCCGCGGATTTGCGGAGCCTGCTCTTCCGCGACTTTCCGGAACAGAGTTTGGCCGTGGTCGACGATGACACCGAACCGCTGCCCGCCGCCTATGCCGAATGGCTGCGGCGTTACTTCGACCTGAAGAAATCCGACCCGTCCGCTATCCTCGCCCTCCAGCATCAGCTAGCCGCCAAACACGGCCCGCATACCGGCAAGTTTCTAGACCTGCATATCCTGCACTTCCGCCTGCGCGAGCAGCCCCTAACCGACGCGCCGCCGCGCCTGCTCGGCGAAGAGATGCGCCGCCGCGAACTGGAGCGCGAACTGCGCGAGCTGGAGAAGAAACGCCTCGCCGCCGAGAAAGAGCGCAAAGAGTCCGCCGCCGCGCGCGATGACCTCGACGGGCGCCGCGCCGCCGTCACGCGCTTCAAGGCGCTGCTCAACGAGATCGGCGAAGACCTCGCGCGCCAGCGCGACGCCGTGGCGCTGTGCGTCAACCGTCTCGCGCTCGCCGGCAATGACCACGAGAACGCGCGCGCCGAGTGCCAGTACCACGAAGAGCTGCGCCAGCAGGCCGCCGCCCGGCACGAGGACATCCTCGTTTCCATGAAAAAGTCCGGGCTGGAAGGTTTGGAGGAGCGCATCCGCGAGGTCGAGCGCAAGTGGCAGAAAGCTTGCGCCGAACAAAAGTCCAGCATCCTCGAGTCCGGACGCGTCGAACAAACCGTCAAGGGCATCAAGGCGCTTTGCGAGCAAAGCATGGCGCAACTGGCCGCCATGCGGTCGGAGCGCGACACGGCGCAGGAGCGCCTGCTCGCGCTGGTGCTGCCCGACGGGCCGCTCGACGAGTTCGTGCGCGGACGCTGCGGCGGCGGCGCCGACAGCCGGGACACGTTGACCGCGCGCGCCGCAGCGGCAGCGCAGGCCGCCGCCGTAACGGCCGAAACCATCCGCAACCGCGTGGTCCTGTCGGAAGGGCTGGCTTTCGGATTCGTTTACGACGAAACGCAAAACCTGCTCGCCGACCGGCGCGGCCGCACCGTCGCGGACGTGCTGGAGGGCGCCACTGCCGAGCTGCGCGAACAGGAAGATCTGATCAGCGAGCAGACGATCAAACTTTTCCGCCAGCTCGTGATGGACAACCTGGTCAGCAAACTGCAGACCAGCGTCCTGCGCCTCAACGAGATGTCGCGGCGCATCGGCCGCCTGCTCAAGGAGCGCGCTTTCGGCAGCAACCGCTATGCCTTCTCCATAACGCCGCTCGAAAACTGCCGCAGGATTTATGATCTGGTGACGCGCTACCGCTCGCTCGATCCGGAAAAGACCGAGTCTGATCTGCGCGCCTTCATCGAGGATCACGCCGAGGAGATCAAAAACACAGAGATCGGCGAGATACCGCCGATTCTGGACTACCGCAACTGGTTCCGTTACGAGCTGAAGGTGCTCACGGCTGGCGCGGACGGGATCGTCATGGACCGCAAAGTCAAGAGCATCGGTTCCGGCGGCGAGCAGGCCGTGCCGAACTATCTGCTGATCCTGACCATCGCCCACTTCCTCTACGACAAGGAGAAGATCCGCCTGCCGGTGCTGATTTTCGACGAGGCCTTTTACGGCATCGACGCGGGACGCCGCGATCAGCTCCTCGGCTTTGCGAGCGACCTCGAACTGCAGCTCTTCGTGGCCTCGCCCGATCAGGACGGCGTGAAAAAAGAGATCCCTTATTCAACTTCGATGCTTGTTGTCAAAGACGCGGAATACCATGTGCATCTCTATCCCTACCACTGGAGCGCCGCGCCCCGGCAGACGGATATGCTCGACACCGCTCGCAACG
>JAQVSS010000402.1 GCA_028700415.1 Kiritimatiellia bacterium
ATATGAAATTGTCGGAGTTGGCGAAGGCGCGTCAACTGGCGGTTGAACACCGGGCTTTGATCGTGGAGAAATGGCATGAGCACATCGGATAAAACAGTGAAGGCGGCGCAGTTCATCGATGGCCGAATTGTCATTAGGATGGCAAGCGGAGTTGAGGTCAGCTTTCCCGTCGCCGAAAATCCGCGCCTTTCCCAGGGTTCGCCGCAGCAACTGGGCAACATTGAGGTGTCGCCCTTTGGCTTGCATTGGCCGGAGTTGGACGAAGACTTGTCATTCAAGGGTCTGCTGGAAGGCGACTTCGGGCAAAAGACGCCTCAGTGCCGCTATGCGAGTAAGAATGCAGTGCGTGGTGCGCGGGCCGCTGTGTGCGAGGGTAACGTGCCGCAATGATGATAGATACGTCGTCTACGCACGGTAGCCTCCCCGAGGCGTCCGCGGCGGTTTCGGGGAAACCGCCCTACCAGCGCTGCGCACTCGCAACCTGTAACCGAAAAAAGAGGCAACTTTTTTACTGCTCAGCCGCTCAGAATAGCTCTTGCTGGCGGTAGGGGGCGGCGGCAGGTTTCGGTTTGGCAGGCGCGGGTTTTTCTGGTACGGCAACGGGGGCGGATGTGCCGGAGAGGAGCGCGAGGAGACCGGCTTCATCAAGAACGGCCGTGCCGAGGTTGCGGGCTTTGGTGAGCTTGGCCGCGCCGGCGTCGGCGCCTGCCACGAGGTAGCGCGTGTTTTTGGAGACCGTCTCCTGCACGAGGCCGCCTGCGGCTTTGATCCGGGCGGCGAAATCGTTGCGCGGCTGCGAGAGCGTGCCGGTCAAAACGAAGGTCGCGCCCGCCAGCGGCGCGTCGGCGGCGAGGGTCGCTTTCGGTTTCGCCTGCGGGTCGATGCCCAGCGCGAGCAGGCGTTCGAGATACGCCTTGCCGTAGTCGGACGCGAAAAAGGCCAGCACCGCTTTGGCCGCCTCGGTCTTGATGACGCACATCACTTGCGGCGGCAAGGCCGTGCCGGGCGTTTTGGCGGCGACGCCGGCGGCGATGAGGGTGTCGCCCAGCACGCCGATCTCGCCGCAGATGCGGTTGAAGCGCGTTTGGCGCTCTTCGCGCTCGGCCTCGTCCTTAGGGCGGTTGAGCGTGGAACGCGGGTTGACGGCGGCGGCTTGGTCGTAGAGGTCGCTGAGCCGCAGCACGGCGGCGAGGACCGGCGAACCCGGCAGCTCCGACAAGCGCGAATGGGCCGCTGCGATCTGTTCGGCCACGGTGACACCGACGTTCGGGATGCCGGTGGCATAGAGCCAGCGGTCGAGGGTGAGGGACTTCGCGGCTTCGAGCGCTTCCAGCGCGGTCTGCGCGTTCTTCCCGAACTTGCGGGTGCCGGTGGCTTCGTCGCCGATGCGGAAAGACTCGAGCTGCGCAAGGGTGAGCGAGAAGAGGTCGAGGGGGTCTGTGACCCATTCCTGCGCGACGAGGGCTTCGGCGACCTTTCCGCCGATGGCGCGGATGTCGAGCGCGTCGCGCGAGGCGAAGTGCTCGAGGCGGCCGACGCGCTGCGCGGGGCAGGCGGGGTTGGTGCAGCGCTGGGCCACCTCGTCGCCGATGCGGGCGACCGCGCCGCCGCATTCGGGGCAGGCGGCGGGCATGGCGAAGACGGTCTCGGTGCCGTCGCGTTTTCCGGTGAGGACACTTTCGATGGCGGGGATGACGTCGCCAGCTTTGACGACCCAGACGCGGTCGCCGATGCGGATGTCCTTGCGTGCGATCTCGTCGGCGTTGTGGAGCGTGGCGCGGGCGATCTCGGAGCCCGCGAGCAGGACGGGCTCGAGTTCCGCGACGGGGGTGAGCACGCCGGTGCGGCCGACCTGCACGGTGATTTTCCAGATGCGGGTTTCGGCGCGCTCGGGCTCGTATTTGAAGGCGCGCGCCCAGCGGGGGGATTTGGCGGTGGAGCCGAGGCGGTCGTATAGGTCGCGGCGGTTGACTTTGACGACCGCGCCGTCGATTTCAAAGGGGAAGCTGTGGCGCAGCGTCTCAAGCTCGTCGATGGCGGCGAGCACGGCCTGAATGTCCACGCAGAGGCGCTGCCACGGGGGGGTCTTGAAACCCCAGTCGGCAAACTGTTTGAGCAGGCCGCCGTGCGAGGGGAAGTCGGCGCCTTTGACCGCACCTGCCGCATAGATGACGGCGTCGAGCGGGCGGCGCGCGACTTCGCGCGGGTCGAGCTGTTTGAGCGAGCCGGCTGCGGCGTTGCGCGGGTTCATGAAGGGCTCGCGTCCGGCCTCCTCCTCGCGCCGGTTGAGTTCGGCGAAACCCGCGCGGGTCATGTAGACCTCCCCGCGCGCCTCGAGCAGCGCGGGGGCGCCGGCGAGGGAGAGGGGGATCGAGCGGATGGTTCGGACGTTGGCGGTGATGTCGTCACCGACCTCGCCGTTGCCGCGCGTGGCGGCACGGACGAGGAGACCCTTTTCGTAGAGCAGGGAGAAGGCCACGCCGTCGACTTTGGGCTCGACCACATAGTCCCAGACCTCGCCGGGCAGCTGGCGGCGGAGAAAGGTGTCGAAATCAATGAGGTCGCTGCGGGAGTGGGTTTTGTCGAGGCTCATCATGGGCGGGTTGTGGCGCACCTGGGCGAAGGCCGAAAGCGGCGCGCCGCCGACGCGCTGCGTGGGGGAGTCGGGGGAGAGCCACTCGGGGTGTTCGCGCTCGAGGGCCTCAAGCTCGCGGTAGAGCGCGTCGTAGTCGGCGTCGCCGATTTCGGGACGGGCCTCGACATAGTAGAGGCGGTCGTGGCGGCGGATCTCGGAGCGTAGGAAATGGAGGCGTTCGAGTGACATGGCGGTGGGAAGGAAAAATTTAAAGTTTGTTGTTAGAAGTTTGGCATGAAAGCGGGATGTCAGGCAAGGAGAAATGGAACATTGAGTTGGACGTTCTTACCCTTTTTCTCACCACGAAGGCACGAAGGACACGAAGAAAGGATGAGGGGGGAGGACGAAGGAAAAAGATTCTCCGTGCCTCTGTGCCTCAGTGGTGAGACTGATTAACCCACCACAGAGACACCGAGGCACAGAGGGGAATTATAGGGACAAAAAACCTTCGTGCTCTTTGTGACTTCGTGGTGAATCTCCCACTTCTGCGTTTTGAGTTCGACGTTACAGGTTAAACGTTACTGGTTGCGGGGGCGGTTTGCGGGGAAAGAAAAGGCTCTAAAAGGGGGAGGACTTCCTCGACGGCGGAAACGCCTTCGGAGATGGCTTCGGGGCCGCGGTGGAATTCGAGGGTCATGATATCGCCGACCGCCGGCTGAATCAAGATGTCTGGCGGGTGGAGCGCCAGTTCCCGTCGGGTGATCTGATTTTCGATCAGGCGGAACGAACGGGTGATCACATCGAAAATGGAGAGCTCCCGGGTCTCTTTTTTTTGCGGAAGGCCCCAGCGCCGCACGGTTTCCTCCACCGGGGCTTGCAGCTTCGGCATGAGTTTGGCGACGTGGGCGACGAGCGCCTCGATGCGTTGGGAAGGCTGGGAGGGGGCGGACGGTTTACTGACCGGTTTACGCTTACCCGGCAGGGCGCGCAGGTTGATGTCCACCGCAATGACGAAATCAGCCCCCATGGCGCGGCAGACGGAGACGGGGAGCGGGTTGACGAGGCCGCCGTCGACCAGATGTTTCCCCTGGAGGCGCATGGGGGTGAAAATGCCCGGGATGGCGATGCCGGCGCGGATGGCGTCGAACAGGCTGCCCGAAT
>JAQVSS010000403.1 GCA_028700415.1 Kiritimatiellia bacterium
TGAACAAAGTACCCTCTTCTCCTATTGGGATTTGGTTAGAAATAGTACTGCGTTTGTTCTAAATAATCAAACAATCTCATCATTAATTCTAATACCCGAGTTGCCTCACAATTCATGACACCGAAATATTCTCGGGGCGTGGAGCATGACAATCCGGTCGCATCAATATAAAGGCATGAGTGGAGCACAGCCGCAGGGTCATGTCCGTCGTCAGGCAGGCGACTTTAACCGCATGCCGGCTTCTAGATTCACCTGTCATGCGTAGTGGTTACAAAATTTTCCGGTTTTGCTCTCACCCGGAACGAAATATTACCAGTTGGTCGTGTGGTGTTAATACGGGCTACGCGGCAGCACGATCAGCCCGGCGCCCTGCCGCGCGCACTCGCGGATCATCTCCTTGAGACCGTCGACGTTGGCGCGCGTGTCCAGCTCGCGGATCTTCTGTATGATTCCAATTTTCATATCGCCCGTTTATTAGAACTTGCTTTTGGTGGTTTGCGCAATGTGGGCTTACGCGCAATTTCAGACGCCGCGTTTTTCTGAGGGACAGAAACACCTTTCCCGACAATCGGGATAGCGTTTGTTTCGTCACATGGCAAAGCTTTAGACAACGGCGAGAGTTTATAAAGGATGTATCTCTGTTTGGCAGGATGGTTTTTGCTAGTTTTGTAGCCGAGTTTTAACAAATCGCTTTTACCGATGATCGAATACCCCTTGACCTTAAAAAATAAATCCTTAACGCCTTTTCGTTTAAGGATCAGATTGCGCACCGCAAGCAGTTCTTTAACCGTATCAAGTTCGCTTTCGGTGACCGGGTAGTTATAAAGGCGCTTCGACACGATCCAATCGCGACAAGTTTTGCGGTAGGTTCCCAGCAAAGTGATCGGATGGTCATGCACAAGGTACAGGTGCCCCGTTTCAAATAATAACAACTGCTCTGCATGCTGAATGTGTTTAACCGAATTCGGTTTATCATACACAGGCATATGGTATCGCGGTTTGGGCTTTCTAGACGGCATTTTTTCCTGTTGTTCAATATAGTTAATTAAACAATTCCCGATAAATTCGCCAAGTTTGACGGGTACAGCATTACCAATAATTTGCTCAACCTCTGTTTTTTTTCCGGAAATGTCCCAGCATTCGGGAAATGTCTGAATAAGGCTGCGTTCTTTCGTTGTCAAAGGTCTAATGCCTTTCTTGACCGGCACGGGATCACCGGGATGGCCAGGATAACCTTTAGGTATCGGTCGATTGACCCCTCGTATGGTAGGGCTCGGTTCATCAATGCTAAAGACGGCCCTGCGAGCATAGCTACGAGGATGCCGATAATAAAACTGAATGCCAAATTTATCACCAAAGAAATCCCTGAGGCTCATGGATGAATCTGACAAATTGGCTTGAATAATCGAGCTAAGTTCATTGTTATTTCCGCCCAAGACTCCCCAAACAACCACTCGCTTTCTCTTCTGGGGAACACCACACAGTGACGCGTCCAAGACATGTACTGTCAGTCCATACCCGGCATCTCTGAAAATATCCAAAGATCTAGCAAATGTTCTGGTTTTCCGCGCTCTGTCAACATTTTCCATGGCAAAATACTTCGGCTTCAAGTTGCTGACTATCCGTGCGAAAGCGGTGGTTAGATTAGCTCGATCTCCGTTTTCATCCCTTTTGCCGGCAGACGAAAAATCTTGGCAAGGAGGTCCGCCTACAATCAAGTTGAACTCATATTCCCGCAATCGGGTGATGGATGAATCTATATCAAGCAAGTCAAAATTCTCCACAGGATGTCCCGGCAGGTTACGCTTATAGAAGGATACTGCTGCATTCCAATTGTCAACAGCCAAAACCACCTCTAACCCGGCATCAAGCAACCCTCTTGAGAAGCCCCCTCCACCGCAAAAAAGGTCTATTGCTTTGATTTTGTTATTCATCGAACAACTCGTTTGAATAATAGATGATAGCGTCGAAACGCCTTTCCGGAGAAAGATGCTTTTGTCCGCCACCAAGTATGATCTCTTTTATCTGATCCCTTTTGATTATAGGCCGGGTAAGTCTTTCACAACGCATATGCAGGTTTGTTTTTTTCCCACTGACTGAAAACTCTTTGTCATTATAAGTATCATAAGTCATCCCGTCATAAATGGGTTTTTGATAAACCTTACCTTTAGTAGACAGTTCGAACAGAAAACGTGCCAATCTCAATGCCGATCTTTGAAGACGGGATATTTTTTCGCCGCTTCCAGCTTTTGCATCTACAAGCAAGCGGCACAGCGCAAAATCACTCCACACAAAAATATCAAGGCAGTTATCGGCCAAGACAGATTTTTTGCCTTCGGTTTTCCAAATCGGCTGCATGAGAAGCGGTCGCTGAGCGTGTGCGTAGGTGACTAAAAAAGTCTTCAGGGCTGCCATGATCTGGCCCTTGGCTTTAGCCATTTCTACAACATTATCCCAATTCCGGATTTTGGCGCATGAGGGTGCAAACAAATCACGTATTTGCGGCATTGCCGAAGCGCATGATGCGCACATACCCATTGCAACATAGCGCATAGTGGCTGACCGAACAACAAGTTCGGATCCATAGTGTTCTTCGTCTTCATCTGCTGTGGTGTCGTCGGGCAGGGTAGTTAGTTTTACTTCAACAGGAGCTAGCGGTTTCTTTGTAGCGTTTTCAGACACAACCAGATCTATAGGTTGAATATCGTCCACAGTCATTTCAGAGTAAGGCGTATAACGGTATTCAAAAGAAAAGAACAGTTGGTCGTTTGGTAAATTTGTCTTCCATAAATCATCAAACGTTATTGTAGAAAGCTCCGTCATTGCTCCCTGTCCATGCTTGACATAAACAGCAGGGATCTTCTTGTCTCGCATGTAGCATGCTAACGCAGCAGGAAATGCCGAGTTAAACTGGTTTTTTCCCCAAGCGTAAGCACTTGAGAAATCGCGGTTCGAATTGGTCAATCCGTAAAGGGATGGCATTTCTTTCATTTTTTTCCTTAATCCCGCAACCTCAGCAGGGCAGCAAAATAATCCTTCTCTTTAGTCTTTAATTTTTGCAGCGCCAAGTCATGCTCGGTCAGCTTGGGATATTCGTCGAGTGTGTCTTTGATCACTTGCCCCAAGACCAAACATAAATCCGTAAAAGCCGAAGCCTTGCCTGTGACTAATTCATAAAAGCGATCGACAGAGATTCGTCGCAGACGCTCTTGTCTGTCTTCGCGCAAGCCTACATTTTTAATCATCCATGACACATCATGGCTGGTTTCAGTAACAATTTCCACTAAATAACATCTGGCTTTGCTGTCGCCCTCAATCAAACCACGCATGCGGGCATGGATGAACCTAGTGTCGTTGGTAGTTTTCGAATCATACCGCTCTTTGAATTTCACAAAAACATGATCTTTTTGATTCTCAATGTCCCATTCGTCGTCCCCAGGTTCTGGCATTTGCCACTGGTTTTTCAGATACCCGCAAATCTTCTGATGAAAAAAGATTATGGCGGCTTCATTGCTCTTTGAAAGCTGCTTGAAGTATTCCGCATCAATCACATCTTCAATCCGGCGGCGGTACACGTGCGCGTCGAAAGTGAGCTTAATCGGGTCCACGATGTTTTTGCGGAACTCGGCCAGCGACATGCCCGTCCTGAAACGGCTCACCGTCTCAAGCGTGTGTTTTTTCAAATCCTCGTCGGTTATAAACGAAAGGTTGTATTTGCTGTGCGCCTTTGCCA
>JAQVSS010000080.1 GCA_028700415.1 Kiritimatiellia bacterium
CTGTTCCCTTTCAATCACCACGCGTTCATCGCACGCGCTGGGAATGACCTGCCGGTAATTGGGATAAACCCCATCGATCAGTTTGCTGCTCAAAACGGTATCGCCCAGTTCAAAGACCACCTGATTTTTCTGCGCGTAAATTTTCAAATCGCCGTCGTTACTAAGGATTCTCATGAGTTCGCTCACCGCTTTTGTGGGCAAAATCATTTCAACTTCAGCTTCGGGTGGAAACTCTATCTCATGCTCGACCAGTGCCAGACGGCGTCCATCCGTAGCGACCATGGTCAGTTTGTTTTCTTTAAGCGCCAGCAAAACACCATTCAATACGCGCCGGGTTTCATCTTGTGATACGGCGTAACATGTCTTCCTCAACATTTCCCGGAAGGCGCCCTGATCGATCCGGTAACAGAATTTTCCCTCTGTCGCGGGAACCGGAGGAAAATCGCGCGTCGGCAAACCGATTATTTTGAAATACGTCGATCCGCACTGCACGCTCGCCACATCTTCTTCGTTCACTTCAACCAGAATTTTCCCTTCGTCCAACTCCCGGATCATGCTGGCCAGCCGCCGGATCGGTAACGTCGTAGACCCCGGCTTTTCCACTTCACATTCCACAATACACCGTTCAGAAATATCCAAATCGGTTGTCGTAATACATAATTTGTTGTCCTCGGCATGCAATAACGCATTCGAGAGAATCTGCAAAGACCCTTTTGCGGTAACGACGTTTTGAACCGTCTGTAACCCATCAAGAAATTTTGACCTTACAATGGAAAACTTCATTTCCGCAACTCCTCGTTAAACTGCCGATGTGGTTTTGACTTTACATCCCATAAAAGTTTTAAGCGTACTCTATTATAGGTATTAAAGTAAAGAAAGATTAGTCGTAATAATAGGGGGGTAATGATGTGTTGATAAGTGAATAACTGCTTAGAACATATAGAGTTACACGGTTAAATATAAAGAAACAGTTTGGTGATAAGAGGGTAAAAAAAATGAAAAGGAAGAGCTTTTTTTTTGAGGGTGTAAATAACCGGGAAAATTGGAGGAAACAATGAACGGTTAGTCATAAGCTTTTCAACAGGATACTTAAAGGGTTAGATTTGAAAAGAAACTGGATCACGGCCGAGTTTTCGGGTGATTTCACGGACAGAATCCCTGAGATCGTTTTCGACTTGGATACGGTCTTGAATGGTCTTGCAAGCGTGTACCACCGTCGCATGGGTTTTCCCGAACGAGTTGGCTATTTCCGGCAGGGACGAGCGTGTCAACTTGCGGCAAAGGAACATGGCGACTTGACGTGGTGCGGAAACGGAGCGGGGACGGCGTTTACTCGACATGTCCGTGAGTCGCAAATCGAAGTAATCGGCCACCATGCGCTGAATGTCGTCAAACGAAAGATCTTTTTGGTGCTCGTCACTCAATTGATCTTTCAACAGGTTGCGGAGCATGTCGACCGTAAGTGTCATTTGACTGTTTAGGGAGGCGAACGATACCGTCCGTGTGAGAGCCCCCTCCAGGCTACGCACATTTGATTTGATATTGTCGGCGATAAACGTCAGAAGGTCATCCGGCAAACGCACCTTCATCATCGAGTGTTTGTACCTGAGAATCGCCAGACGCGTTTCAAAATCAGGCGATTCAATCTCGGTGACGAGACCCCATTCAAAACGGGACACCAGACGCGGTTCGAGCCCGGCGAGGTCGCGCGGCGGCAGGTCGCTTGTCATGATGATTTGCTTATGCGCATCGTAAAGGACATTGAACGTGTGGAAAAATTCTTCCTGCAGACTATTCTTTCCGGCCAAAAACTGGATATCGTCCACCAGCAGCACGTCGGTGTTGCGGTATTTGTTCCGAAACTCCATGGTTGTCCGGTTTTTCAGGGATTCCACGTATTCGTTGAGCAATGTTTCGGAGGACACATAACTCACGCTCATGCCGGGGGACAGCATGACGCGGTGCCCGACCGCCTGCATCAGGTGGGTTTTACCGATACCGGTCTGCCCGTAAATAAAGAGCGGGTTATACGCGCGCCCGAGCGACTGCGAAACACCCAGCGCGGCGGCATGGGCGAAACTGTTTGACGGCCCGGTCACGAAATTCTCGAACGTGAAGTTCGGATTGAGCGGACTGGCCTGCGCAACGCCGTTCGCCTTATGGCGGCGGCGGGTCGGCGACGGGGCTTTCTGGTCGGGCGGCATCCGGGACTCCGTCGGCGAAAGGGGATCTGCGGAGACATCGGTCGTGTTCACCACAAACCGGATGCCGAGCTCCGCCGGTGCGCCTGCGGTTCGCAGCGCATCAATAATGAAGTCTTGATAATTGTCCTCCAGCCACGTCTGGCAGAAGTCGTTGTCCACAGTCAAAACGAAACGGCTGTCTTGAATGGACACAGGCCGGATGATTTCAATCCACCGTGCGTAAACATCACCGTTTAGGACACCTTTCAGGTGTTCGCACGCTTTTGTCCACAATTCGGAAGCGTTCATAACAGTCACAAAAACAGATCCAGGCAATTCTTAAAAAGAGATTAGTGAAGAAGAAAAAAGGCTTCAAGCAACGGTACTGTTGAACCACATTTGGAGAGACCGTACAAGGGGAAAGAATAATCAATCGGCAAACAGGTTATAAACAGGAATAACAAAACCATTTAACACCCTCGCGTAGAAAAGGTTGCATTATAAAGACGGGACGTTATCAACAGGAAAAGGGGAAAAATGAAAAAGTTATAAACACCCCGGTTTTGAGTCAGCGAGACTTTGCGTTGAGGGGATTGTGTTTTTAGGACGGGGAGGCGTGGCGAAAAGAACAGCAAGGGTGGACGGAATGATTTATCTTTTTCGCGAAGAAGTGAACGTTTCAATACGCAAGACCGTTTCATTAGCCAAACACACGTCCAGTGGGAGAAACAATGAAGAAAAACACGGCCGCCAGTCTCGTCCTCTGTTGTGCAACTGCGACCTTTGTCTGCGCGCAAACGAACCGGCCTCCCGCTGACCTTGGAACCGTCCTCGTCGAGGGGACACCGATCTCGAAGTACCGCGCCGAGACGGTCTCGACGGCCACGCTCACGGCCGCCAACCCCGAGGAGTTGCCGCAGACGGTCGATGTGCTGACGGAAGACTTTATCGAAGAGATGAACCCGACCGACCTGCACGACATGCTGCGTTATCAGCCCGGAATCTACACCGGCGGGAAAACCATGCTCGACCGCACCTCGGGGCAATACACCATTCGCGGCATGTCGGGCAGCGAGGCCATGCTGGACGGCACGCTCGGACTGGCGGGCGCGATGGGCATCTTCATGGACCCCTCTGCTTTCGAACGCATCGAGATCGTCAAGGGACCGGTCGGATCAACCTTGGGAGGCGTGACCTCCACGCTGGGGCCGTATGGCGCGGGCGGCTCCGTCAACCTCATGCTGAAACAGCCCCGCCCCGAGCAGTCCTTCATGGAAGCTTCGACGCGCGCGACGGTTGGCGAAGACGTGCAGCGCTACCGCGTCGGCTTTGACGTCAACGAGCCCGTCGTTGAAGAAAAGCTCACGGTCCGCCTGCCCGGGAGCTTCGAGTACGGCAAACCCTACTGGATGCCGGACTCTTACCGCTGGCGAGAATCGTTCCTGATCGCGCCTTCGCTCCTCTGGAACGTCCGCGACGACCTGCGCATTGGCCTGAGCCTCACCTTCCAATACACCGGTCAGCCCGGCTATCAGGGCATTCCGGTTTACAAAGGCAAGCCGCTCGCTCCGTACGATTGGGCTTCGGATATCGCCACCTCGGATATGCGCGACACGTATATCGGCCATACCGCCCAATCCTATGTCGAATGCGACGCGGACAAAGTCTGGACCTTGCGGACCGGAGCCGGCGTCGCGCAGGCGGACGTGGAGTTCGAGCATCTCGGCTCGTCGGCTTTTGCGAACGCCGACGGCGTACCCTATTCCAAAACGTACCGGAAAAAACCTTACGATCATTCGGAAGGGGACATGATCTACCGCCGCTACAACATCTATGAGCGGGCCGTGGCCCGCTACGAGACGGGGCCTTTGGAGCACGAGACGGTTTTTCAAGGCGACTTCTCCCGGAAGGGTTCGAACGGGCGCAGCTATTTCGAGTCCGTCGCCTACAAGGATGCGGTTCATCATTGGGTGAAAAACAACCATCAGGACACGCAGGTCGATAAGTACGGGGCGCTGGCCCAAGACTATCTTTCATGGTGGAAGTTCCGCCTGCTCGGGGGCGCGCGTGTCGACCGGCACGAAAGCAACCTCGGCAACACGGGCGACAGCTTCAGCCCGCGCGGGGGCGTTTCGTTCCTGCCTACGGATTGGCTGGTGTTCTTCGGCAACGTCTCTCAGACCGAGTCGCCGAACTTCGGTTATCTCAAGGGCCCGAATGATGAGCTGACCTCTTCCTGGGAAGCCACCCAATACGAGACCGGATTCCGCGTTTCGCCCGTCGAGACCCTCTGGCTGACCACGTCGTTCTACAAAATAGAGCAGAACGGGACACCGACGCTGATTCCCGACTCCACCTATTACGAAACCGAAGGCGAGAGCGAATCGCAAGGCGTCGAACTCTCACTCAGCGGCAATATCAGCGGCAACTGGTCGGTCTATACCGCGTATGCCTATAACGAATATGAGGACAAGGCGGCCTCCAGGACATTCGACCGCTATCCGCCGCATTCGGTAACGGCATCGACCTCGTACCGCCTGACCCGGGGCCCGTTCGACGATGTTGTCCTCGGGTTCGGCTACCGCTACCGCCACAAGTATTACACCACCCTGCGCGGCAGCTACATCGGGGAGGATTATTACATCGATGACTCGCACGTTTTCGACTGCTCAGCCGACGTGCCGCTCAGCAAGTTCGGAGGGACTAAGAACGTCATCCTGTCGTTGGCGGTGAAAAATATTTTTGACGAGCGCTATATTGAATCCAACCGCCATTACTACCAGTGCTTCCCCGGCGATTCCCGCACGTTCGAGCTCGCCCTTCAGGCGAAGTTCTGATCATTGGTGAAAGACGAACACGGTTGGGCAAGCAGACGCTTGCCCCTCCCGGCCTTCGGACATTGACGACGAATGGGAGGGACGAGCGTCTGCTCGTCCATGCTGCAAAGAAACCGTGCGTGCACGAAAGACACAACGGTTCTGAGACGACAGACTGAACAGAATCCTTTGTGACCGCTGTGTCTTTGTGTGAGATTGAATTGGAATCGCATGCTGATCGATCAGCGCTCGAAGCGGATCGATCCCCACTCTCCGGGCAGATGGAAGTTGGCCTTCGAAAGCGGAACGCTGGCCGACAATTCCTTGCCGCCTTCGGGCAGATAGACAGAGTAGTCGTACCGCGAAAGCTGGATCTTCCAGACCGCGCCGGGGTTCGGCGGACGTTTGTTGAGCGTTGGCAGCGACGCAAACGGAATGGCCAATTCGAGTTTCCAGCCGGTGTCGGTGTCCTGCCAGTTGTTGAGCGTACCCTGCACCTTGGCGCCGATTTTGACGCCGGGACAATTCCACCGGACACCGCGTCCGATCAATCCCGTCTTTCCCTTGGGAATCCAGCCGTCGAGACAGGTTCCCTGCGCGTTGATCTCGAAGTTGTAATAGCAACCCTGCTCCAGGTCGGGCTGGATGAACACCTCCAGCACGTCTTCGAGGCAGGTGTTGTCGTCGTGGTTTTTCAGATAACCCCAGACATCCTTGTCGGAGGCGTCGAACGCGACATACAGGAAATTCTCGTCCCAGAGCACACGGGCCGCAGTGGGACTGACCGCCTTCGAAAACGTCTCGGGAATATAAAAGTTTGAAATGACCGTCGCGCGCTGCCAGGCGGCCTCGTTCAACACGCCGTCGATCGCAATCGGCTCGCTGGTGTACACCGCGCGGGCGACGGGGACCTGCGGCATGGAGCGGAACATCGCGCACCCCGTCAGCCCGCAGGCCATGGCCCCGATCATCAAAACACCTAACGTCGTTGATTTCATTCGTCGTCTCCTCGTGGGTTCGTGTCACTTGGCTTGCAGATCTTGCTGCGCTTTGCGGTCGGCATCCGTGAACTTCTTCAGGTCGGCGATGAACAATTCGGGGGGTGCCGTCCGCGAGGTGCCCAGTTGGCCTTCGCATAGGCTTTCCATTCCCGACCGGAAAAGGGCCACATCATACTTCTGTTGGATCCCACCGTCAACGCCGGGCCCAAGAGAAGTGCATTAGTGCGGGAGTTCTAAAGTTGGGGAGAGTTTTCCCGCAAAGACGCCAAGACGCAAAGATTGGCAGGAAACGAAATCGCCACAAGCGTGATCGAGGCCGCGATTGCGGTACACCGCGAACTGGGCGAACTGCTGAATTTCGGGGAAGATGTCTTGAGGAACACCCTCTGCGCCTCTGCGGGAGACGAAACAGCGTTCCAACGTTCAACGCCCAACGCTCAAGGAGGGAATAAATCAGAGCGATACGAGAACCCTTTCAGGGACAGTGTCCCTAGGTCGAGCGCGGGGACGTCATTGCACGGTCAAGCCGCCGGTCTCGTCTTGTTTTCGCACCAGCCAGATGATCGGCGGGACCGCCATGGCGACGCACAGGGCAAAGGCGAACCCGACGCCCTGCAGGATCGTCAGCCACGGGATGCTGAGCGAAATCGGCAGGCCGCCGAACATCATCCAGGCCCGCGTCCAGCCGGTGAAGGTCCAGCCGATGCAGAAACCCGAGAGGAGGCTGAGCACGATGCCGCAGGTGCCGGTCATCAGGGCCTCGCCCAGCAACAGCCGCCCCAGCTGGCTGCGCGTCATGCCCACCGCGCGCATGACCGCGAGCTCTTTGGCCGACGCCTGGAACGAGGCGATCAGCAGGGTGATGATGCCGGTTGAAAGGACGACCAGCGACCAGAACGGGACGCGCGCCATGTCGCCGATCAGGTCGGCGCCATGGGCGATGGTCCCATCCGCGATCTCGTCGCGGTGGTGCACCCGCACGGTGTTTTCGTCGCCGATGCGGATCGCCTTGCGGATTTCCGCCTCCAGGAGCTGGCCTGCGGGCAGCGCGCCCTTCTTGCTGTATTCCGCGCTTAGGTTCAGCCAGAGAAACTTCGTGGTCTCGTCGTTGCCGGTGAGGCGGCGCGCGTCCGCTTCGCTGATGAACACCGGCCCCATCGTGCCGCCCGGCATGTTGTTCTGACCGCGCAGTTGCGCGCGCGAGGTCACCAGATGCCAGTTCAGGTCAACGATGCCCACGATCTTGAAGGTCTCGGTCTGGACGGGGCGGCCCTCGGTGCCGCGACCCGTTCCCGCGCCGCCGTGCCCGCCGTCTCCCCGCATTCCGGGACGTCTGCCGCCGTGTCCGCCGCGCATCGGCGGACGCTTCACGACGCTGAGGTCATCGCCCACGGCGAGGCCCGTCTCGCGGGAAAACATCTTGGTGATGAGGCAGGCTCCGCCTTGCGCGAGCGCGTCGGCTGCCGCTTGCCGTTCCCCGGCGGCGAAGATGAACGGCGCCAGCGGATGTTCGCCGCCGAAGGCCGTTTGGGGTTCAGCCCCCATCAGCAGGACGTTGGGGCTGGCCGGCAATTTGCCTGCAACGCGCGCCACCTGCGCGGTGAGCGCGTCCGTCAGGAAAAACTGCGCCGCCTCGATGTTCAGGCAGCGCCCGCTGTCCACGCCTTCCAGCTTGGCCACTTTGTCCGCCGCGTCTTTCGAGACGCCGTTGGGCAGCACCGACACGATCACGTCCGGGAACTCCTTGCTCGGGATGAACGGCGCCGTCATCGAGGAGCCCCAGATGTGGATCGCCGAGAACGAACCCAGGCCGACCGCCAAGGTGACGACCATGCCCGCGGTGCGGGAGAAGTGCCGGCTGATGCGGCGGTGCAGCAGCTTGGGGTCAAGCCCCAGCACCGCGCTGACCGCCGGGCCGGTCAAACGCTCGACGAGGCGCACGAAAAACGGGAGAAACAAAAAGAGGCCGAAGAAATGGAGCGGCATGCCGACGGTCAGCAGCAGCACACTGCGGGTCATGGCCGAGATGTGCATCGGCAGCACGAAGACCAGCATCGGGAAAAGCAGAATGAATCCCAGCAGGGGCGCCCGGCGGGTCGCCCAACGGGAGGCCTGATCCGCGGTTTGATCCTCGGACAGCAAATCCAGCGGCCTGATGCGCATGGCGCGGCGGCACGGCCAGTGCAGACTCACGGCCGTGATCAGTGCCACACCGGCGGCCGAACACACCGGCGTCACCCAGCCCAAGGACACGCCTTCGGGAAAGGCTTCCGCCGTGCGGCTCACGAAAACGGTCAGGATCGCCCAGCCGCCGAGCATGCCGACGGCCCAGCCGCAGATGGCCATGACCAGCCCTTCCAGCATGACCACATGGGCCACCTGCCGGACCGTCATGCCCGCAGCCCGCAACAGGGCCAGCACACGCAGCTTCTGTTCGACGCCCACGGTCAGCGCATTGATCAGCATGCAGAGCGCGGTCAGGACGGACAAGGTCAGCAGCAGCGGGGCCTGCCGTTTGAAATTCTGCAGCTGGTCGCCGACGTATTGCGATTCGATCTCGCGGCATTCAACGGCGCTCAGCGCGGCGGTGCCCCTGCTTGGCGCGCCGGCCTGCTGGCGCGCGTTCTTTTCGACGAGGCCCTTGACGGCGTTCGCGCCGGCATCCCCGCGCAGTTTGCAGAGCAGCAGGTTCGGCTGGGGATCGAACGTCCCGCCCGAGGCCTGCCGCATGGCGCCGAGCGTGGCAAAGGCGGTCGGGAAACCGTTGACCGTTTCCTTGAACGCGATGTGCGCGCCGATTTTGGCCGTGACCGTGCCGTAAGGGGTGATCATCACCAGCGGCGAGCCAAGCGGCGGCAACGGCAGGCGCCGCCTCTCAAAGACGGCCGAACAGACGGCGACCACGGGCTCTCCGCTGGCGGGATCGGGCCAGGTGCCGGTGACGTTCGCCTCGGCATAGGGACAGCCCGAAGTCGGGGCCAGCACCATCGAGGCCATCAGCGGCGGCCCTTGCATCACCCGGCCGCCCGGGCGGAAGTCCAGCGTGGTGCGGATCACCTTGCACGGCAGCGTCGCCTCGACGCCGGGCAGGGCCTGTATGGAAGCGACGACATCGGGCGGAATACAGGCCGTCAGCTGTTCGCGCGAGGGACGCATCATCGCGCCCATGGCCTTGCGGTCCATCTTGACCCCGACCTGGCCGGTCGAGACCCAGCAGGAGTAGGGAGCGGTCATGCGCCGGACCCTCTCGCGGCTTTGGGCCATCGAGGTTGTGGTCAGGCCGAACGACCAGACCACCAGACCTGTGGCCGCCGCGACGCCGAGGGTCGCGGTCGCGAAGCGCATCTTGTCGTGCTGCAGACTCTTGAGAACCAATTTGACGATCATGACAGCGTCCGCCTCACTTCCTCATGGTTTCCAGATAGCGCGCCGACACCAATGCCGCATCGTGATTCGTATCGAAGCAACCGGCGAACTGGCCGTCCTTCAGGAGGTGGACCCGCTTGGCCGTCGCCGCCACCACGGGGTCATGGCTCACCATCAGGATGGTGCAGCCGTCCTCCTCGTTCATGCGACGCAGCAGTTCGCAGAAAGCGCGGCCTGCGGGCGAATCGAGGTTGCCGGTCGGCTCGTCAGCCAGCACAATGTCGGGATGAGTCACCAGCGCGCGGGCGATCGCCACGCGCTGGCGCTCGCCGCCGCTCAGCTTGAGCGGCACATGGGTGCGCCGGCTGGTCAACCCCAGCTTCTCCAGCAAGGTGCCGACCGCGCCGGCGTCGGGCGTTTTGCGGTCGAGCAGCAGGGGCAGGGTGATGTTTTCTTCCGCAGTCAGGGAGGGAATCAGGTTAAAGTCCTGAAAGATCAGGCCGATCCTTCGGCGCCGGAAGCAGGTGACATCGTTATCGTTCATCGACGAAATCGAAACGCCGCCGATGCGGATATCGCCGCTGTCCGCTGTGATCAAACCCGCCAGCAGATGCAGCAGCGTGCTCTTTCCGGAACCGCTTGGCCCCATCACCGCGTCGAACGCGCCATGCTCCAAGCCCAGATTCACCCCGTCGAGCACCGTCACCCGGTTGGGGCCGTCGCCGAAACTTTTGCTTAAATGTTTAACGTCCAGCGCCATCGTCTGTTCTGTCGTCATCCGTTTACCCGCCTTAGAATCAGGTGTACAAACTTAATCCGTTAAATGATATCCTTTTGAACGTCAACCGGAAGGGTTGGGTTCATCTTCGAAGAAAGGAGGTGAACCTTTCCGGCACTTCCGCGTTTAATTATTGCACAGAGGTGTATCATGAAAAAACAACTCCTTTTGATCGGCGCGGTGCTTACCGGCGTCACGGCGGTTCACGCCGCAGAAACGGTGTTGTCCGAAGCGCTTCAGAAAGAGACCCAAGCGGCGGTCGCGAAAGGCCTCGCCTGGCTGGCGTCCAACCAGAAAGCGGAGGGCTACTGGTCCGACGCCAAGAATCCCGCCATGACGGCGCTGCCGCTGTGGGCCTTTGCAGGCGCGGGCGGAACGCAGTACGCCGGGCAGATGGATAAAGCCGTTGCTTTCATCTTAAGCAAGGCGCAGCCCGACGGGGGCATTTATGTGCCGGATCCCCGGCGCGGCGGCGCGGGCCTCGGCAACTACAACACGTCGCTCTGCATCATGGCGTTGCATGCCACAGGGCGTAAGGACGTGACGCGCGCCATTCAAAGGGGACGCGACTACACGGCAACCACCCAGCTCACCGGCGACGACGAGCATGCCGGGGGGTTCGGCTACGACAAGGGCGGCCGCCGCCACACGGATCTCACCAACACCGGCATGGCCCTCGACGCCATGCGCCGCACTCAAAGTGTGGAGGACCTGCGCCCGGCGGGCGAAAAGCGTGCCGATCTCAACTGGGATGCCGCGCAGAGGTATGTGTTGAACATGCAGCAGAAAGAGGGCGAGGACAAAGGCGGCTTCCTCTATGCGAGATCGTTCGGCCCGGCTCCCGCCATGGGCGGCAAGGGCAACGGGAAACCGACGGCTGCCGCCGGCGGCCAACAGGGGGGGGCGGGCAAGGGGCAAGCCGGCCGCCCGCCGCTGCGCTCGTACGGCTCGATTACCTATGTGGGCCTGCTTTCGATGATGCACACCCAGCTCTCGCGCAACGATCCGCGCGTGCTTTCGGCGTTCGACTATTGCACGAAGCACTGGACGCTCGACGAGAATCCGGGACAGGGCGGACAGGGCATTTATTTCTATTACAACATCCTCACGCGGGCGCTGGCGGCGGCCAACATCGACGCCATTCCTCAGCCGGCCGGCGGCAGTCTTGCCTGGCGCGAGGCGCTCATCCGCAAAGTGATCAGCCTCCAGAAGCCGGACGGCTCATGGGTCAACGAGAACAACCGCTGGTGGGAGAACGATCCCGTGCTGGTGACCGCTTACAGCCTGTTGGCACTGGAGTTTGCCAGCGGCATAACGCGGTAAGGTTTCTGCAGGTCACAAGCTTTGCCCGTCGGTATGGTCGCTGGCCCGGCGGGGGCCTGTGTCGCCTCTGCGGCAGGCGAGAGGCGTGATGCCGGTGTGGTGCTTAAAAAGGTTGGCGAAGTGTTGCGAGGAGCAGAAGCCGAGACGCAAGGCGATCTCGGTGATGGGGGTTTCGGTTTCGCGCAACAGGTGACGGGCGGCCCGGATGCGGCAATCCAGCTGGAACTGATAGGGGGGGAGGCCGGTCAGGTTCCGGAAACGCGTGATGAAATGGGTCGGTGCCATGCCGGCGCGGCGGGCAAGGTCATCCAGCGGCACTGTTTTCCCGTGAGCGTTTTGCATGTCGCGGAAGATCGCCTCCAGACGGGATTCTCCGGGCGGTACGGTATGGCTTTTGGCGGCGGCGAGCACGTCCAGCAGGAGCGCCAGAGTGGTGGTGCGCAGGCGGAGCGCGCGCAGGTGTGTGGCCGGTTCGTCGTAAAGCATGTGCAGGGAGCGGAAAAGGCGCTTGACCGAGTCGGTGCCGCGGAAATGGCGGTGGGGAATCTGCAAAAGCGCCTGACGCAGCGCATCGGCTTCGTCCGGCGGTTGCTGCAGAAAAGGTTGCCCGTCATTATCCACACGCAGGATCAGCCAGTAAAGGATCAGGCCCTTCGGGTGTTCACTGACGGTGTGGTGTTCGCCCGGCAGGTTGACGAAAAGTTCGCCGGGGGTGAGGCGGTACGCGCGCCTGTTGAACCCGAACGTGAGGGTGTTGCGTATACAGTAATGGATCTCTATGCATCCGGGGTGCCAGTGCTCGGGCACGTCGGGGCGGGGATTACGGTAATGGCAGTAGCCCAGCATGGGGACGGAGGGAAGGCCGACGTCCCCAAGGTTCAGCACACGCCTTTCCGAGGTGTTCATGTAGTCGAAGTGCAGATTGGAGATCGGGATGGCCATGTGCGCAATCTTACGAAAGTAGAAAGATGAACGCAAGAGGAACATGCAAAGGGATAAAATGCGCCAAAAAGGAGGTAATTATGGTGCGCAATGGGGATCAAAAGAAGGTGCCGCTGAAACGGGATTTCAGACCGCCGATCACGGTGTTGCAGGAGCTGAAACGCGCCGCACGCCCGAACGGGAAAGTGTTGGCGATCGCTTGGGAGCGCGAGAACGGGTATGTGGCACGTTATGATTTGCCCTTGCCGCCGCGCTCCGAGGATTCCCCCGAAGTCCTTCTGCTGGCCGAACGCATCGTCAAATTCCTGCTCTGGGGGGCGGGAGGCTGGCGGCTGATGTTGTCGGGCCCCCGCAAACTCTGCCAGACCATCCGGCAGCAGTATACCCGGACCGGCGCGCGGGCTTTCGATGTCAAGTTTATGGAGGGCGTATACGGGCGGCCGCTGGAGGTCGAGTTGCGTCCGCTGTCCGAAATGCCGCAGGGGTATGAACGCGCGCTGCTGATGGATATCCGCCCCAACGGGTACAGGCTCGGGTTCGACCTCGGGGCGAGCGACTTCAAGATCAGCGCGGTCAAGCGCGGCAAGGTGGTTTTCAGCGAGGAGTTCCCGTGGGATCCCCGTAACCAGGCTGATCCGGAATATCACTATTCGAAGCTGAACGAGGGGCTGAAAAAAGCGGCAAAGTGTCTGCCGCGTGTGGACGCGATCGGCGGCAGTACGGCCGGGGTGGTGGTGGACAACCGCATTCAGGTCGCGTCGCTCTTCCGTGCGGTGTCTCCGGAACGCTATGCCGATGCGCAGAACATGTTTCTCCGCCTTAAGAAAGAATGGAACGTTCCGGTTGAAGTGGCGAACGACGGCGATGTGACCGCCCTGGCCGGCTTGATGTCACTCGGCAAAAAAGGCATTCTCGGCGTGGCCATGGGTTCCAGCGAGGCGGCGGGGTTCATCGACCGCAGGGGCTGCCTCACGGGGCGGCTTTCCGAGCTTGCGTTCGCGCCGGTGGATCTGCATCCGGCCGCGCCGGCGGACGAGTGGTCGGGCGACATCGGCGTGGGCGCGATGTATTTCTCGCAGCAGGCGGTCAACCACCTGGCGATGAAAAAGGGCATGCGTTTCCCCGCGAAGATGCCGCTGCCGGAGCGTCTCAAGAAGGTGCAAGAGCGGATGCTCGACGGCGATGTCACGGCCCTGAATATCTTCCAGAAAATCGGGCTGTATCTCGGATATACGGTGCCTTGGTACCGCGAATTCTATGGGTTCGACAGCATGATGATTCTGGGACGCGTGACGTCCGGCCCCGGCGGCGTGATGATTTTGGAAACCGCGCGCCTCATTTTGGCGGACCAGTTCCCGGAGATGGCGGAACAGGTGGATGTCTTTATGCCGGATGAGAAGGCGCGGCGCGTCGGGCAGTCTGTGGCGGCGGCGTCGCTGCCGCTTATTTGACAGGGGTAAGGGTTTCTATGGAACGCGCGAAACACAGCGAAGACGTCTTGCGGCACGTGGTGTCCGGCTTTCAGGTGTGGGGTGATTTTGCCGGCGCCGTGCCGTACGGCTCGGGGCATATCAACGACACCTACAAGGTTTTGGTACGGTTGGCGGGTACGCCCGTGAACTATCTGCTGCAGCGCATCAACCACGAGATCTTCAAACAACCCGACCGGGTGATGGAGAACATCGTGCGCGTGACCGAACACCTGCGCGGTAAACTCGCGGCGGGGGGGGAGGCCGAGGCGTCCCGCAAGGCGCTGACGGTCATTCCCGCCCGCGACGGTCTGCCGTACGTGCGCGACCCGGCGGGAAACTGGTGGCGGCTGTACCTCTTCATCGAAGGCGCGCGTACGTACGATGTCATCGAAACCGAGCGGCAGGCGTATGAGGCCGCCCGCGCGTTCGCGCGTTTTCAGAACCAGTTGGCCGACCTGCCCGCGCCGAGGTTGCACGAGACCATTCCGGCGTTTCACAACACGCTCTCACGCCTGAAGGCGTTGGAGGCCGCCGCGGCGGTGGACGTCTGCGGGCGCAAGGCCGGGGCGGCGGCGGAGCTGGCGTTCGTTGAAGAACGGCGTGAACAGTGCGGGCGGTTGCTGGCACGCAATGCGTGCGGCGAGATCCCTGAACGCATCACGCACAACGACACCAAGATCAATAACGTGATGCTGGACGATGCCGCCGGCGAGGGCATCTGCGTGATCGATCTCGATACCGTTATGCCGGGGCTTGCGCTCTATGACTTTGGCGACATGGTGCGCTCGGCCACGGCGTCGGCGCAAGAGGACGAACGGGATTTGTCGAAGGTCGGCAGCCGCATCGGCATGTTCGGGGCTCTGGCACGCGGCTATCTTTCCGAGGCGACGTTCCTGTTGCCCGCCGAGGTGGAGGAGCTGTGCTTCGCCGGGAGGCTGATCACGCTGACCATCGGCATCCGGTTCCTGACCGATTTTCTGGCGGGGGACGTGTATTTCAAGACGCATCGTCCGGGGCAGAATCTCGACCGGTGCCGCACGCA
>JAQVSS010000404.1 GCA_028700415.1 Kiritimatiellia bacterium
CTGCCACTCGAACGGCGCCGCCGCACTAAAGGCGGCTGGCAGCGCCGCCGCAAAAACCAAGCATTTGAGAACGCGCTTCATCTTCGTTTTCCTTTGTTATTTCGTCACGCGCCATTTGGTGGCCATGAGCGCCGGCTTCTCCTTGGCCTCCGGCGGCTGGTAGTAAACGGTGAGGATCGTCCCGTCCGCCAGCACGCAGGATGAGGGGTAGCCGAGATCGCCGTTGTGGCAGGGCGCGAGGATCACCTCGTTCTCCACATCCCACGTGGCGCCGCCGTCGTCTGAAATCGCGGCGTATTCGCCGAAAGCTGTCGGCTGCGCGTAACGGCGCCCGTAAACGTTCACGAGCTTGCCGTCTGGCAGTCGCACGATGTGCGGCGGCAAACCGAGCATTTCCGTCTGCTTCATCGGGCTCCACGTCCTGCCGCCGTCGGTGGAAACCGTCTGTCGCAAGCAGCAGTCCGGCCCGTGGTAGCGGACGAGCCCGACAAGCGTTCCGTCGGGAAGCTCGATCGCGTTAGGCTCGTGGAACATGTGCGGCTTCGAGTTCTCGCCGTTAATGTCCGGCACCTCGGGGCAGAGACAAACCCAGCTCGCGCCGAGATCCGTCGAACGCCACGCGCTGATGATCGTGCGCCCGGCATCCGCCGCGCCGGGCTTCGCCGCCTTGAACGTGCGCCCGAGCTGGAGCAGCGAGCCGTCGCTCAGCAGGACAGGGCCGTGCGGCGTGTGGCTCAAGTCCTTCATCTTCTCGGGCTTCGACCACGTATGCCCGTCGTCTTTCGAAATCATGCGGTAGTAACCGAGAGCCTTGCGGCGCGTGTCGTCCTGAATTTTCTCGTCATGGCGCTGCCACCAGTAACGCGGATCGTCGCGTGGCAATTTCTGATCGATGAACTTTTTTGTGCGGTAGGCGGTGGAGGTGAAGTAGGTGACGAGCAATGTGCCGTCGGGCATCTGCACGATGCCCGCGTCGCGGTCGTCGATAGGCCCGTTCGCGATCGTTATCGGTTCGCTCCATGTTTCCCCGCCGTCTTTCGAGCGGACGAGCTGCACCTTGCCGAAAGGGCACACGTGCGCCTCGCGGTCTCCAGAAAAGACGGCGATGATGTCTCCGCTCTGGAGACGGCAAACCGTCGGCCATCCGATGTAACGATCCTCCTGCCTGCAGATCGTCCGCGTCCAGAGGATTTCCGCGCGCGCCTGATGCCGCGGCGCCTCGCGGAGCATCTCGCTCGGCCCGCCCGGAGGCAGTTTAACGCCCGCAAGCGGTTCTAGCCGCACTAGCGGAAGCCTGCCGGCGAAGGTGTAGCCGCCCAGCGAGCCTAGATGCAGTGGATTACTGTTGGAGAAATCAAACTCTCCGGCGTATGGGTAGCTGCCCCTTTCCTGTCCGTCTATGAAGATGCGCACGAACTCCGGCGTCACGTAGACCTCGAGCAGGTACTCGCGCATAGACTCGAACCCGGCCGGGAAGACGTAGTAATCCGGCTCGATACCCTTGATGTCAACCAGCAGCGCGCCGTCCTTGCGCACCATCACGCAGTAACCGTCTTGAAAATTGTTGCCTTTGCAGAACAAGTTCGCGTGGTTGGACCGCTCGCCGATCTTGTCGAGGTCGCACGCGAAGCGCACCGTGGCCTTGAAGCCGCCGGGAAACGCGTGCGCCGGATCGTGCGGCACCGCCAGCTTTAGGGCTTTCCCTCCGGGATTTCCCCATTCGAACGTCTGCGCGGACAACACCGTTGTTAGCGCGGCCAGCATCGTCATCATGATTTTCGGCATTTTAATCAATTCACTCTCTCATTCATGCACGTCGATAAAGGTCTCGCAGGCCCGCAGAACAAGCGCGCGGTTTTCCGCAGGCCCGATCTCCACGCGGTTTTCGCCGGGACGGAAGGCGGATACCGGGAAAGTGCAGCGGCTCGAGCAGGCGGACTGCGTCTTATCCGGCAGCCAGACCGCGTTCGATTCGTCGCTGACCGCGAGCGGCGCGGCGCCGTTGAACCGGATCGTCTCTTTGAGAGCCTCGGGGACCAGACCGTTAAAGGCAAAACGGGTAGCGAGCGTCGCGCCTTCGGGCGCGGGAGCGCCGGCGCGGAACGTCACAGCGCGTTTCACGTCGACCGGCACGGGAACCTGAAACCCGCGTTGGCCGGGCACGGAGTTCTCGCGGTAGGTGGAAGGGTATGCCCGTGAGCGCGCCGCGACCGCCTGCGGCGCGAGCCCTTGGGTCAGCAGCGCATCCCACACGCCGTTAGTCTTTGGGATTACGAAGAGGTTGAAGAGATACACGCCCGGCGCGCCTTCCGCGTGCATCGCGTCCGCGAAGCCTCGGTATTCCGCGGCGGTGAGATTCTGCCGGATGCCGCGCCCGCCCTCTTTCACCACGCCGCTGTCGAGACCGGGCAGGATCATAACGTCCGGATTGACGGCGCCGATGCGCACCTTCCAGTCCGCGTACGGCAGCGCGTAGTCGGGCGTGACGAAAAAGTTGCAGGGCACGATCATGTCGACACTGCCGTCCTTCGCCCACGCGACGACATCGAGACCGATCGCGAGCGCCCCGTCGATGTCGGTCGGCACGCGCGCGCCCACGCGCACCTTGTGACCGAGGCGCCGCGCGGCTGCGTCCGCGAGCTTTCGCGTTTCGCGCATGAACTCCGTGATGAAACGCGCGTCCTCGCGTTCGCGCCCGGGCTTCAGGTGGCTGGGAAAGCGCATCCAGTCCAGCTCGATCCCGTCCACGTCGTAGCCGTCCGCGAGGTCTTTCACAAAAGAGAGGTGGAAGTCGCGCACCTCTTGGCGGGCGTAGTCGAAGGCGGCGTCGCTCCAGTTGCGTCCGGCGCTGCCGGGGACGCGGCGGTATTCGGGATGATCTCGCCAGAAGCGGCTCAACCCGCCGTAGGTGGGCCTGTGAACGTCGTGGACATCGTTCATGCGCATTGAAAACCAGGGCGAGACCCCCTTCTCGCGGCAACGCGCCGACCAGACGCGGTAGGGATTGACGCCCGCCTCGTGCAGCGCCTTCATCGCGCGAGCCTTACTGGAAGGGCTCACCTCGGGTTCGTCCAAGGCGAGCCACCACGGCTCGAAGCGCGTGGCGGGAATGTTGCAGCGCATCGCGTTCGGGCACATGAAGAAATGCGTCACCGGGCCGCGGCACACTTCGTCGATATACGCGCGGTACTGCGCCTCCGTGCGGACAACGCCCATGAAATGGCTGTCGTCCTCGTTGAACGCGAGCACGCTGCCCGGGCTCCCGGCGAGACCGGCGGACGCGGCTGACAGCGCCGCGGCGATCAGGACACAGAGCGTAGAGATGTTGATATGCCGGTTCATAATACGTTAAAACTCCGCGCCGGACGAACGCGCCCGACACACTTTTACAGAAGTGCTAACAGTTTAGGGCAAACCGGGAAAGAAAACGTTCAATATTTTACAATTGTAATATATTGACCATGACCGCGCGCCTCGGGCATGACCGGCCGCCTGCGAAATCGATTCTGATCTCGGTCTAGAGGCGATCACAACTGCAGGGGTGCGGCAAGGCGCACCCCTGCCACCCGGAACTCTCCGGCCTCCGGCTGTCAGACTCCCCAGCGGTCTTCGCCGTATGCGGCGATCCACTCCTTCGAGAGCTTCACGGCGGGGACATCGAGCGCCGCGGCGAAGGACGGATGGAAGATGAGCCCGGTCACGGTCTTGTCC
>JAQVSS010000405.1 GCA_028700415.1 Kiritimatiellia bacterium
CTCGGCGAGCGGGCGCAAGCCGAATTTAAAGACATCAAGAAACGCAACGCTTTCTATGCGTCGGTCGGCGCGCTGCCGCCGCTGACCACCCAATGCGCCGGTGCGCTGCTCGAAGCCGGCCCCGACCAGGCGTTTTCGATGCTGGCCGATGCAGGCCGGAAAGCGTAATGATAAAACTACTTCTGACCCGCCCGTTCCCGCAGCCATTTGAGCGCCATCGGATTCCCTTGTTCGGCCGATTTCCCGATCCATTTTTCGGCCTCGATAGGATCCGCCGTGACACCGTGCCCCACCACATACATGTAGCCTAGCCGGAATTGCGCCAGCGCGTGTCCTTGTTCCGCCGCCTTGCGGAACCATTTCAGGGCTTCCGCAAAATCCTGCGCCACACCGTTGCCCCGATAATACGCCGCGCCCAGATTGCTTTGCCCGTCATCGTTGCCTTTCTCCGCGGCCTTGCGGAACCATTCGACCGCTTTCGTTTCGTCTTTCGGGAACCCTTCACCCCGTCCCACCATCACGCCGAGATTCGACATCGCGGCGGCGTCATCCTGCGCAACGGCCTGTTCGAACCATTTGCGCGCCTCGCCGAACGACTGCGCCACCCCTTTGCCCCGGTAGTGCGCGATGCCGAGCTGGGTCTGCCCGTCCTTGTGCCCCTGTTCCGCCGCCTTACGGTACCAGCGCACACTCTCCTCGTCATTCTGCGCCACGACATAACCCTTGCCGTACATCCTTCCCAACGCGAGCTGCGCGCTCACGTCGCCCTGTCCAGCGGCCCGTTTCAGCCACACCACCCCCGCTTCGGGATCGCGCACCGGACTCTCTTTCGCGAGATAGAGCCCCCCTAAACTGGACTGGGCGACAACACTCCCCTGCTGTGCGGCTTTCTCCAGCCACCGCACCGCCTCGGCCTCATCCTTCGGCACTCCCGACGCGCCTTTGAGGAAAAGCAGCCCTAAGGCGGTCTGCGCCTTAAGATACCCGCCCTCACCCGAGGCGTGCAACCATTTCACGCCCTCGCCGGTATCGCGCGGCACACCCTCTCCATAGAACATGGAAAAACCCAGCATGTATTGTGAGATGACGTCTCCCGACTCCGCTTTCTGACGCATTTCCTCGTCGGGCTGCACCTCATGCCATGGCCAAGCCGGTTTTTTCCAATCCAGTCTCGGCACCCGCAAATATGCGCACCCTCCCGACAACAGCGCCACACTCAGAAATACGGCGCCTGCACCTACCCGATTTGCAGACATGCTTTTCTCCCATATCGCCGAGCCGGGGTCCGTGTTACTCCTCGTACGGCGCGTTCGTTGTTCAGAATGCCGGAGTTCCCCCTGAAAATTCATAACGCCCAACCCGATCCCCTCCCATGCCGGCAAGCGATGACACACTTCGGGTTACATATAAATAGTATAAGACCGGTGTGCCCGCTTGTACAGGACACCCTTCCCCCTCCCGCCGTTTCAGACTTGTCCCCCCCTGTGAGTGCTTGTTATAGTTTGTCTATGAAAAAATTTCGCGCACCTTTGTTCCTGACCGTTCTGACGTGGGCACTGACCGGCAGAAGCGAGCCGGCAAACATCGCAACATGCTGGTTGGACAACAAGCCTTTAGAGAAGCAGAACGTGGTGTGTACGCTCGAGGACGGCTCTTTTGTCAGGGTCGATATTTTGGGCGAACGGCTATTCCGCGTCCGGCACAGCAAAAAACCGCAGTGGACAGAATCTGCGCTCAACCGTTACGGCATCCTAACCGCAACGTTCCCCGCAACCTCCTTCCAGCGTACGGAAGCGGATGGCGCTTACATCCTGGCCACCGCGCAGGCGAAACTTTCGGTGGCACGCAAGGGCGGCAGGATCGAGCTCGCGGCACCCGGGGGGAAAAGCTGGGTGCGGCAAACAACGGCGCCAACACTCACCGCTTCGAACGGATATGATGTGCGTTTCGCTCTTGAAAAAGACGAGCGGCTTTACGGCCTGGGCGATGTCAGCCGGGAGAACCTCATGCGGCGAGGGAAGGCCTACGAGTGTTGGGTGGTCAACGTTAATTCCTACATCCCAATCCCGATGATCCTGAGCCAGCGCGGATGGGGGTTGTTGATGAACACCACCTGGCGCAACTCCTTCGATGTCGGGAAAACAGACCCCAACGCTTTGATCTGCACCGCGCCCCGCAGCGACCTCGACTACTACCTGTTCTGCGGGCCGGACTACCGGAGTCTGCTCGACACCTACACGTTGGTCACAGGGCGGCCCGCGCTGCTCCCCGTCTGGGGCTATGCCTTCACCTATGTGTGCAACGAAAACATCAACGCGTTCAACCTGATCAACGAAGCGCGGGAGTTCAGAAAACTGGAAATGCCCTGTGACGTGATCGGCCTCGAACCCGGTTGGATGTCGAAGAACTATGATTTCACCACCAAGAAAAAATGGCACCCGGAGCGTTTCCCCATCCCATACTGGGCGCCCAAAGGCGGGCACACGTTTATGGGCGCGCTGAAACGGATGGGATTCAAGCTGAGCCTCTGGCTCTGCTGCGATTACGATTTGGGCGTGTATGAGGAACAGTGTGTCGCCGGGCAGAAACCGCGGGCCGCCGTCGCGAAAGACAAGACGGCCGATGGCCTGCCCGAGATTTTCCACGACGAGCATCTGACCAACGCGAAAGACAAAACCGAAAAGGCCGCCAAACAGGATGCGCCGGAAGGGACGGAGCCGTGGTTTGAGCACCTCAAGTTTTTTGCCGATCAGGGGGCTGACTGTTTCAAACTCGACGGGTCGGCCCAAGTGATCGAGCATCCGAAGCGCAAATGGGGCAACGGGATGACCGACGAGGAGATGCACAACCTTTACCCGGTCATCTACGCCAAGCAGATGGCGTGCGGGTTCGAGGATCACACCAAGCGGCGATCCATGGTTTATTCGGCGGGCGGGTACGCGGGCGTGCAGAAATATGTCGCGACGTGGGCGGGCGACACGGGCGGCGGCGCCAAGCCGCTGGCCTCCATGCTGAACCTCGCTTTCTCGGGACACTCCAACCATTCCTGCGACATGGACATCGGCAGCGCCGCAGGTATCCACTTCGGCTTTCTCCAGACATGGGCGCAAGAGAACAACTGGGCGTATTGGCGCCAACCCTGGCTCAACGAGGAGAAACTCATTCCCGTGTTCCGGACCTATGCCCAACTGCGCTACACGTTGCTGCCCTATCTCTATTCCAGCGCCGCCGAAGCCGCGCAGACCGGATACCCGGTCATGCGGGCGATGCCGCTGGTCTACGCCGACGACCCGGCATGGGACACCTGTATGGGACAGTACATGCTGGGCGACTTCCTCCTCGTCTCGGCGTATTCCAAACAACTCCGCCTGCCTGCAGGTAACTGGATCGATTTCTGGAGCGGCGAAACGTTCACGGGGCCCGCAATCCTGCCGGTCAAGGTAGCGGATGAACGCGGGGGCTCGTTGCTGGTGAAAAGCGGCGCGATCATCCCCACATGGCCGCTGAAGCGTTATGTGGAGAAAGGCTGGAACGAGAAAGTCGGCCTGCTCGTCTACCCCGGCGCAGCCAGCACATTCACGCTCTACGAGGACGACGGCGTCAGCCTCGGCTACCGCTCCGGGAAGTCCGCCCGCACACGGTTGACGTGCGAAACAAGCGGCCAAGCCGTCACGTTGACGGTCGGCGGACGTGAGGGAAGTTATGGCGG
>JAQVSS010000081.1 GCA_028700415.1 Kiritimatiellia bacterium
GTAACTTCCTTAATTGAGAGTTGAACGTTGAGCGTTGAGCGTTGAGAGTTCAAACAAACGCTCAACGCTCAACTCTCAACTCTCAAGTTATCGAAAAGTGTCCATATTATTTATTGACGCCGCCTTAGGGAAAATCACATGTAATACTTTTAATTGTATGAGGGATGGATGAAAAAAGTCAATTCCGGACACCGCGGGGCTTATCCTTGCTTCATTGACCGACACCTTCAAGTCGGGATGAGGATTATGATTACGAGTACGAGAAGGATTAGGGTGGAACGATTACCCTCATATTCGAATCTGATCCAAGTCTGAGAAACGGATGCGCCCGGCACTGCGGGAAATGTTCGGAGAACACCGACTGCGTGATCGGCCTGCCGGACCGGCAGCGCGACTGAACCGGGGTTGCGCCATGACCGCAAAGCACCCAGTGCCAGATAGAGAACGAAAAAGCCGCCGGTGAATCTCAACATCTGTATCCACCATACCGGTATGCGGCTCAGCACGAGCAGAACCAGAACGATATTCTTTCAACTTATAGACAAGCCCGCCGCCGCTGGAATGCGCAAGAGGGGAAAGGGCAGTTTGGTTCCAGGTTTCTGGTTTCAGGCCAGGCCAGTGCGAGCGTCGAGTGTCGGACAACGCGCCCCCCTGTAGCTCCGCCGCTCTGTTGGCGGAGGCTAACCGCGGACGGCACGGAGGCCGTCCCTCCATGCGCGCTAGGAGAATAAGCCGCGGAACAGACGAAAAAAAACGAAAGGGATCATTCCTTCGTGTGAGAAACAACCTGCACAGATTCCGGCGACAGAGCGCCGGAACTACAGGGATCGACTGGCCACCGTTACCCGAATAACCTAACGAGCATTTTGAGGTGCCTGTCCACGGCCATGTCTCGCTATCGAAATCGGGATCGAAGGAACACGGGAGAGCCGGGGAAAGATGGGGGAAACGTTCAACGCTGAACGTCCAACGCTCAACGCTCAAGGAGGAACGGGAGAGAAGATGTCTCACGCAAAAGCGCAAAGGGCGCGAAGGAGATTTTGGGAACGCTCAACGTTATTGGGGGAAGGTGAGGCGGTAGAAGCGGGAGGGGTGGGAGGCGGAGGCGGGGATGGCAGTGTCGGCGACGGTTGTCCAGACGGGAGAGGCGAGACTGTCGCAGGCTTCGACGCGGACGGGGATGTTCGCGTTGCCGTTGATGGGAAAGCCGAACTGGCCGGAGTCGAAGCGTGGCGGGGTCGCGGGGCTGACGGTGGGGTTCCAGCAGACGGCGGGACGGTCGGCGAAGGTTTCGTCCCAGCCGGAGGCACCCGGAAAATAGAAGATTGTGGCGGTGGTAGAGGAGAAGGCAGAAGGTGGCGCGGAGGATGGGACGTTTCCTGTGAAAATGACGGAGGTGAGGGAAGTGCAGTCGGAGAAGGCGAAAGAGCCGATGTTGGTGACGGTGGAGGGGATGGTGATCGCGTTCAGGTTGGTGGCCCCATAGAACGCGGAGTCGTTAATTGAAGTGACCGGGTAACCGGCGATGAAAGCCGGGATGTAGAGGTGGCCGGAACGGTCAAGCTCGCTGAAACTGTCAATCGTGACGGCATCATTCGCGATTGTGAACGCATAGGGAAAAGGAAGACAGGGAAACGCCGCGATACGGTCTGCCGCATTGGAGCGGATGTTGATGTAGTAGAACGAATAGTCGAAGCTGTGGAATACGCCACGGGGAAACAGGGCGTTGCCGGGTGCGAGGATATCTACCGGAGCGGTACTGCAGACAACCACGCCCCGATCGAGGTCGACGCGCGCGTCGGCGTAGTCTTTGACGATCTTGAGGGTGCCATCCTCGTTTCTCTGAAGAACACCGTTCTCGGTCATGATCGATCCCAGGTTTTGCTGTGCCGGGGCTGTGGTCTCATCGCGAGTCCAGTTGAGCGGGTTGATCGCGAGAGCGCCCGGTTTCATCACCGGGTTCGGGCCGCCGACCTCAGCGGCCTCGGTGTTCCAACTGACCATCACGCCGGTGTCGGTGGCGCTCTCGGCGAACTTCAGGTGCGGGTTGGCGGCCAGGTACTGCGGTGTCACCGAGTAGCCGATGAGATAGGCGGCCACCATGCGATGGTAAACCTCCGGGTGTTTCTTGAGATAACCCGAGAGCATCCAATTGGCGCGCTGTTTCCGCGATGAGGACCTGCGGCCCAACCGCCAGCCGGAATTCACGCAGCTTGATTTGAAAGCCCCCTTCATCGACGAGGAGTTCATTTACGGGCTGATCGAAGAGCTGGTTGTGCGGATCTTCGCGATCGGCGGCATCGAGTTCCCGCGCCCGTTCCCGCGCATGACCTATAACGAGGCGATGGATACGACAGGGTCGGACAAGCCTGACCTGCGCTTTGGAATGAGATTTGTCGATGTGACCGATGTTTTCAAAGCGACAAAGTATTCGATCTTCCGGCAGATCCTGCAGCGCGGCGGCTGCATCAAAGGCATCAATGTCAAAGGCCAGTCGTATCGGCTTCATCAATCCTTGTGCTGATCCGGGCGGCGGCTCCGGATTATTGAATGGCGTGCGGGTGGCGCTGCAGCCTAATGCCGCAGTGGCGGGTTGGCCTGCCGGGGCTTATCCGCCGGCTGATGCAGGTGTTGGCCGGTTCTGACGAATTTGACTTTTCTATGCCGGACGAGCCGCCGCCGCAGTTTGCCGCGTAGGCGGTCGATCCCGCGAAAACCACGATCGGCTTAATTAAAGAGGCGTGTGCCGGGTTAAGCGGAACACAGGCGGATAGTTTTGCGGACAGCGTGGCTGAACTGGAACAGGCTGGTTTTCGTGTTGAAGAGGTGTCGTTTCCTGACTACGGGATGTTTGTGCTGGCACACCGGATCATCGGCGCGGTAGAGGCCTCGTCGTGCGCGGGCCGGTACGACTCCGTGCGCTACGGTAGGCGTGAGGCAGGCGCCAAGAACTGGAACGGGCTGAATTTGCTGCGGTGCTGAGTGCGGAGACAAAGACCGCCCAGATCATCTTGACCATGGACAGGCTCCTCAAACAACCGATCAAAAGAGGAAGTGTCAAACGGCTCATGGCGGAACTGACATCCAGTCCAGGAGTGGAACGGTGCCGATAAACAGCCTCTTTGGGCATACAAAATAGGTAAAACAACGCCTCGCATGCGACGTCGGTACCCGCCACGCATGAAGGCGGTAGTTAACGAAAGAGAAACGTCTCACTTCCCGTGGAGCAAACAAAAAGGGGCATTAGGGGGTGTCAGGGGAAATCAACGACCGGCATAAAAAACACAGAAAATGGCGAAAACTTGAAAAGCCCAATAAGAACGCATTGTTTCAGGGCATAAAAATGGTGGCAAGGGCCGGGATCGGACCGGCGACACGCGGATTTTCAGTCCGCTGCTCTACCAACTGAGCTACCTCGCCACAAACAAAAGACAACACCCTTTTCTGGGACGAAAACGGGGCGTACTTTAGAAAATTACGGCGCGTCTGTCAACCCTTCTTCACGGCATTTCGCGGAAAATGTTCCGACGTGCGGATTGCGGCGAGGGGCCGCTTCGTGTCGGGTGCCCCCCCGGGGTTGGTACGGATGGCGGGGATGCCTACAGTTCAGGGACTGGGGGCACGACGAGCGGGATCCACTTGGCCGGAGCCGGCGCACCCTCTTCTGTGGGCTGGACCGTGTTTCTGATAACCGCATCCACGAAGGCGACCGTGCGCAACCCCTCCTCGACGCTCATAAAGGCGGGGGGAACATTGGGCGTTTTGTTTTTCGGTTTTTCGAGCGTGTCGGCAAACGACCGGTAGGCGGCGGCCAGTGCGGCGATATAGGCGGTGTTATTGCCGTAGGGCGAGAGTGTCGCAACGCCCGCCACGTCTTCCGCAGACGGCCCGTCTGTAAGCATTTCCCGCTTGCCGTCGAGGCCTGTCAGTATCAGCTGCTCGGGTTTGCTTTGCGCCCAGCTGAGCGCGCCTTTGTCGCCGTAAACCCTGAGGGAAAGGCCTTCGGTTTTACCCGTTGCGATCTGGCTGGCGAGGAACATGCCGCGGGCGCCTGTCGAGAAACGCACCAGCACGCTGCAATCGTCGTCCAGTATACGCCCTGCGACGGTGGGGCGCAGATCGGCGCACACTTCGCTGACGCTCAGGCCAACGACCCATTCCGTGAGGTAGAAACAGTGGATGCCCAGATCGATGAGGCAGCCGGCGGGTCCGCACCGGCGCGGATCCGCGCGCCAGCCGGCCTGTTTATTGCCTGCCGTTTCGAGACGCTGGGCCATCCATCCGAGGGGGTAAGAGGCCACAACCTTGCGCACGATGCCGAGCGCCTTGTCGGTTTGGATCAGTGTCCGTGCCTGCTGGAGTGCCGGGTAGCCGGGATACACCATTGCGATGCCATAGGAGAGCCCGCTGTTCCGCTGTTTCCGTGTGAGGTTAAGCGCCTCATCCATGTTGCAGGTGAACGGTTTCTCGCTGAATACCGGGATGTTCGCGTCGATCGCTGACATGGCGACCGGGTAGTGCATGGCGTTGGGGGCTAGAATGGTGACAAAGTCGATCCGTTCATTTTCCGGCAGCGCGGCCTCGCGCCGGAACAGGTCGCGGTAGGTGCCGTACACGCGCCGCGTCGGCAGGTGCAGCATTTTGCCTGTTTCGAACGAGCTCTGACGCGTGGAGCCGAACGCTCCGCACACCAGTTCGGCGCATCCGCTTTGTTCGATCGCTGTACGGTGGATGTTTCCCATGAACGAATCGGCGCCTCCGCCGACCATCCCGACGCGTGTTTTTTTACTCATGTCAGTACCCGGTGCTTTCCTTCAAACAATTACTCAGTCATATTATGCAATGATCATATCGGATCATGAGAAAAAGAAGCAATCCAAAAAATTAAAGTTCCAAAAGCGTCAGAAGCCCGAAAGCCGTTTCGGCGAGGGTGCCGTCCCGTGTGGGTGCCGCCCAGTAGCCGCCATGATCGGACGCGCGGCGCTGGGTGTTGATGAGACGTTGGGTGAGGTCTGTGCGCCAATCGAGCGGCGTGTTTCCGCGGACAAGCTGTCCACCCCCTGTGCGGTTGATCAGGTGTGCGAGTTGCCAGGCGGTCGCGGTGGAAAGGGCTGACGGCGGCGGCCACGTGTCGGCCACGCGGGCAAGCCGGTCGCGTGCGCCGGGTGGCTCAGCGGGGGGGGGCGAGAGACCGGCGGCGGCCAGGGCCTCAGCCCAAAACCGGCCGGTTTCGGTGCAGGCGTCTGTGCGGGGGGGCGCTGTTTCTGCAAAACGGCACAGGGCATTGGTTCGGCCAGGCGTGTCCCGGAGCGAGGAAACAAGTGCGAGGAGCCTCCAGGCCTGTGTCTCCAGACAGTCCAGACGGTTCGTGGCGTCACGGTCGAGCCAGAGAACGGCCCGCGTGCACGGCTCGGAAAATGCGGGGTTGTGTGACACGCTTAAGGCGAGCAAGGCGAGGGAGGTGAAGCGGACACGGTTTGTGCCGCCCCAGGAACCGTCCGCGTTTTGTTGGGCGGCGAGCCAGTCGGCGGCCTGCCGCACGGCGTGGCCCGCCTCGTTGCGCAGGGAGGGGTCGAGGGGCGCGCCTGACTGGCGGACCGGGGCGACGACCGTCACGTCGGCGCGGACGGGCATTGCGGCGCAAAAAAGCAGCAGGACGGGAGGGTTCATTATGGACAGACGGCAAACCATCCTTTATTCTCCATTTTTTCAACAAGAAGATAACCGATTTGTTGACGGAAAGGAAGCCTAACCTCACGCGAGGGACAGGGTGATGGCATGAAAAGAACTTCAAACGAGTGCGGCGAGCGGGACTGCGGATGGCAAGCCGAGCCATTTGGCGAGAGGCTCCTCGGTGTGATTGCCCGGTTGCCGCCGGGCGACGTGACGGTGGCGGAGATCCGCGATCTTGTGGGGCCGGACGGGTTGTTGCTCCTGACGGTCCTCCTGACGCTGGTCTTCATGGTTCCGGTTTCAATTCCAGGGGTCAGCACCGTGTTCGGCGGCGCGATCCTGCTGATTGGTGTCAGCCGTCTTTTGAACCGAACCCTGTGGATGCCGAAGCGGATTGCGCAACACGCGCTGCCGTCCGACAAGATCAGGGACGGGCTGGGAAAAGGCAGCAAATGGCTGCACCGTTTGGAGCGCGTGTGCCGCCCCCACCGGTTGAACGGGGTGGCGTCCAACCGGCTTGCGGCGCTGCTGAGCAACGGCGGACTGGTGCTGGGCGCGGTTCTGCTCATGGCGCCTTTCGGTCTGATCCCGTTCAGCAACACCCTGCCCGCGCTGGCGCTGCTGTTTCTGTCCCTCGGGCTTTTGCAGAAGGACGGCCTTTTCATCCTGCTGGGGCATCTCGGCAATCTCGTCACCATCCTCTATTTCGGCGTGCTCGTGTTTTTTGGCATTGAAGCCGTCCGAGAGGCCGTACGGCATCTGATGGAGAGGTTTTCTTGAACGGCGTTCCGGACCAGGTGGTGCGGTCGGCGGCGCGGTGCGGGCGCGGACTCTGCCTCCTGTCGGGCGGTCTGGACAGCCAACTCGCAGTGTGTGTGTTGCGCGAACAGGGACTCCATGTTGAGGCGGTGGTGTTTGAAAGCCCTTTCTTTAAGATCGAGGCGGCCAAGCGGGCGGCAGACCAGCTGAAGGTTGTTTTGCACGTCGTGTCCTTCACGGAGGACATCCTTTCGCTGGTGAAGCATCCTCCGCACGGTTTCGGCGGGGCGCTCAACCCCTGCATCGACTGTCACGCGCGAATGATCCGGCGGGCGGGGGAACTGATTGGGGAGAAAGGGTTTGATTTTGTGGCAACGGGTGAGGTGCTCAACCAGAGGCCGATGTCGCAGAATCGGCACTCGCTGGGAATTGTGGAGAAAGATGCGGCGCTCGGCGGCCGTCTGCTGCGTCCGTTGAGCGCGTTGCTGCTGGAGCCAACCATGCCGGAACAAGAGGGTGTGGTGGACCGCGCGCGCCTGTTGGGGCTGAACGGACGTTCGCGCAAACCGCAAATGGAGTTGGCCACAAAGTACGGCTTGAGAGAATACCCCTCGCCTGCGGGGGGATGCCTGCTGACGGAAAAGGGCTTTTGCCGCAAGCTGGCAGATTTGCAGGGGCATGAGGGGCTGGACGACGAGCGGTTGGTGAGGCTGTTGTTGTGCGGGCGGCATTTCCGGCTTCCGGGCGGCACAAAGTGCTTGGCGGGGCGGGATGCGCGCGACAACGCCGCGCTCGTTCAGGCGCGGCGCGAGGGGGATGTTTTGCTGCACACGGTCAATGTGCCGGGGCCGACCGTATTGCTCCCGAAGGGT
The DNA here is from genome assembly GCA_028700415.1 of Kiritimatiellia bacterium. Classification (GTDB taxonomy): domain Bacteria; phylum Verrucomicrobiota; class Kiritimatiellia; order RFP12; family UBA1067; genus JALHET01. The sequence goes on from JAQVSS010000081.1 coordinate 7,305, forward strand.
GTCGCTGGCGAGACGGATTTGGCGCTGGCCGCCGGCGTGTGCGCCGGATATGGCGATCATGGCGACCGAAAAGAAGTGAATGTGCGGATACTGCGCGGCGACGGCTCAAAGGAGGAGCGCGCGGTAGTGCCTTTGCCCAAAGAGCAGTTTTCCGGGTGGATGCTTTGAGCGTGCTGCGGCGGGCTAACCCGCCGACTGCGACCCTTTAATGAAAAGGTAGAACAAGCCTCCGATGACCAACAACAGAAGGGCGATCAAGGCGACCCAAATCTTGTTGGAGTTCGATTTTTTGGCGAACTCCTTTGGCGGCTCGATGTTGTGTTTCTGTTGGATGACGATCGTGGTGCGGGGGATGGCATAGGGTTGCGGCTTGTCGGTCTGCGGGACATCATCGCCCTCGATCATCACGGGGATCTCTCCCATCATGATGATGTCATTGCGGAAAAGCGGCTTTTCCTTAACGGGCTCGTTGTTGACTTTGGTGCCGTTGGTCGAACCCAGATCGCGGATAAGGAATCCCGTTTCGCTCTTCTCGATCTCGCAATGCGTGCCGGAAACGGAGCCGTCAGGCAATACCCAGCCGTTCCCTTCTTTGCGGCCAATCCGGATGACCGGTTGATCCAATGCCACCCGCTGCCCTTTTAATGGACCGTCCATCACAATCAAACAAGCCATTTTGACGCACCCTTTCTCGGGAAAGAAGACATAAGCTTAGTTGCCGGACGGGCATAAGTCAATGCCGTGTAACACATGCGGCAAAAAAAATCAGTGTTCACCCGCATACCCCATCTGCTGCAGGAGCCAGAAGTTTTTCATCCATTCCTTTTCAATCTTCACCCACAATTCAAGTCGGACTTTTACGCCGAAGATGTCGGACAGTTCCGGTTCCGCGCACTGTTTGACGTATTTGAGCGTTCGGCCTTTAGGGCCGATGACGATCCCTTTTTGTGAGGCGCGGTTGACGTAAACCGTGGCCGACACCGTCCAGGCGGTGGGTGTCTCGTCAATCTGATCCACCTTGACCCCGAGTTCGTGCGGCAGTTCATCGTGCAGCCGGGCCAAGAATTTTTCGCGGATCACATCTGCGATCGCCAGTTTGCGGGGGTAATCGGTAACAATGTCCTCGGGGAACAGGTAGGTCTGGGACAGGGGCGCGAGGGTATAGAGCAAATCCACAAGGCCGACGGCGCCGGCAGGGTGTATGGCCGAAGTCGTGATCCAGAAGACCTCGCGCTGGAGCTGTTTCTCGGTCTGGATGAGCTGCCACAGTTCTTTGAAGGCGTTTTCGTAAAAGGGCGCCTGATCGCTTTTGTTGAGCGCAAACACCACCGGCTGTTCCACATGCAGGGCGTGCCGCATCCAGCCGTCATCCTCCAGATGAGGGCGGCAGCCGCCGTCGAACACGACGAGCAAAATGTCCACACCGGCTGACGCTTGACGCGCCATGCGGTTCATGAGCGTGCCCAGTGTGCTCTGCGACTTGTGCAGACCGGGGGTGTCGAGAAAGACGAGCTGTCCCTTGTCGTCGGTCAGGATGCCTCGCACGGTGTTCCGCGTGGTTTGCGCGACCGGGCTGACGATGCTGACTTTCTCCCCCACAAGACGGTTCAGCAACGTGGATTTACCGGAATTGGTGCGCCCGACAATGCCGACGATGGCACATTTTCGGGGACAGGTGGCGGTGGGTGCAGTACTCACGGCATGACCCCGTTGAGCATGCCGGTGCCGTTTACACCTCCATTGGTTTTAAGGCCGCCGCTGAAGTAGATCGTCTGCCCGGTCGCGTCCAGCACCGCCCGCCACAGGTCGCTGTTGAGATTCACCTTCTGGCGCTCGATGGTGGCCAGGCGGATGGGCACCAGCGTGTACCAGTCGTTTTGGTTTCCGACCACGCAGTTGGTCCGCCCTGCCATGGCGGCATGAACAGCGTTCCGGGCAAGCATGTAACAGCGGATCGCGTCCGTGCCTTTGGCCGGCACGCTGCGGATGGTGTAACTGGGGTCGAAATATTTAACCGAGGACTCGCGTTTAGCTTTTTTGAAATGGTCGGTGATGCGGCGTTTCAGATATTCGCCGATGTCTTTCTTCAGGATATTGCCTGATGCGTCCTGGTGTTCGGGCTCGCCGACGATATGCCGCTGGCCCGCGCCTTCGGCGACGACGATGACCGCATGGTCTTTGAAACGGCTGAACCGGTAGGACAGCGCCTCCAGCAGCCCATTGGGGCCTTCCAGCTCAAAGTCGAGTTCCGGGATGAGGCAGAAGTTGACCACCGGATTCGCGAGCGTGGCATAGGCGGCGATAAAGCCTGAATCGCGCCCCATGAGTTTGACAAGGCCTATGCCGTTAAATGTGCCCTTGGCTTCGGTGTGCGCGGCTTGGATGATTTGCGTGGCTTCGGCGACGGCGGTTTCGAACCCGAAACTGCGGCCCACGAAATGGAGATCGTTATCGATCGTTTTAGGGATGCCGATGACGCTGATCGCGAGTCTTCGGCGCTTGCACTCTTCGGCGATATCAAGGGCGCAACGGAGCGACCCGTCCCCGCCGATGCAAAACAGGAGGTTGATGTTCATGCGGGCGAGCGTGTCGACGATCTCTCCCGTGTTCTGTTGTCCGCGCGATGACCCCAGCATTGTGCCGCCTTGCTCGTGGATGGTGTCGACTCTGTCGGTGTCGAGCAAGACCGGCTCATAGCCGTAGCGGGGGATAAGCCCCGCGTAACCGTAACGGATGCCGTAAATGGTCTTGATGCCGTAATCGAACGACAGGATCTCAACCAACCCCTTGATCACATGGTTCAGCCCGGGGCAAAGGCCGCCAGCGGTCACGATGCCGACGCGGCTCCAGGAGGGGTCGTGGAAGATCTTTTGGTGCGGGCCTGCCCGTTCGAATGAGGGCGTGACGCCGAGCCGTTCGGCGGCTCTTTGGAGGTCTTTCGCGTTATCCGTAATCAGAATCCGTTCATCGTCGTCAATAAAATCACGGTTTCGTACGGGCGACTCGATTTTACAGGTGCCCAGGGTCTCGACATCAAGCGAGTACTCTTTCGGGGATGACAAAATCTTTTCGATGAGCGACATGGCTATCCGCCTTTTGGAATTGAACGGAGAATGGTGATGAAAAGAAAGTATACGGTGATTTCTGGATGAGGTCAATTGACACCCGCCGGTTTTTCTGTTTTAATTTCAAAACTTTTTTGCGATTGGACCATAGCTCAGTTGGTAGAGCACGACACTTTTAATGTTGGGGTCGCGGGTTCGAATCCCGCTGGTCCAACCATCTCTGGTTGAAAAAAGCCGCTGAAACATTGGGTTTTAGTGGCTTTTTGTTTTTCCGCACTATGGCTACAATATGGCCGTTTTCAAAACTTCAGGTGTTGCACTGGCCGGTCGCGCGCACGGCTTAATTCGGTTTTGGGAAGAACTTAAAATGCTTGAGCAGTACGGCTGGGGGGATGGGCCGCGGACGTGACAGCGGCCCGCTATGGCCACGCGGAACGCGTGGAGGAGCTGCGGGCGGCCGTGGAGAAGGCGAGGTAATCAGGCGTGCAGAACAAAGAAGCCCCGCCGCTGCGTTCGCCGTCACATTTTGAGGCTGGCAGATTCGAGGGGTTTCTACTACCATTTCACATCATTCATGTTCTATTCGATCATACAAGAAAAGACCCGCATTTGGGTCACCTCGCCAGTCTGTCCGGTTGCGCCGCTTCTGGCCTACATACGCCAGCGGGCAAAGTTGCGCGAAACGCAGATAGCCGCCATCGAAACCTACCTTTTCCTCAAGATCGAAGGCCGGGGGCGTTCCTTGGCGACACTCTTTTCCGAAGGGTTCTTCAACCGCGATGAAGATCTAGGACGTCTCCATATCAGCCAGATTGCCCGAGACCGTTTCACCGCCGACCCCGCCGCGCTCGCCCTTTTCCAGCTTTGCTCCACCCTCGAACAGACGAAGGGCGTCAAGAACCGCGGCCTTGCGGACACTTTCGAACGCCATCTCACCGAGCACCCCGACGCCGACGGCTTCTCCGACGCGATTCACGATATCTTTTACAAGGCCGATTACGCCGACTATCTTTTCTCGCTTCCCATGGGCGCGGGGAAAACGTTCCTCATGGCGGCGTTCATCTACCTCGACCTCTATTTCGCGATCAATGAACCGGAGACCCCGGCCTTCGCCCGCAACTTCATTGTGCTCGCCCCGTCCGGCCTGAAAAGCTCCATCATCCCCAGCCTGCGCACCATCGAGCATTTCGACCCTTCGTGGGTGCTTCCCGAGCCAGCCGCCTCCAATATCCGCAAGCTGATCAAGTTCGAGGTCCTCGACCAACCCAAGTCCGCCAAGAAGAGCAACCGCGCCCGCAACCCCAACGCACAGAAGGTCGCGGCGCACATGCCTTTCGAAGATCTCACCGGCCTCGTGCTTGTCGTGAATGCCGAGAAGGTCATCCTCGACCGCGTGGAGGTCGATTCCAACATGCAGTTGGTCGAGCGTAACGATGAAGAGAAGGAACGGCTCGCCAACGAGCTGCGCCACCTCATCGGCAAAATACCCCGCCTCCAGGTCTTCATCGACGAAGTCCAGCGGGCCGCGAGCGGCGACATCAAACTCCGCGCCGTGGTCAACGGCTGGTGCCACACCGGACAGATCAGCGCCGTTCTCGGCTTTTCCGGAACGCCTTACCACGACACGCCCCGCACGGTCAAGGCCGACCCCGTCGCGCTCCAGTCCGCCACCATCGCCAACACGGTCTATTACTACCCGCTGGCCACCGCCATTGCCGAGTTCCTCAAAAAACCGAAACTGGAAGTCGCCGCAGGGCTTGAATCGATCGAGATCGTCCGCACCGGCGTGGAGCGCTTCATGCGCGAGTACGGCACCAAGTCCTACGCCAACGGCGCATGCGCCAAACTCGCCGTCTACTGCGGTTCCATCGCCCGCCTGGAGGAAGAGGTCTACCCGCTTCTGGTCGGCGACCTGGGCATTCCGGCTGACCGCATCCTCAAATTCCATCAGGGTAACAAGACCCATCATATCGCGAAGACCGCAGCCGCCGAGTTCGCCCTGCTCGATGAGACCTCCTCTCGCAAGCAGATTGTCCTTCTCGTGCAGATCGGCAAGGAAGGCTGGGACTGCCGCAGCCTCACCGGCGTGATCCTCTCGCAGGAGGGCGACTGCCCCAAGAACATGGTGCTCCAGACCTCCTGCCGCTGCCTGCGTCAGGTCGACGGCGCACCGGACGAAACCGCGCTCATCCTCCTGAACGAGGCCAACGCCAAGGTGCTCGACAAGCAGCTTGCCGAAGAGCAGAACACCAGCATCAAGGAACTCAACGAGATCCGCTCAGCCTCGCCCGCGCCGTCCGTGTCCCGCTTCTCGCGCATGGAGCACCTCAAACTCCCGAAAGTCTCTTTTTACCAGCTCCGAATCAAATATCTGACGACGCTAACGGGCGACAAGCCTGACACCCCAAAGACCTTGGCCGCTCTTGATCCCGGCGATGCCGCGTTCAAGACCGAGGCCACCGTCACAACGCGCTACCTGAACGCACGCCACGCCGCCGACAATCAGGCGTTCGGTCTCGTCCGCGACACAGATACCGTCGCCGAGCAGTTCGGCGGCCTCGCCAGCCTCTCGGCATGGATGAATGATATAGTCCGCGAAAGCATCGGCGATCTCACCGCAGCCGCTCTGCGCCCTTACCGTCCCCAACTCCAAGCCCTCTTCCTGCGCATCACCTACACCGAGCGCGGCCAGCGCCGCTACAACACCCTTTTCGACCAGTCAGCCATCCGCTCCGCCATCCGCATGGCCTTCCGTGTCCACCGCGAACTGCATTGCGAGGAAGAGACCATCGAGAAATCAGCCTCGCTGCTCCTGGCCAATAAACTCAAGGACATTCCGCTCCATCCTTTGCTCTGGCCGGATCAGGAGAAGTGCGAAACGATTTTAAATAGTGATGCCCAGCCGGCAAAGCCCTTCGATCCTGCCGAGCTGGAGCAGTTGAAAGCTCAATTCAAGTGTACGACCTCCACTCTCAGCGATCTCGCGGAGGCGGCATTTCGTCAGTGCATCAAAGATCATGAGCGCCTCGTCGAAAACCAGACCCTATATGACCGCACGCTCCATTACCTGCCCTACGATTTCAGGCAGAGCGGTTTCGAGCGGGACTTCATTGACACGGCGATTACGCTTAGCGATGTCAAAAGCGCCGGTCTTGAAATCTACTACAACGGCGATCGCTACCTGACTGAGTTCAAAATCGACTGCTACGCCCGTCGCGGCCGCTCCTGGCGCCGGGTCGGCTTCTACACCCCTGACTTCCTCCTCATCCGCCGCGATGCCGGCCGCGACATCCGCAAGGTGCTCATCCTCGAAACCAAAGGCTTGGGGTTCGCCGAACAGACCGCTTTCACTGACCGCCGCAATTTCATGGAGAACGAGTTCATCCGCCTCAACAATGAAAAGTTCGGCTATAAGCGCTTTGATTTTCTCATGCTGCGCGACGACGCAGAAATGACGCAAAACCTCGCCACGCTCGCCGCACGCATCAAAACATTTTTCTCGGAGGATTGACCCATGATAACACGCATTGAAGCCTTGAACTACCGGTGTCTGAGGGACATCTCGGTACCGCTTTCGCGATTCCATGTGCTGGTCGGCCCCAACGCCTCCGGAAAGACCACGTTTCTCGATGTGATCGGTTTCCTCAAAGATCTGGTCACTGACGATATAGGCGAGGCCATTTCAAAACGCACATCAAATCCAGAGGAACTCCTTTTCGGTCGCAAGGGCACCGGTTTTGAGCTAGCTGTCGAAGTCTGTATTCCTGACCATTTGCGTCAAAAAACAGCTAAACCGAATCTCGATACAGCGCGTTATGAGATAGGCCTCGGTTTTGATGAAACCGGGCGTCAGATCGAAATCAAGGAAGAACGGTTTTTGCTGAAAAAAGCCGACATGATTCAGCCTTTTGTCAGAGACTTCTTTCCTGCCACAGTTCTCCATCGTGACAGCATAATTACCGGCAAGACCAGGAATGGTTCAAAAATGGTCATCAAGAAAACTCCGGGTGGAAATGACAATTTCTACAGCGAAGTGTACCGCGAGGCCGGCAAAGGCTGGACCCCTTCCTTCAAGCTGGGCCCTCAGAAATCGGCACTCCGTAATTTGCCCGCAGATGAGAAAGCGTTCCCCATCGCCACTTGGTTCCGTCAATTCATCAGCTCAGGTGTCCAGCCGTTCATGTTGAACAGCATGGCGCTCCGCAAACCGTCGCCCCCCACAAAGATCAAAGGCTTTCTGCCTGACGGGTCCAATCTGCCTTGGGTCATCGGGCGTTTCCGTAAAGAGAACCCCGAAAAATTCAAGGACTGGATCGCTCACTTGCGTACGGCACTGCCGGACCTGATCGGAATTGACACGTTCGAGCGCCCCGAGGATAGGCACTGCTATCTCGTATTCCAGTATGAGAACGAAATGAAAGTTCCCTCTTGGCTGGTCTCCGACGGTACGTTGCGATTAACCGCGCTGACCCTTCCCGCCTATCTCGGAG
>JAQVSS010000406.1 GCA_028700415.1 Kiritimatiellia bacterium
GAAGTGTCGTTCACCTTGCCGGCTGAGAGTGTGTGCCGGGAAGTGATCCGTCTGACGGTTTACGGCGACCATGCCGCGTTCGGGTATTGGTTCTACCAGCCCGAGTGATGGACACGAACACCGAACGTCGAACTCAGAACTTCGAAGTTGGGCGTTGGGCGTTCGATGTTCGGCGTTCAACTCACTTGAGTGACAGGTTACACGTTACAGGTTATGGGGTAGGGCGGTTTCCCCGAAACCGCCGCGGACGCCTCGGGGAGGCGTCCCGGTGCGTGCCGAATGCTTTTGTTGTCAGGGAGAACGCGCAACGTTCAGCTTTCAAGCAACTTGTAAAGGGACAAAAAAGAACAGACATCCCGGACCGGGATGTCTGTTTTTTGACAGTGTGTCTCACACACCTGCCTCTACCTTAGCCATTAACCTGCAGGTGTTGCGGCTGCCGATGCTCCGGGCAACGTGTGTCCTTCCACAGAGTTCGGGCAAACCGGGCGGTCGGTGGCTCCAGGCATTGTATAGGCGGCCGTGCCGTAGGGACAGACCGGCGCGACTTTGATGTATTTGTCCGATCCGAAGATGTCCGTGAGACCGGGAGAGGCCACGCCGGCCAGCCGGGCTTGCTCGATCGCGCCCTCAATCTGCTTGAGGTTGGCGATACAGGCGTTCTTCTGGGACTCTTTGCGGGACTTGATGAAGTTCGGGATGGCGATGGCGGCCAAGATGCCGATAATCGCGACCACGATCATGATTTCAACAAGTGTGAAACCTTTGCGGTTCATTTTCATTGTACTATTCCTTTTTCGTGTTGCTCTCACTGACAACCGGCACCTTGTCGGTTTGCTCAAAAACATAGAGCATATCGTGTGCCAAGGCGAGGGCTCTTTGATTGGAAGGTTCAGAATGGGCGGAAAGAACAGATGAGACAGAAGCCCCGCGGGGTTTTCTCAAAAATGACAGGCTGTTTTGCAAAAACGACAAACGGGTTAACCTTGGGAGGAGGAGACTGGATCCTCGTCCGAGAGTTTCCGGTAGAGGGTGGCAAGGCTGACCTGAAGGGTTTGGGCTGCCTTTTCCTTGTCGCCGTTTGTTGAGGAGAGGATCTGTTCGAGATACTCTTTCTCCTTGAGCTTAAGAAACCCTTTGAGGGAGGTGTTGCTGCCGGAGAGTGCGGCTGAACCGGTCTGTTGGCTGTTTCTGGTTTCTGTTGCGCGGCTGACGATGCGCGGAGGCAGGAATTCAGGTGTGATGACCGTGTCCTGAAGGAAGGTGATGGCGTGTTTGATGGCGTTTTCCAGCTCCCGGACATTGCCCGGCCACCGGTAGGCCACCAGCAGGTCGGCGGCCTCTTGTGAGAGGCTGGGCTGCACTTTGAAACCGGCGGTTTCGTTGCGGATGAAATGGCGGGCGAGCGGAAGGATGTCTTCCGGGCGGTCCCTGAGCGGCGGGATGTCGAGGGTGATGACGGCAAAACGGTAGTAGAGGTCGGCACGGAATCCGCCCTGGACCACAAGCTGCTCGAGGTTGGTGTTGCTGGCGGCGATGACACGCACGTCAATGGGGATGTTCTTGGTGCCGCCGACGCGGCGTATCTCTTTCTCTTGCAGTACGCGCAGGAGCTTGCCCTGGAGCACGAGGGGGAGCGAGGAGATCTCGTCGAGGAAAAGCGTGCCATTGTTTGCGGTCTCGAAAAGACCCTCTTTGTCGACGTGGGCGCCGGTGAAGGCGCCTTTGACATGGCCGAACAGTTCGGATTCGAGCAGGGGTTCGGGGAGCGCGGCGCAGTTGACCGCCACCCAGGGTTTTTCCTTGCGCGGGCTGGTGTTGTGGATCGTGCGGGCGATGACCTCTTTGCCGGTTCCGCTCTCGCCGTTGATGAGCACCGTGGCGGCGGTGGGGGCCACGCGCTGGATCATTTCGCAGACCTGAACCATGGCGCTGTTGGAGGCGATGAGGTTTTCAAACTGGTAACGCAGGGGCGCGTTGGGGTCGGTCGAGACAACGGCGGTGCTGTTCTTGATGTGCTCTTCCGCCCGGCGCACCGTGGCAAGCATTTCGTCGACTTTGAAGGGCTTGGTGAGATAGTCGAAGGCGCCGCTCTTCATGGCATCGATGGCTGTTTCGACCGAGGCGTACGCCGTCAGCAGGATGACGGGCATGGAGGGGTAAATGGTTTTAATTTCATGGAACAGCGCCATGCCGTCCATGGGAGCCATGCGCAGGTCGGTGATGACCAGATCAAAGGTGTCTTTTTTGATAAGCGCGAGCGCTTCAAGTCCATCCTTGGCGGTGGCGGCTTCGTAGCCGTTAGCCTTAAGGAGGCTTTGCAGCAGCATTAAAATGCGCGCCTCATCATCAACGATCAGAATTTTAGCCATAACGCAACGCTTCCACCCGAGTCAACGAGTTAAGAAAGTCACATTATAAGTGAAAGCGGCGCGGAACACAATACCGCGTTTTTTGTCCTTTTGCCGCTTTTTCAGCCGCTGACGACGGAGCCGAGCATGAAGATGGGGAGGAACATGGCGATGGCGATGCCGCCGATCACCACGCCAAGGAAAACCATGAGGAAAGGTTCCATCAGCGAGGTGAGCGTGGCGAGGGTGGTTTCCACCTCGTCGTCATAGGTGTCGGCGATACTCTCGAGCATCTCGTCGATGCGTCCGCTTTTTTCACCGGCGGCGATCATGCGGACCATCAGCAAGGGCAGGCTGGGCTTGCCCTCCAGCGAGGAGCTGAGGGTGTTGCCCTGTTCAATGCCGGAGCGGGCGGAAAGGATCGACCCCTCGATGACTTTGTTGCCCATGGATTTTGCGACGACCTGCATCGCGTCGAGGATCGGCACGCCGCTGGTGAGCATCTGCGCGAAAAGGCGGCAGAAACGGGCGACGGAGACCTTTTGCATGAGGATGCCGAAAACCGGCATCTTAAGTATGTATTTGTCGAAGGTGTAGCGTCCCTGCGGCGTCGACAACCACTTGCGGAATCCGAAAACGAAGACCACAGTGCCGCCGATCAGGAAAGGCCACCGGGCACTCACAAACGTGCTGATGTTCACCAGAAACTGGGTCGGGGCAGGGAGCGCCTTGCCGAAGCCCGAGAACATTTCGGCGAAAACCGGCACGACAAAAGTGACCAGCCCGCCTGCGATGAGAAGCGCCAGTGACATGATGACGACGGGGTAAGTCATGGCCGACTTGACTTTGCGGACCAGGCGGGCCGAGGAGTCCAACATCACGGCGAGGCGTTTGAGCACGGGGGCGAACTGGCCGCTCTTTTCGCCGGCGGCCACCATGTTGACGTACATGTCGTCGAAGATCTTCGGAAAGTGGCGCAGGCCGTCGGAAAAGGGCGAGCCGCTCTCGATGCTTTCCCGCAGGGTTCTCAGGACGGTACGGAAGCCGGGGTGGGTGCACTGCTCCTCCAGCGTGGAGATGGAGACAAGGATCGACATGCCGGCGTTCAGCATGCTGGCGGTCTGGCGGGTAAAGGGGATCAGCTCCTTTTTCTTGATCTGGCCGATGCCGCTGACGCGGACTTGGGGTGCTTTTGCTTTGACGTCTGACATGAGGGGCTCCCGTGTTTATTCGCCGCCGGTGACTTCGATGGCGGCGTGGAGTGAGGTGACTCCGCTCTTGACCTTCATCATGCCCGCGTCCTTGAGTGTGACCATGCCCTCGTGGACTGCGATTTCGTGGAGCGCCG
>JAQVSS010000407.1 GCA_028700415.1 Kiritimatiellia bacterium
CTGAGACGCCCACATCGCCAACAATTCGCGCCGGTGCAACTCCGCCCATTCCTCGACCAAGCCACGGACTCTTGCTGGTATTCTTCCGGTCATCACATTCAGCGACTCGATCTCAATGGATGCCCGAAACTCGTTGTACCTCACGTGAAAGTGAGGCGGGTTGTGCTCGTCGAAATACATCGTTATCACGATGCCGAGGAATCGACAAATCTCGGGCATGGTCAGTTGTCCCTTCTTCTTCCGCGAGAACGCCAGATGTGAGGCGGCGGTATTTGCCAAAAACCTCCAACAGCAAGACTATACCACCACACGGGATGTTTATCAAGTCAGGCAAGTATTGTGCAATGGGGTCGCAGTTGTCGCCCCGCGATTCTTGGAGCGTGCCTTTCATCAGATCGGTGCGAACGTCAGCGGTGAGGCGGCGGTATCCCGTCGCCTCCACCGCTTTGTTGGCCCTTTTCCAGTTCCCAGAATTGCCGGGGAGTCACTATTCGCAAGCGTCCGACCTGCGCCAGCCCGACGATCTCCTTGTCGCCTGTGACAAGTATATCCGCGTTGCCATTGATGGCAGAGGACACGATGGCTATGTCGGCAGGGTCGCGCAGTCGCAGATCAGCGAGGGGCAACACACTCGCCCTTACCGCGTCCTGCTTTAAAAGGCATACGAGGTCTTCGACCAATTCCAACGGGGCGTGGAATTTGTCACCGAGGATGCGCTTTATCTCTTCCAAGAGATGATCGGAAATAACCAGTTGATGAAACTCGATTACTGTTCGGAACAGATCGGCACAAAGCCCGCGTGTGGCCGTCGCGCTTGCGATGACGTTCGTATCGAGAAACACTCTCATGGCAGCTTCTCAAATACATCCTCATCCGTCAGGAAGCCTCGGGCTTCGGCAAAGGGCATCATTCGTCGACGTATCGTCTCAAACTGTGTCAGGCGGAGTTGTCGCCGCAATGCGTCTCGTGCGACCTCGCTGCGACTGTGTCCGAGTTGTCGTGATGCCCTGCCGAGCAAACTATCGAGTTCGCTGTCCAATCGTATGCTGAGGGTTGCTGTCTTCATGTCACACAATGTAATACACCCGACTGCCATTGTCAACCGTCATTTTCCCGGCGTCCGCTGATCTGTTGCCATGACCCACGCCCTCCTGTGCCATTGCGACACCACACATTGCAGCAGGATTTCTTTGCGCAACGACACCTGTCATGATAGGGCGCACATCACTATGGGTCGCCTCTGGCTACTTGTACAACTTAAGTGTCTCTCCGCGCTGGTTCACACCATGAAACACACCCTCTTTGCAGGGAAGGTCGTATGTGTCCACAAACCCATGGTCCCATTTCGCGACAAACTTGCCCTGCTCGACAAACCATCTTCCTTTCGTTTTTGTGTTGCCGAACGTCGCCGTTCTCGCGCGGCTTTAAGCCGTCGCGAGCAACGGCTTGTTAGGCAATTCATTGTCACGAGAATTTGCTTTTGAGCCATTCATACACGGCCTTCTGCTCATCTCTACCGGCGCGCCGTACTTGCGACAGAAGCCATATCGAACTGGGTTTTTCGGATGTGATGTTCTTTGCTCCCTGATTGCAGGTTGAGCATAGCGTCCGAAGGTTCGAAAGTTCATCCTTCCCACCAAAGGACTTGTCCTTGATATGCCCAATGTGAAGGCGTACAGGCCTATTTGTAGCAGGGTCTGTCTCACCGGGTGTCAATCCGCACATCTGGCAGGTGAAGCCGTTCCTGTCGAGTACTTCGGCTCGGAGTTTGGCAGAAATGGCTCGAGCAAACTGAGGTCTCTCTTTATGAACTGGCTCATGCTTCAGCATGTACTGTCCTGGCTTCAATTCAGAACTGTCGTTATGCGACAGGATCGGCCAACCTTCTTCGTCCCGCAACTCGCGGAGCCGTCGACTGTATTGCACCGCTCCGTCTGCTGCGGTCTGAAGTTCGTATGATTCGATCACACTTCCGATGTTCGACAACAAAAATTGTCGAATCTTCTCCTTTGAACCAATCTTTCCCATATACACCTCTGCTATCAGTTATCAGCAGTATGGAACTCTTTGCTCCAAGAGTCTCCATTGAATTGCTTTCCTTGAGTTTTGTGTCGGGTACTTACCATCAAATGCCTTTGCGATAGCTAGTCCGACTGCGGACGCAACCGGAGGGGGGAATGCGTTGCCGACCTGCCTGTAGGCAGCAGTCTTTTTCCCGCTGAATTTCCAGAAGTCGGGAAAACCTTGAATTCTAGCGACCATCCGCACAGTCAAACGTGGATGACCTGTAACGGGAAAATCGCAGGCAGGCGGTTCATTTGCTATCCCCAAACCATCAACACCCAATTCAAGCCATTTCTTTCGGGCTCGCGTCGGGCCTAAATCCGGACCGCCATGCTTTTTCGAGCCTCCGACAACTGTTGGGGCGATTGCTTGCGCATTCGTCACCCAACGATCCGTTCCTTTCCAACCACCTTGTGCCATCAAGTCTTGAAGAGTATCCCCAACGGTTGGTTTCTTGCCGATCGGTGCTGGCCATTCAAAATACGGCATCTTTTTTTGAGGAAGAGCAACGAGTATGAAACGAGGGCGCAGTTGCGGGACGCCGTAGTCGGCGGCCTGCAAGACTTGCCAATCAGATTCATATCCAAGTTCAAGTAACTGAATTCGCAACTTGTCGCGATAATCTGAGAACTTGGCCGCTGCGAATCCCGGTACATTCTCCAACATAACGGCTTTGGGCTTCATCTGTCCGATTATTCTGATCGCTTCGGGAAATAGATCACGGTCATCGTCCGTGCCAAGCTGTTTGCCGGCAATGGAGAAAGGAGGACAGGGAACACCGGCGGCAAACAAGTCGACGTTGCGAAATCTGTTGCCATCAAACTGTCGCATATCTTCGTGCAAAATGTTCCATTGCGGCCGATTGAGACGTAGCGTTGTGCAACAGTCCGCATCAATCTCGACAGCGGCTACACAATCAAACCCCGCTGCTTCAAGGCCGAGAGCTTGTCCGCCGCCACCAACGCAAAATTCTGCTACTGATAATTTACCCATGATGCCGCCATATGTACCATAGAATTGGCGATGATTACACCTTTTCTTTTCTCAATCTGATGCCTAACGGGGCGGGTAGTACTCTACCCGATGGTTCGTCCGCGCAAGCGGCGAACCAGACGGCGGCTCACCCGCCCCATTCGGCCGACGCGCAGCGTCGGACGAACGTCACGCCTCAGTTTTGCGAGCTTGTGAGCATAAACTGCAGGCGTTGGTTCGAGATTCTCTATCTTCCGATCCAGTAGTCCGGCCGTCTACGTAGGTGCATTGTTGCCTGAATGATGATCTCATCCGGTTCAACCCGATACAGGAGCGCGTAAGGAAACCGGTGAACAAGCCGTCGCCGGATGCTTGACCTGATGATTGGCCACCGTTCAGGGGCTTCGCGAATGTCCAGAATGGCAGAATCGATCTTGTCGAGAAACTCGCGGCCAAGGCCTTTCGCCTGAATCTCATAATACTGTGCTGCGTCAAGCAACTCCAGTTCGGCGGGTCGGAGAAAGCGAACGGGCTTCATTTGATTGCATCCCGGGCGTCGCTCAGAACATCTGCTGCCGATCTTGCCGTTATTTTGCCGCTTTTGTATTCACGGTAACGCAGGTCAGCCTCGTCAATCCAGAGTTGCTCATTCTGCTGTTCG
>JAQVSS010000082.1 GCA_028700415.1 Kiritimatiellia bacterium
TCGTTGGTGGTGACCAGGTGGAGGAGTTCCAGGATCGCCCGCTCGGGGGAGGAGACGCGGATCGGGAACCCGTTGCGCGTGAGGTCCGTCAGGCTCTCGGGCGCTGCGGCGTCAAACAGGCTCGGCGCGTGATGCTCGATGCGCACGGGCCAGCCGTGGCGCGTGAACCAGGGCGGCAGGCGTTCCCGACGCTCGCTGAAGAGGGTGAGCGCGGCTTGGCTGCCGAAGGGGAGGTTGTGCCCAAGGCCGAGCAACGAGAGCGCCGTGCCTGCGGCCGGGTGCACCGTCAGCCCCAGTTGGGTCTGGAGCGCATAGAGGGCACCGAACCACTCCAAGGCGGGCTCGCCGGCACGGATAAACGCCCCGCGCCCCAGCGGTTGGAGCCAGCCGGACGCGGTGTAGCGGCGGGCCAGCTGACGCGAAACACCCTGTCGGACCAGCCATGGGGATGCGGCAACAGTGCCGGGGGGCCACTGCTTTAGCAATTGGTTTACTTTTGACTCCATTTTGACAACTCCAGGTTTACATCAGGCGCGTGGTGATGAACTGAGGCCCTGTTCGGTTTGATTTGATATCAATAAAGTAAACCTATGGTTTACAAAAAGCAATAGGAAATAAACCCTCATGAGAGGGCGGGCAGGGCGTTCAGCGCGTTCCGCATGGCGTCGGGCGAGGTGTGGACATAGGAGCGGTCGACCGACACGGAGTCGTGTCCGATCAGTTCCATGGCGAGGCTCTCGGAGACCCCGGCGTCGCGCAGCCATGTGGCGGCGGCGTGGCGCAGGCTGTGGAAGGTCAGCGGGTTGACCTCGCGCGACACGTCGCCTTTCTTCTCGCGCTTCTTGTTGTTGGGCTTTGCGGCGCACAGGCCGGCCGTGACCATCAGGCGCGTGAAGTCCTTCGAGACAAGCCCGATGCCGTGCTTATCCTTCAGCGCGCAGGCGTTTGGATGCAGCGGCGCGGTGGGGGTACCTCTCTTCAGGGTGAGGATATGCGCCCAGAGCGTATCGCAGGCGGGGATCGCCATCCGCCGGCTGGTTTTCTCGGTCCGGAATAGGATCTCCTTGCGGTTGAAGTCGATCTGCGACCAGGTTAGCGTCACGAGGTCGCCCAGCCGCTGGCCGGTGTAGAGCGCGAACAGAATCAGCGAGCGCCACTCCGGATTGGCGACCTCCAGGAGCCGCCGGACCTGCGGCACCGTGAAGGCTTGCTTCTCCACGGAGTCCGAATCAAGGGCCTTCAGCTTGAAGGCGTTGCCCATGACAACGCCCTCGTTCATGGCGCAGGCGAAGACGGCGCGCAGCACTTTGATTGCGAGGTTGGCGGTCGCGGCGCTGGCGTTCTCGGCGATGAGCCCGCGGAAGGCGAGGGCGTGGCTCGGCTTCACCATGTCTATGGACAGATCATCACCCACGAAGTCGCCAAACTGCCGGAGGCGCTGCTCATAGCTCGCAAGCGTCCGCGGGGCGAGCTCGCCGCCGTGGCCCTCCACCCAGCGCTTGAAATACTCCTTCACGGTGGGGACGGCAGCCGAGGGGTCGATCTCGCGGGCCAGCGAGTTGAACGCCGTGCGGATGTGTTCTACGGCGTTACGGGCGCGGAAGGATTCTTCCCAGGCTGCGGCGACTTTCAAGGCCTTCGCGCGGTCGGTCAGTTTGGTGGACTTGACGCGCCGCTTGCCGTCCTTGTCCGTGAAGTGCGCGATCCAGTACTTGGTTCCGGTTTGGTGATGTACGCTTGCCATAGCGGGCATTCCCTCCTGATGTGGGTCAGAAACCCATCGCACAATCAACGTGCGGCGACAGCTCGCCCAGACTTATAACGATACTTATAACATACCGGGTCGTTTTAGCAAGTACAAATTCAAAAAACCCCAATAAAATCGCATATTCTATGGTGCCTTATCTGTCGTGGGTTCGATTCCCATCGCCCGCTCCATCTTCGTAAACCCTTGATTACCAAGGGTTTTTCTGTTTCATAGACCGCAGTAATAGGCCAAGTTACATCAATAGTTACATAAAGCCCTGTTTGATACCAGTTAGTTTTGCGTTCTGAATCCCTTGTTTACCTCTTTCCAAACGTACCCCACCATATACCCCACCCCCACCCGTACCGGCACCCGACCAAAACCCGCGCCTGTTCCACCGACGGCATAGGTTCTACCTATACTGCTTCACGCTCGCGCCGCCCTCTTTTATCGTGGCTAAACACCCCGCCCCCGGCGGGGCATGGAACATTTTCCCCAACCTCTGCCAATCGTCGCGGGGCTTTTATATTTTTTTACCCGTTTTTGCGGGTAAGGGTTTTTTGTCGGCTTCAGTTTTGGGGTTTCTTTATCCGGTTTCAAGGAGTAATCTAATCAGGTAATGGGGTACTACGTAAGATCAAAGGGAATGAGTTTTACAATGGTGTCCTGATTGGTTGGAAGAAGACTTGTTATCCCAAAAGTCTTACCGCACCCAACGCCACCAGTCAGCAAGATACCGCGCCAAGGCTCAGACGCGTAGGCGGTCGCAAACGCCTTGCGTAGCGCGTCAAAGTCTGAGCCAGCAACTTCACGCTTGTACCCGAGAGTTTCAAGTCGCTTCTCGGCATCGACATAAAACGCGTTGAACATTTCAGAATCCATAATCTCTCCTTGGTTTTGATGCGTCGGTGAAATGAGTTGCGGGTTTCCGTTGCGCGAACGCATGCCCGTTGTTTTTCGAGTCCCATGTGTTTAGCCGTCGCCTAACGTCAAAACAGTCTTTGAGTTTGAATCTCGGTTTTCCGTGTGCGTCTGGTTCAAGCCAGTAGTCAATGAACCGTTTTAACTCGTCAGCGGTCAGCTTGCCATTGTTTGAGTCGGTAGCGGTCTTGGTGAAATCTTCAACACTCCACTGCTTGAATGATTTCTTTGTGTCGCCTATACATGGTTTCTTCGGATGATCTCTTAGATGATCTCTTTGGGGTGCTAAATAACAGGGGGTGGCAGGTGCTAAATCGCAGGGGGTTTCACTGTCATTTAGCACGGGGTGCTTTTTAGCAGGGGGTGCTATTTCGCAGGGGGTCAACCTGTACGAGTTTCGCAATCCAGCTTTTCTGGTTACGTGTAGGACGCCTGAAAGTTCGCACCTTTTGATTGTTTGTCGCAACGTCCGTTCGGTGGCAATTCCGCTGTCGATCATCAGCCGTGGAATGGCAGGGTATGCGTCGCCTTTCTCTTCGGCTCGGCTTGCCAAAGCATAGAGCAGGGCTTTATCAGTAGCCGTTAGCCCTTCGAGTCCCCTAACAAGGTTGGTGTGCTCAAACATTTGGGCACCCCCTCACATTGACCGTGCTTGAACAAGAGACGCACGCGTCGTCTGCAAACACAGCGGTAAGCGGTTGACCACACACGCGGCATTTTCGGGTTTTTGGATTCGCTGCGGCTTCGCACTCCGGACATAAGCGGCCCCACGCAAAGAACATGACGCGCCCGCACTTTTGGCAGCGGGGCAACGTCCGGCATTTCGCATCGGGACGGTTTCGGTTCCGACAAAGAACATAGTGTGTTGTTGTTCCAGTTTTCATGTTAGGCCGCCTGCCCTTCAGTTTCGACGTGTTTGGCAATCCATGCCCGCAGGCTAGGAATGTGAATCAACCTCATGCCCGCCCTCGCCGCGCCGGGTGCTTTGATTGCTGCACTCTTTACTGGGAGAGGATATCGCCTGCGTGCATTTGTTATTGCAAGTCACCATTTATGATGTCGAGGTGCTTTCGCGTTGACGGTCCAAAGGGCGTTTTGTTAAAATAAACAAGTGTATCTGCGGTGAGTACCGTTGCGGTGAATCCGAAGTCCTCCTGCTTGATAAAAACCGTTAATTTGATTTATGAAAGCTGAGCTTGTGTTTTTTGCGGTCTTGGCCGCATTGGTTGCGACGGCTGGGACGACCGTCCGGTTGAATCCCGGAAAAACTGATGCGACGGCCGACTTCAAGGCCGCCATCGAGACTGTGCGCGCGGACGGTCGCGCCTTGCGCCCCAGCCCTATTTGCAGACGGGCGAATGCCGTCAGGGTCAGTACCTTCGCCATTCCGGCGGCGACTTCCGGCGGCCGCGTCTACAACTACGAGGTCCGGGCCGTCCTGTTGGCCGACGACTACGAACGCACGCTCGTCTCGCGCCGCATCCTCGCGCCCGACTACCATCTGCCCGCCGCGAAAGTCGGGCGTCCGGGGGAAGTCCTGTTTGCTAAGGCCGAGTTGCCGACAGGTGCGGACATCCGCTTCGATGCGTTTCCGATTGACTGCCTCAACCGCGCGCGCGAGCGGTATTCCGTAGAGACAAGAAGACCATGAAAGGGAATCCGATTCGACCGTTTGCGACACGACGCCGCTTCCTCGGGGGAATGCTGGTGGCTGGGTGTCTGCCGATGGCGGGCTGCCTGTCGGCGCTCAAGGGTGCGCAGGGGCCGTCCTTTGCGCTTTTCAACGATGTCCACGAAAGCGTCTCGTTCTTCCCGCGGCTCGTGCCGATGGCGTGCGGGTGCGACTTCACCGTCCTGGCGGGCGATGTCGTCAATGACGTCCGCGATGACGGTTCGCTCGATCGTCTGCTGCTCGAACCGATGGCCATGATCCGCCGCGAGACAGGCGTGTCGTGCGAATTCGTGCGCGGCAACCACGAGATGCGCGGTCCCGCCGCCGACCGGCTGCCGGCGGCGCTCGGTTTTGCGGATGGCGTTTTGTATCGTGCGCGGACCGTGAAGGGCGTCCGGTTCGTCTTTCTCGACACGTGCGAGAACCGACCGCTCGACGGCATAAAGGGAGACCGCGGCAAGCGGATTGCGGCGTATCTCGAGCAGGAACGCCTGTGGCTGGAGCGAGAGATCGCCTCGCCGGAATGGAAGGACGCCCGCGCCCGCTTCGTCATCCTGCACATCCCGCCAACGATCGTCAATCCGGACCTCGACACGCGCGCGAAGGTGCCCGTCCAGTGGTCGGTCCGGCCCGGACCAGTCACCGCGCTTCACGACCTCCTCGGGACTGCGAACGTCACGGCGATGTTCTCCGGTCATATCCACATCGCGGCGTTCGACGAGCCCTGGGCCGTCCGACCCTATCCCGTCATTGTCGGCGGTGGACACAGCGATCCGAAGGATCGTCGCCTGACCGAAGCGCTGCTGACGCGGTGCGACGTCGGCGAGACGGGGTTCACGGTCCGCCAGTTCGCCCTGGACGGTTCCGTCCGCCACCGTCGTTTCTTTCCGTTTTAACTTAACTGACAAAGGTGATGCTCAACGAGAAACATGCGAAATGCTGTGTTGGGAATGGCTGGCGGTCTCGTTCTCGCCGCTTCGGCGGGAGCCTGGTTGCCGGAGGCGACGGTCGAGGTCGTCGCGGACCTGTCTGCGGATTTCGTCCGTTTCGGGACGTCGGACTAGGGCCTGACGGCGGAGCAGCTCCGTCAGATGCGCTGCAACGGCTCTCCCGTGTGTCTCGATGCGTCCGGTTATCTGAGGGTCCGCCCGAAGAAGGGTCTTGTCATCTTTCTGCAGTAAAATTATGAACATGAAGTCAATCGTCGTCTGGTCCGCCCTGGCGGGTTCGCTCTTTCTCGTTTCACAGGCCTTCGCCGAGCCGGTTCGGATCGGCGCGGTGAACTGCGGTGCTTTCGCGCACGGCGACAAGTCCGTTCAGGAGGGCGCCTATGCCGCCGGCTGGGAGGGACTCGCGTCCGGCAAGGCGTCCGACGTCTTCTTCTACTCGAACGTGGCCGGCAGGGATTTTCCCGCAGGCTCGTTCGGTCCCGGCGGCCTTGACATCCGCGCCGTCGTCCGCGGTGAGCAGCCGGCGTCGTCGGTTGTACGCTTGTCCGGGACGGGCTGGGCGCTCCGCCTTGTCCGCACCTGGAACGGCAAGCGGCTCGCGCTGTACGGCGTCTGGATAACGGCTTCGACCGAAGAGGCTCGCCGGGCGGACTTCAAGGCGCTGATCGCCGACACGCGCGCGTTCGACTTCGCCGTGTTTGCGGGCGATTTAGCCGCGCGTCAGATGTCCGAATACGACGTCTTCGTCCGCGAGGGATTTTTCGTCGCGAACGGGTCGGTCGAGTTCGGTGAGCGGGAAACGGTCGACGGGTGTCCGTCGGACAACGTCATTGTCTCGGCGGGCCTCGGGGTCGCCGAGTTCGAGGTGCCGCAGTATTTCAAGATCGACACCGACCATTTTCCGGTCGTCGCACGCATCGACACGGCGGAGGTCGTCGCGGCCGAGCGCCGGACGATGCCGGACGTCAAGGCGTTCTTCCGCCTGCCGCGTGCGGAACGCGCGAAGTGGTTCGCGCACGCCGGCTTCCGGGCGCGTATGCGCCAGGCGGGCGAGGTGCGCGGCGAGGACGTCCTCTCGCGCTGGGTCGACGTCGAGGGTGTTCCGAATCTCCGTGACGTCGGCGGACTCAAGACGGTCGACGGGCGCACCCTGCGACGCGGCGTCCTGTACCGCAGCGCCGGCTGGAATGACAATGCGAAGACGCGGGCCGGAACCGACGAGTCGAAATGGACGCCCGGCCAGAACCGCCTGACGGCGCGCGGACGCGACCAGCTGCTCGCGCTCGGACTCCGCACGGACCTCGATCTGCGCACGGCACGCGAATGCTGGGGCATGAAGGGCTCGCCGATCGGCCCTGACGTCGCCTGGGTGAACGTCTCGTTCGGCTCCTACGGACGCTTCAAGGCAAAGCCGGAGTTCCGCGAGGCCGTCCGCAAGGTCTTCGCCGTCCTGGCCGACGAGAAGGCCTATCCGCTCGTCTTCCATTGCATCGGCGGCGCGGACCGCACGGGATGCCTCGCGCTGATGGTTGAGGAGCTGTGCGGCGTCGATGAGGACACGGCACTCAAGGACTGGGAGATCACCGGTGCGCGGACGGAGCAGCTCAACTTCGTTCACGCCAAGACGATGGACCTCTTTCTCTCGCACCTCGCCGAGTTCCCGGGCCGCACGCCCGAAGCGCGTATGCGGGCCTTCCTCGCTTCCTGCGGTGTGACCGAGGCGCAAAGGGAGGCCGTCCGCCGGATCATGCTGGCGGAGACAGACCGTCCGGAGACGTTCGAGATCGCCGTCGAGCCGAATCCCGCGCCAAGCGTCGTCTATGCGGCGACCGAGCTGAGCGATTACGTCGGCCGCCTCAACGGGGTGCGTCCGACCGTCGTCACGAACGCCGCGCCGGTGAAGGGCGTCGCGCTCGTGCTCGATCCGGCAGCGGATGACGATTCCTTCGAGTTCCGCACCAAGGACGGGCTTCTCCGCGTCATCGGCGGCAAGCGCGGCGTCCTCTACGGCGTCTGCGAGCTGCTCGAGCGCTTCGGCGGCGTCGAGTGGCTGGCCTCCTGGCAGACGTACGTTCCGCAGAACCGGCGCTTCGTGCTGCCGCGGACGCTGAACGAGCGGCACGCGCCAGCCTTCTGGCTGCGCGAGAACATCTATGGCGACGTGGCCGAGCACTTCGATTTCGCAGCGCACCTGCGCCTGAACGGCCTGCACAGCCACGACTCGGTTAAGCCGCATCCCGTCGACCCGAAGCTTGGCGGCAAGGGCTGGCCGTTTGTGCGCGGGCTCAAGAACAGCCACACGCTGACCTATCTCGCCCCAGTCGGCAAGTACTTCAAGGACCATCCCGAGTACTATGCGCTTGTGGACGGCATTCGCAGCGACGTCGGCTGGCAGCTCTGCTACACGAACCCAGATGTCCTGAAGATCTGCACGGACAAGGTGCTCGAGTACCTGGCGGCCGATCCCGAGGCCAAGATGGTCGGCGTCAGTCACCGCGACAATAAAAACGGCTACTGCCGCTGCGAGCGGTGCGCGGCCGTCGACGCGGAGGAGGGGTCGCACGCCGGAACGGAGATCCGCTTCGTGAACGCGATCGCCGACGAGGTGAAGAAGCGCTATCCGCACGTTCTCGTGCAGACGCTCGCCTACCAGTACACGCGCAAGCCGCCGAAGCTGACGAAGCCGCGCGACAACGTCGTCATCGCGCTCTGCTCGATCGAGTGCGACCGCCTGCGTCC
Source organism: Kiritimatiellia bacterium (assembly GCA_028700415.1). Classification (GTDB taxonomy): domain Bacteria; phylum Verrucomicrobiota; class Kiritimatiellia; order RFP12; family UBA1067; genus JALHET01. The sequence goes on from JAQVSS010000082.1 coordinate 8,030, forward strand.
GTTCGGCGCCGCGAACGGGACGGCGGCGAACCGCGAGTTCGAGGAGGATCTCCGCGCCTGGTCGAAGCTGACGGACAAGCTTTACGTCTGGGACTACACGGGCGAGAACCTCCACTACTTCTACCCGATGCCGAATGCGGGCAACGTGCACGCGAACGTGCGGTACTTCCGCGATCACGGCGTCAAGTTCATGTTCTCCGAGGGGAATGGAAAGAAGTCGTATCACCCCGAGTTCGCTGAACTTAAGTCCTGGCTCATCTCGAAGGCGATGTGGAACCCCGACGAACCGCTCGACGGACTCCTCACGCGCTTCTTCCGGGGTTTCTACGGGGCGGCGGCGCCGTACGTGCGTGCCTACTACGAGCTCGAGAAGGAGATCGCGGCGAATGCGCCGGAGAACCTGACGCTGACCATCTACCAGTTCGACAACAGGAAGCTCTATCCCGACACGTTCCTGGCGCGGGCGGAGGAACTTTGGAACAAGGCCGAGGAGGCCGTGAAGGACGACCCCGCCGCGCTCTACAACGTGCGCAACGGCAAGGCCTCCGTCGTGCGCCTCATCCTCGACCGGATGACGGACGACGTCAAGTGGGTCTGGGTGACGCGCCATCCCGAGCGTTTCCCCGCGCCCGATCCGCGGGCGGCCGCCTACGGGAAGTTCCTGCTTGACGTCGAGCGCGAGGCGAACGCGCACGGCCATCCCGTCCGCTTCGGCAACACCCCGCAGCGCGACCTGCGTCCGCGCCAGCAGTGGCGCCGCTACATCACGGCGCAGCCGCCCGCCGAGACGCGCGACCGCGTCGAGGTCGGCGTGGACGAGATGGGCATTACCGAGCTCAAGTTCGCGACGGTCGTGGACGATCCCGAGGCCATCGGGGGTCGCGCGGTGAAGATCAACAACCGCTACGAGGAGCCCGGTCCGTACCTCGATTTCGCGAATGTCGCCTACGACAAGGAGGTGAAGTACCGCGTGCGCATCCATGCGAAGGTCGTGCCGCTCAAGAACGGCTTCGGACAGGCGGTTCGCCTGACGGCCGGCAAGCAGGAGATCTCGAAGGACGTGAAGGAGCTGGAGAAGGGCTACGTCTGGTACGAGTTCGAGCCGTTCGCCCCGAAGGGTGAGGACCAGATCAACGTCCGTCCCGGACACCGCACGGCCAAGGCGGGCGGCGGCCGCAGCGCCTTCGAGGCGATCTATGTCGACCGGTTCGAGATCGAGCGGTATGTCCCGCTGCCGAAGGACGTCCCGGAACTGATGAAGACGTCCGCAGGCAAGCCTGTCACGACGCGCGAGACGTGGGAGAAGGTGCGCCGTCCCGAGATCCGCACGTTCTTCCTTGACGAAATCTACGGACAGCGTCCCGCGGAGAAGCCCGCGCGCCTCACCTTCACGAAGGAAGGCCCCGACCGGGTGATGATGGACGGCAAGGCCGTGCGCAAGCGCATACGCATCTCGTACGGCGACCGGAGCGGCGAGTCCTCGTTCGTTCTGACGGCAACTTCAGCAAGCACCTCAGCAAAGAGCGCAAGGAGTTAGTTGTTGTGGCATGCGTTTTACAGTACCCGCGGCGTCCCACCGCGTGGCGCTGCGGGTACTGTGTTGGCGGATGCGGCAACTAAACTCGCAGTTGGACATTGCTGTTCGGGTTGAACATATGATAATACATATTAACCATGAAAATTAAAGTGATGATGTTTGCGGCCTTGGCCGCATCGGCGCTGACGGCTGGGACGACCGTTCGGTTGAATCCCGGAAAAACTGACGCGACGGCCGAATTCAAGGCCGCCATCGAGGCGGTGCGTGCGGCCGGCGGCGGCACGATCGAGTGCGCGAAGGGCGAGTACCGGTTTGACGCCGTGTCCGCGGCAAAGCTCTCGTTCAAGATTTCGAACCACAACCAGAGCGATCCGCATCTTGTTTCGATTCCGCTCGTCGGGCTGACCAACGTGACCGTCCGCGGCAACGGATCCGTGTTCATGATCGATGGCGCGGCGATCGGCTTCGCCGTCCTCGACTCGTCGAACGTGAAGCTCGAGGGCTTCGCCGTCGACTGGACGCGTCCGTTCATCTCCGATGCGGTGATCGAGGGCTTTGAGAATGGCAAGACGCGCGTTGGCGTCGATCCCGTGAAGTTTCCCCACGTTTACTCCAACGGCTGCTTCTGGGCCGTCGGCCGCAACTGGACGCTGCCCGTGCGCTACCTCGTCGTCGCCAGCGGCAAGGACCGCGCGCTCGTTCCGGGAACCGACGACTTTCTCTGGAAGGGCCGGCCAATGGAGAAGGTCGGTGTGTCGTCGTACCTGATGGACATGGATTTCTCGAAGCTCGGTACGGGCGTACGCGTGGGCGTCGGCGACGTGATCGCGTTCCGTTCGCCCGCCCGCACGTGCCCGGGCAGCGTCGTCTACCGTTCGAAGGACACGGTCTTCGAGGACGTCTCAATCCATTCCTGCTGGGGTATGGGCCTCATCTGCCAGTTCAGCGAGAACTTTGCCTGGCGCGGCACGGGACGTTCCGAGGATCGCAAGGCCGGCGTCTTTGCCAGAAAGGAGACCGGCCGATTCTATTCAGCGAACGCGGACGCCTCGCACTTCTCGAACTGCCGCGGCACGATCATCGAGGAGAACCTGCTTTTCGAAGGTATGATGGACGATGCGATCAACGTGCACGCGACGAGCGTCAGGATCGTCGGCAAGCCGGCGCCGGACACGCTCAAGTGCCGCTTTATGCATAACGACGCCTACGACTTCGAGCTCCTGCGCCCGGGCGACCGCGTGCGCTTCATCAAGAGCGCGACGCTGGAGAACGGCCCGAGCATGCGCATCAAGAGCTTCGCGCTCGAAGGCGACGGCCACGACATCACGATTGTGACAAAATATCCGGTCCCCGGGGAGTTCGGCGTCGGCGATGCGATCGAGAACGCCGACGCGATGCCCGACGTCGTCTTCCGGAAGAACGTCGTCGGCCGCAACCGCGCGCGTGGCGCGCTCTTCACGACGACCGGCAGGGTCCTGATCGAATCGAATGTCTTCGAGCGCGTGAGCGGTTCGGCGATTCTCTTCTCGGGCGACGCGCAGGGCTGGTACGAGTCCGGTGCGATCCGCGACTGCGTCATCCGCGGCAACGTCTTCCGCAACTGCAATACGTCGCCGCGTTACCAGTTCTGCGACGGCATCATCTCCTTCAGCCCGGTCGTCACCGACCTCGCGGCGCAGAAGAGGCCGTATCACCGCGGCATCGCGATTCTCGATAACGTCTTCGAGACGTTCCGCACGCCGCTGCTCTACGCGAAGTCCGTCGAGAACCTCGTCTTCTCGGGCAACCGCATCGCCTACAACGATGACTTCACCTGGCAGAAAACATACACGCGAGAGCTCGTGACCGAGCGCTGCCGCAACGTGAAGTCCGACGACGGCCGCGCCGAGCCGATGCTGTGGGGACTCCTCCTGCACCTCGGCACCAACATGTGGTGGGACGAGCCGCGCGATGCGGAGGATCCGGTCGACCGCAACTGGACCGACTGCGCGAAGGACTACCATCTTTTCGACGAGAAGGTCTGGCGCGAGGCGACGGACGCGATGGCGAAGGGCGGACTCAACTACCTTATCATCGACATCGGCGACGGCATGGCCTTCCCGAGCCATCCCGAGATATCGATCAAGGGTTCCTGGTCTCCGGAAAAGCTGAAGGCCGAGGTCGCCCGCCTGCGCGCGATGGGCATCGAGCCCGTGCCGAAGCTCAACTTCTCCGCCTGCCACGACGTCTGGATGAAGACGTACGCGCGCCAGCTCTCGACGCCCGCGTACTACAAGTTCTGCGCCGACGTGATCAAGGATGTCTTCGACGTCTTCGGCAAGGTCCGTTTCTTCCACATCGGCTTCGACGAGGAGAACGACCATCCGTTCCATTCGTACGTCGTCGTCCGCCGCGGCGACCTCTGGTGGCATGACCTGAACTTCCTCGTCGCCGAAGTCGAGAAGGGCGGCGCTCGCGCCTGGATCTGGAGCGACGCGCTGTGGAACCACCGCAAGGAGTTTCTCTCCCGCATGTCCCCGAACGTCCTCCAGTCGAACTGGTACTACTATCCTTCGTTCGACCTTGCGAAGATGCGGGCCGAGAGGAATCCGCACGCGCGCGAGCTCGAGGGCTACGGAATCCTTGAGGAGCACGGCTTCGACCAGGTCCCGGCAGGTTCGAATTGGGATAATCCGTCGAATTTCGTCAATACCGTCCGCTGGTGCCGCGACCGCATCGCGCCGAGCCGGCTGAAGGGCTTCATGCAGACGCCCTGGAAGATGACGACGCCCGATTGCCGTGAGCGCATCCTCGAGTCCATCAAGCAGACGGTCGAGGCGAAGAAGCTCTGGGATGAGGGCCTGAAATGATTTTGCGCCGCGTGAAATAATCTGAATAGACAAGGGAAAGCCCATGAACACCCTGCTGGCTGTCGCCGTGATCCTCTCCGGCACCCATTCGACGCTTGAATTCGACGATCGCGGCTTCGTGAAGTCACTCAAGGAAAACGAGACGGGGCGCGAGCTCGTCGCGCGCAAGGTCGCGTTCGTGCGCGCCCGGCTGCCCGGCGAAAAGAACCGCCGGATGCCGCGCAGCTTCGAGCGCCGCGGCGACCGGCTGGTCTGGACGTTCGCCGACGGACTCGGCGAGGTCTCGGCTACGGTCCGCAACTTCGCGGGCGGCTGGCTCTTCCGCACCGAGACGATGACGGTGAAGGACGCCTATGAGATTGAGCTCGGCTGTCTCGTCCCCGTCTGCGAGAAGTACTACGGCGGCTCCTTGAGCATGCGCAGCGACGATACGAGCGGCGTAGCCGTCATCGACTGCGGCCTCGACCTCGAGATGACAGTCTTCGGCGACTTCGGCATCTACGTGACGGCCGGCAAGGAGCATGGGTTCGTCGGCAAGACGTTCGGTCTTGTCGCGGGGCCCCGTCCGACCCTCGTCCCGTCGCTACAGGCGCTTACTGTCGAGGCCGGAGTCCGTCCCTCCCTGTGCGGCGGCGCCTGGGCGCTCTCGTCCGACCAGAATCGCTCGAGCTACCTCTTCGTCTTCGGGCTCTCGACCGCGAACGTCGAGGGCTGGATCGACGTCGCTAAGCTTATATCGGCCGGCGTCATCCACCAGGACCGCTGGTACGAGACGCTCGGCGAGTACAACGTCAAGAGGGACCTCTATCCGCGCGGCTTCGCCGACATGAAGGTCGTGACGGACAAGATCCGCGCCGCCGGGCTCAAGGCCGGCATGCACATGCTCACGGGCTGCATCAACGTAAACGACGGACTCGTCGCGAAGCGCGTGCACGAACTGCAGGAGTGGTGCTCGTACACGCTCGCGCAGCCGTTCGCCGCCGATTCGACGGAACTCGTCGTCAACGAGCCGATAGACAGGAGCCACGACGTCGTCTACACCTATTCCGGCAACGGCAATTTCCTGCTGGTCGGGGACGAGATCGTGCAGTATGCGGCTCTCCGCCGAGAGAGGCCCTATGCGTTCCTCGGGCTCAAGCGCGCCGTGTGCGGCACGAAGACGGGTCCGTCCGTTCCCGCCGGCAGCCGCGTCGGCTACCTTCAGCAGCGCTACCGTGCGTTCTATCCGAAGGAGGATTCGAAGCTCGCGGACGACCTGGCGGACAACATCGCGCGCGTTTACAACGACGGCGGCTTCGATCAGATCTACTTCGACGGAGCCGAGGGCATGGGCACGCAGCACAAGACCGACGTCATGTGCCGCAAGATCTACGACCGGCTCGCGCGTCCGCCGATCGCCGAGGGCGGCGGCTTCCGCCACTCTTGGTGGTGGCGTTCGCGCAAGGGCGCGTGGGACGGAAGCCACTGGGCGTCGAAGCGCTTCGTCGACACGCACATCGCACATGCGCGCTCGTACAAGATGAGCGACCTCGTCCAGCCGCAGATGGGCTGGTGGCATCCGCGGGCCGAGAGCGAGCATTCTCGCGGACACTTCCTCGACGAGATGGAATACTGGGCCGGCAAGAACGTGTCGATCGACGCGGCGTTTGCGACCAAGAGCGACTGTCCGGGGCAGCTCTCCGACGAGGGACGCCGCCAGCTCGAGCTGCTCGGCACCTACGAGCGCTTCCGCCTGGACCGCCGCTTCACAGACGAGGCGCTGAAGGCGCTCGGGAACGGACGCGACGAGTTCCGCCTCCGCAAGGACAAGGCGGGCGTCTGGACCCTCACGCCGGCCGAATCGTTCGTCCGCCGCGCTGGTTCCGACACGGACCGCGCCTGGCGGCTTGACGGCGGCCCGAGGGCGCGCCGCGCCGCCCTCCGCGTCGAGGCCCTGTACGTGGCCGGAGCGGGCGATGGCCTCGAGATCATGCCGGCCGGAACCGTGCCGACGACCTACGCGCATTCCGGTCCGAACTACTTTGACTGCGGCACGAATCGCGTCCTGCACTTCAGCATCAGGGGCGACGGCTCCGGTGCCGTCTTGCGCCTGCGCGTGACCACGCCGCGCGAATTCTCGTTTGCCGAGAGCGACCACCACTTCCTCGTCGACTTCACCGGCTGGCGCGAGCTCTCCGTGCCGTTCCGCGAACGCGAGGTGGAAGGCGCGTGGTTCTACGAGCCGCCGAAGTTCGGTCACGGATCGACCTTCATGAATCCGCTGGCCTACGGCCACATCTCCAAGCTTGACTTCACCGTCGTGAAGGAAGGCGCAAAGAGGGACGATCCGATCGCGTTTTCGCCGATCTGCGTCGTGCCGCAGGTTCCGGTCACGTCCGAGAAGCCGTCC
>JAQVSS010000408.1 GCA_028700415.1 Kiritimatiellia bacterium
TCAAGGCTGGCGGCGAGCCGGAGCAACCCGGCCTCGTCCGTTCCCGCGGACGTTGTCACGACGGCGGCCAGCCGCGGTTGTCCCTCGGTGAGTGTGCCGGTCTTGTCGACACCCAGCGTGTCGACCCGCGCCAGCACTTCCAGCGCCTCGGCGTTCTTGATCAGCACGCCGGCCAGCGCGCCGCGCCCGACACCCACCATCACCGACACGGGCGTGGCCAAGCCCAACGCGCAGGGGCAGGCGATAATCAGGACGGAGACCGCGTTGACAATCGCGTGCGCGAGCCGCGGCTCGGGTCCCCACACGCCCCAGACGCAGAAGGTCACTCCCGCCACCGCGACCACGGCCGGCACAAAATACCCCGCCACTTTATCTGCCACACGCTGGATCGGCGCGCGCGACCGTTGCGCCTCGGCCACACGGCCCACGATCTGCGCCAGCAGCGTGTCCGCGCCGACCTTGCGGGCTTTCATCAGCAGCCCGCCCGTGCCGTTGACGGTCGCGCCGATCAGCGGGTCGCCCGCGCCCTTCTCCACCGGCACGGACTCGCCCGTCACCATGGACTCGTCCACGCTGCCGCGGCCTTCGAGCACCTCGCCGTCCACGGGGATCTTCTCGCCGGGGCGGATCCGCAGCACATCGCCGGGCAGCACCTCCTCCAGCGGCAGATCCTCTTCGAGGCCGTCAATCCGCACAAGGCGGGCGGTCTTGGGCGCCAGCCCCAGCAAGCGTTTGATCGCCGCGTTCGTGCGGTTCCGCGCCTTCAGCTCCAGCAACTGGCCCAGCAGCACCAGCGTGGTGATGACGGCCGCCGCCTCGAAATAGACCGGCACGCCGCCGCCGTGATGCGCCGCCGCCGGAAAGAGCTGCGGCGCCAGCAGCGCGGCCACACTCGTCCCCCACGCCACCGCCACGCCGAGGCTGACCAGGGTGAACATGTTGAAGTTCCGGGTCGCCCGCGACTGCCAGCCGCGCGTAAGGAACGGCCATCCGCCCCACACGACGACCGGCGTCGCCAACGCGAACTCGACCCACTGTTCGAGCGGCAGCGGAAAACCTGCCGGCAAGAGGCCGAGATGCGCGGACATGGCCAGAACAAAAACGGGGAACGTCAACGCGAGGCAGCCCCGGAAACGGCGGCCCATCAGCGCGAGTTCGGGATTCTCCTCCGCAGCCTCTGGCGCGACGGCGCCTCCTGGCTCCAGCGCCATGCCGCATTTCGGGCAATCGCCCGGCTTCTCCTGCCGCACCTCCGGGTGCATGGGGCAGGTGTAGACCACAGGCCCGGTTGCCGCATGGGCAGGGACACGGGGCTTGCCCGCGAGGTAATACTCCGCGTGCCGGCTGAACTGCTGGAGGCAATGCCCGCTGCAGAAGCCGTACGTCTCCCCGCGGTGACCGCACTGGAACTCTCCTCCGGCCGGCACCGTCATGCCGCAGACCGGATCGCGCCGCTCCGCGAGCCCCTTTCCCTGACCGCTCATCCCGCCACCATCCTTTCTGCACGGATAGCGTAACAGGAGGCAAAAGTCCGGTCAACCCAGGTAAGTTGGATTGTGCGGGAACGGTTCCCTGTGATAAGATAAAAAATATATGGGTGCCATGGTTATGGCTCTTCGCGAAAGACGTCACAGGGGCGAGGCGGAGCGTTTGGGCATCTATCAAGGGAGGAAGAATGAAGGCGATGCGGATGGCATGGGGATGGACGGTTGCGGCCTGCGTACTGCAGGCGGGGCTGTCGGGCGCGGCAGAAGGACTGAAGGGGCGCGAGGACGCGGACGGAAAGACCGTGTGGTACGACGGACAAACGCTGCCGATTGAAGGCCGGGCGTTCAACGACACGCAGAGTTTTTATGACCGGCTGCCCGCCCGCGCGGAAAAGACCGTAACGCCAAGCGTATGGAGTTTGAGTCACCATTCGGCGGGAATGGCGCTGCGCTTCGTTTCGGATACCGGGACCTTCAAGATCCGCTGGGCAGTCAGGAACGCGGGGCTGGCGATGCCGCACATGCCGGCCACCGGGGTCAGCGGCCTGGACGTTTACCGGCGCACGCCGGAGGGGTGGCGCTTCGTCAAAAACGGGCGTCCTTCCGCGGTGACCAATGTAATGGACGTCGGGCTGGCGCCGGAAACGGAGTGCCTGGTCTACCTGCCGCTCTACAACGGCACCGCCATGATTGAGGTGGGCATCCCGAAAGGCAAGGTCATCCGCACGCCCCCGCCGCGCAAGGGAGGGATCGCAAAGCCGGTCGTGTTCTACGGCACATCGATCACGCATGGCGGCTGCGCGTCGCGGCCCGGCATGGCGTTCACGGCGATCGCGGGACGGTTGCTCGACGCTCCGGTGGTCAACCTGGGGTTCTCGGGCAACGGAAAGATGGAGATGGCGATGTGCGACCTGCTCTCAGAGATCGACGCCTCCGTCTATGTGCTCGACTGCGTCTGGAACATGAACGACGCCCTCATCGGCGAGCGCGCCGAGCCCTTTGTCCGCGCCTTGCGCGAGCGGCACCCCGCCACGCCGATCCTGATGGCCGAGGACTGCAACGTGTTCGGGCGCGCGCCGACTTCCAAGGCGCTTGTCCTGCGCGGCATCTACGACAAACTTAAAAAAGAGGACGCCGCCCTCTGGTCCAACCTGCATTACCTCGAAGCCAAGGACATGCTGGGGCATGACGGCGAGGGCACGGTGGACGGTTGCCACCCGAACGACCTGGGCATGATGCGCCAAGGCATGGTGTACGGGCAGGCGTTGAAGAAAATCCTTTCAAAATGATGAGGCTCAGCCATGTGGAACTACAGCGAAAAAGTGATGGACCATTTCCGGAATCCCCGGAATGTCGGCAAAATCAGTGACCCCGACGGCACCGGCACGGTGGGCTCGCTCGCCTGCGGCGACGCATTGACGCTGATGTTCAAACTCGACGGGAACGGCCGCATCGTCGACGTCAAGTTCCAGACCTTCGGGTGCGCCAGCGCGATCGCCTCCTCCTCGGCCCTCACCGAGCTGGTCCTCGGCAAGACGATCGAGGAGGCCGAGAAAATCACCAACAAAGACATCGCCAATTATCTCGGCGGCTTGCCGGACCAGAAGATGCACTGCTCGGTCATGGGACGCGAGGCGCTCGAAGCCGCGATCCACAACTACCGGACCGGCGAAACGATGGTCCGGAATCTGGAGGACCACATCATCTGCACCTGCTTCGGTGTCTCGGAGAACGAGATCCGGCGCGTGGTCACCGAGAACAGTCTCACGACCGTCGACGAGGTCACCAACTTCTGCAAGGCGGGCGGCGGCTGCGGCATGTGCCGCGGCGACATCCAGAAAATCATCGACTCCATCCGCAACGCGCAAACCCCGCCGGCCCTGGCTTTGGCGCCGAAACCGCCGCGCAAGCTCTCCAACCTCCAGAAGATGAAGCTGATCGAGGAGATCATCGACCGCGAGATCCGGCCGCAGCTCAAGAAAGACGGCGGCGACATCGAACTGATCGACATTGTGGGCGACCGCGTGGTCATCGCCTTCCGCGGCATGTGCGCGGGCTGCCATTCCGCCGCCTTCACCCGGCAGGATTTCATCGAGGCCAAACTCCGCGAGTTCGTTGACCCGGCCATAACGGTTGAGGAAGAGGGCAAATAGGACGGCCATCACCGGGTGGCCTCCGTCATGTCCCGTGTCCTCTGCGC
>JAQVSS010000409.1 GCA_028700415.1 Kiritimatiellia bacterium
AAGGGGAGTATTATGGGAAAAACGGCAATATTAGCTGCGGCGTTTTTGTGCGCCGCGCTTTCTTCGGCGGCTCAGGAGAAATCGCCCGAGCTTAAGATATCCGACAAGGTTCTCAAAATGTGGGCGGATCCCGTCTTGCAGGAGAAAATCGCCCTCGGCATAGAGAACAACCGAAAGGGCGACTTCTACATCGAATTCCTCGACGCAAAAAATGAAAACGTCAAAGCGGAGAACGTGAAGGTGAATATGGTTTCGCACGAATTTCTCTTCGGGGCGCAGATATTTTTGCTTAACGGTTTTCCGGCCGAAAACGAAAACCGCCAATACGAGGAGAACTTTTTGAAACTGTTCAACTTTGCGACTCTTCCGTTCTACTGGGCGGCTTACGAGCAGGCCGACGGCGTCTACCAGTTCGACGGAGAGCAGGCGGGAATGGAGTTTAAAAATATGTACCGGCGTCCTCCCCAGCCGAAGCTTATCGAGTTTTGCAAGAAACACGGCCTTGCCATGAAAGGTCATCCGCTGTCTTGGTATTTGAATTTCTATTCGCTTCCCGCATGGATGCCGCGCGACGAAAAAATTATTGAAAAACATATGTGCCGCTACATCGACAAAATCGCCGAACGGTTCGACGCCGACATCGACATTTGGGACGTTTCAAACGAAGCCTCCGACACTCAGGACAGGGAATATTACAACTATCAAAATTATTTTCCGCGCGACCACGCGTACAAGGCGTTTAAAGAATCCGCCCGCGTATTTTCTTCAAGCGACGACTTTATCGTTAATTTCACGACGCCAGTATGGATGCGCGTCGCCAAATACCGCGAGAACGCGCAAGACTATCTTTTGGCTTCCGACCTAATAAACAGGGGCGCGAAGGTCGACGTCATAGGGCTTCAGCTGCACTTTTTCGATAAGGAACGCCGCGACCTTCTGCTCAACGGGGAAGATTTCACGCCCGACTCTTCGTACGATGTTCTCGACACTTTTGCGCGCCTGAACCGCCCGATTCACATAACGGAAATCACGTTCCCATGCATGGGTTCCGACCCCGACGGCGAGCGCAAGCAGGCTTTCTTTGTGGAGAATTTTTACCGACTATGGTTCAGCCATCAGAATGTGAAGGCAATCACATACTGGCATTTTGTGGACGGCACTGCGGGCAAAGAAGATAGATACAACGGCGGATTTCTGCGTCGCGACTTTTCCAAAAAAGAGGCCTTCGACATTCTCGACAACCTCAAAAACAAAGTTTGGCGCACAGACCTTGCATTCGACGAACCAGCAAGCGAATACCATTTCCGCTGTTTTTACGGAAAGTATAAAGTCACGTTCACAATAGGCGGAAAGACGACGGAGAAAACCGTGATTCTCGGCACAAATACCAAGAAGCGTGCGTATATCCGCGCAGATTAAAGAAAGCGGCTTTGTTTGTCTGCGGGAGAGGATGAGGGACAGACGCGCTTTTCAGGGGCCAGCAGGAACTTCACGTCGCGGATCAGGTGGGCCATGCAGAACTGTACCAGCACGTCGCACTCCCGCATGTACTTGACATGGCCCCGTTCGGCAACACAACGCTGTTACGTCAGGCTACTGCTGTGGGGTCCCGGTGGCCATGAAAAAGCAAACGGACCCGGTGAACAATCACATAAGGAAAGAATGATGAACACGAAGAAACTGACATCGCTCCTCGGTTGTCTTATGCTTTGCTATACCTCGGCCGCCACCTCCGCCGAGCTGGCGCAGCCGGGCAAACGGTTGCGTCTCTATCTAGGAGCCTATGCCAACAGTCTCGCCGACCCGCGGTTCTTGGCGGCCATCGACGAGTACGACGTCGACGGGCTCGAACTCCATCGCGTCTATCGCGACGGCATTGCCGGCGATTTCCCCGTGCCCGGATTCCCGCGGCTCGCCTCAAAGGTCGATGCGGAGTCAGTGGCCCGGTTCCGCAAATGGCTCGAGCCGTACCATCGCAAGGGGCTGGACATTATGATCAGCGGTCCCGAGCCGGTGCTCCCGCCTGACTTCTTTGAAGCCTACCCCGAAGCGAAAAATGTCAGCAACGGGCTGCTCTGGAAGTTCCTCGAAGCGCGGACAGCAGAGGTTTCCCGGCAACTCCCGGAAGTGAGCACCATGAGGTGCCACTTCTGGGAGGCGCCGATTCTCAACGACTCCAACTACTTCCGCGAATTGTTCTGGGCGGAACCCAAAGAGGTCTACTCTACCCCCAGTCAGTACTATGCTCCGGTGGATTACCTGAAGGAAGTCATCGTGGCGCTCTCGCGAGGCGCCCAGGCGGCGCACAAGCGGTACGTCATGACGGGCTTCAGCCACAAGCCTTGGCAAGAGAAACTGGTCATCGAGGCGATACACGCCGCCGGTCCCGGGACGCCCTTCGACATGGCGTACCGTCCGCTGAGCGGCGACTTCGATCCTTACCGACCGACCCACCCCGCCATATCTTCCATCACCGACCGCAGCGCCATGTTGCAGTTCGATGGGTTCGGCGAGTATGTGGGGTTGTCGTTCATGCCGTATGCGAATCCCGACCAGATGCAGTATCAGCTACAGTACGCCTTGGCGCGCAATCCCGCCATCAACGCCGTGTGTATTGGCACATCTTTCGCCGCCCAGGGCGATATGATTTTCGGCACCTTGAACGAGGTGAACCTGTACGCCCTGGCGCAGTTCGCCCGGAACCCCGATGTGCCTATCGAGAAGGTCTGGCGCGATTGGGCCGAACCCCGTTTCGGAAAGGAAGCCGCGCCAAAAGTGATCTCGGCGTTAAAACGAACTTGCGAGATCGGCAATCTGACGTATTACTTCAAAGGCGTGTGGATACATAATCACAGCACCATCAATTCCAGCTTGCGCTACATGGAGGCCAAAATCCTGCAAACCGGCCGAGGCATGATCGAGTGGAAGCCGGAGGATATCGAGTCTAATGTGCTCATCCGTGAGTTGATAGAAAACCCCAGTGGGCGTACGATCGAGGTCGCCGTCGCCGATCGCGCCGAGGCGTTGCGGCTCAACCGCCTGTCGATGGAAGATGTCGAAGCCGCAGGTCCCGCGCTGCCCGCTGCCGAGTATGCGAATCTCAAGGATCAGTTCACGTTGCAGCGTCATTTCATCGAAACCAGCATTCCTCATATCGAGGCGTTTCTGCGCTACTGGATCGCCAAGAAGTCGGCTAACCCGCCTCCGGATAACATGGCCAAACTGGAAAAGCTTCTAACCGCGCTGGACGCCAAGGCAGCTCAAATCGAAGAGATCTACAAGGAGAAAGTGCCCATTCTGACGGGCAAGGACATTCGGAAATACACGCGGGAAATCAGGCAAAGTGTCAAGACCATGCCAGCCCCGGAACGCGGGGGTTATTGAGAGGAGGGGGGGCAGACGCGCTTTTCAGGGGCCAGCAGGAACTTCACGTCGCGGATCAGGCGATAGAACGGTGTGGGGTTTTCAGTTGATGTAAGCACTCATGTATGGGCGCAGGGCCGCAGTCTCGCTGTTCCAGCGGCGTGGTTTACCGAGGCAGTGCCGTATCCGACGTTTGCCTGCGTCAAGTCCAGCCCCCTCTCGCGCATCGCCGACGCAGCATTGCCGCCCCGGGAGGTGGCGGGCGACTCGCCGCTGATCCGCTGCGGCCCGACGAAAAAAAGTTGT
>JAQVSS010000083.1:0-5270 GCA_028700415.1 Kiritimatiellia bacterium
AAGGCCATGACCCCGGTTCCGCTGGAGGAGGTCGAGCCGTGGACGGCCCTTGTCAAGCGTTTCAAGACCGGCGCGATGTCGTACGGTTCCATCAGCCGGCAGGCGCACGAGACCTTGGCGATCGCGATGAACCGCATTGGCGGGTGCAGCAACAGCGGCGAGGGCGGCGAGTCGGCCGAGCGTTACCGCCCCGATGCCGAAGGGAACCGGCGCATCAGCATGATCAAGCAGGTGGCCTCTGGCCGCTTCGGCGTGACGAGCCACTATCTGGTCAACGCCCGGGAGCTGCAGATCAAGATGGCACAGGGAGCGAAGCCCGGCGAGGGCGGTCAGCTGCCCGCCGAGAAGGTGTACCCTTGGATTGCGGAGACCCGCTTTTCCACGCCCTATGTCCAGCTCATCTCGCCGCCGCCGCATCACGACATTTATTCGATCGAGGATCTGGCCCAGCTCATCCATGACTTGAAGAACGCCAATCCCGACGCCCGGATCAGCGTGAAGCTCGTGTCTGAGGCGGGCGTGGGCACGATTGCGGCCGGCGTGGCCAAGGGTAAGGCGGATCTCATTCTGATCAGCGGCTGGGACGGAGGCACCGGCGCTTCGCCGATGACGGCCGTGAAGCACGCGGGGCTGCCGTGGGAACTGGGGCTGGCCGAGGCGCATCAGACGCTGCTCATCAACAAGCTGCGCGACCGCGTGAGGCTCGAGTGCGACGGGAAGCTCATGTGCGGTCGCGACGTGGCGGTGGCCTGCCTGTTGGGCGCGGAGGAGTTCGGTTTCGCGACGGCGCCGCTGGTGGCCCTGGGGTGCGTAATGATGCGGGTCTGTCATCTCAACACCTGCCCGCAGGGCATCGCCACGCAGGACCCCCGCCTCAGCAAGAAGTTCACGGGCAAGCCGGAGTACGTGGTGAACTTCATGAAGTTCATCGCCGAGGATTTCCGTCGCGTGATGGCCGAAATGGGGTTCCGCACCGTCGACGAGATGGTGGGGCGCACGGATCTGCTTGAGATGGGGGACGCGCTCACGCACTGGAAAGCGAAGGGGTTGGACTACTCCCCGATCTTGCGGAATGTCCCCTCCGGGCCTTTGGAGCGCCGGTGCACCCGCCAGCAGGACCATGGCATCAGCGATGCGCTTGACCGCACGCTGATCAAGCTGGCCGAGCCTGCGTTGGAAGGCGGTCAGCCCGTGAAGCTGACCGTCGATATCCGTAACGTGAACCGGACGATCGGGACGATGCTGAGCAGTGTGATCTCGAAAAAATACGGCGCCGAGGGGTTGCCGGACGACACGATCCATATCTTTTGCAAGGGAACCTGCGGCCAGAGTTTCGGCGCGTTCGCCGCCCGCGGCCTGACGTTGTCGGTTGAGGGCGATGCGAACGATTATTTCGGCAAGGGGCTGTCGGGCGGAAAGCTGATCCTCTATCCGCCCGCGACCGTCTCCTATGTGGCCGAGAGGAATATCATTGTCGGCAATGTCGCGCTCTATGGCGCGACGCAGGGCGAGGCGTACATCCGCGGGTTGGCGGGAGAGCGTTTCTGTGTGCGCAACAGCGGCGCGCGCGCGGTTGTCGAAGGCGTGGGCGACCATGGCTGCGAATACATGACCGGCGGCCGCGTGGTGGTGTTGGGGCCTACAGGGCGCAATTTTGCGGCGGGCATGAGCGGCGGTATCGCCTATGTGCTGGATGAGAGCGGCGTGTTTGCGGAGAAGCGCTGTAACCGCGAGTTGGTGGATTTGGAAGCGCTGGACGACCCGGTCGAGATCGGGGCGGTTCGCGGCATGATCTGGCGGCATCTCGCATACACCGGGAGTCCGGTGGCGCAACGCGTGATCGACGGGTGGCAACAGGTGCGGGCGAAGTTCGTCAAAATCATGCCGCACGATTATAGGCGCGCGTTGGCGCGCCTACAACAAGCAGTGGCGGTGTAAGGGCGGACCGGTTCGTCCGTCCTGCGGGACATTCTTATGGGTAAGATCACCGGATTTATGGAATACGGGCGGCAGACTCCGGAACAGCGGCCGGTGACGGAGCGTCTGCACGACTTCAAAGAGGTGTACCGGCCGATGGATGAGCAGTCGGTGATCCGTCAGGCCGCACGCTGCATGGATTGCGGGGTGCCGTTCTGCCACAGCGGCTGTCCGTTGGGCAACCTCTGTCCCGAGTGGAATGATTTGGTCTACCGCGGCCAGTGGGAGAAGGCGTGGGCACGCCTTGCGTCCACCAATAATTTTCCGGAGTTTACGGGTCGGCTGTGTCCGGCCCTCTGCGAGGAGGCGTGCGTGCTCGGCATCCACGAGGCGCCCATGGCCATTCAGCTTATCGAAAAGACGATTATCGAGTATGCCTTCAAGCACGGTTTCGTCCGGCCGGTGCTGCCGCCCGTGCGCACCGGCAAACGCGTGGCGGTCGTCGGGGCCGGCCCTGCCGGTCTTGCTGCGGCACAGCAGCTCAACCGCGCGGGGCACGAGGTGACGGTGTTTGAGAAGAATGATAAACCCGGCGGTTTGTTGCGCTACGGCATTCCCGATTTCAAGCTGGAAAAATGGGTGATCGACCGGCGGCTGGAGATTCTGGCTGCCGAAGGGATCACGTTTGTCACCAACACCGACCCGTCTTCGGAAACCCTGAAGGCGTTCGATGCGGTGGTGCTCGCGACTGGCTCCGGACGGCCGCGCGACGTACCGATCCCCGGACGGGAACTGAACGGCATCCATTTCGCGCTGGAGTACCTGCAGCAGCAGAACCGCATGTTGAACGCGAAGGAAGACGGGTCGCAGGAGTGGGGCAGGATCAACGCCAAAGATAAGAGCGTCATCGTGATCGGAGGGGGCGACACCGGCAGCGATTGCGTGGGTACGGCATTGCGCCAAGGGGCGCGCGAGGTTCACAGTTTCGAGGTGATGCCCATGCCGCCCGAGACGCGCACCGAAGACCAGCCTTGGCCGTTCTGGCCCATGAAACTCCGCACGAGTTCCTCGCACAGGGAGGGCGGAGACCGCTTCTGGAGCATCCTCACCAAGGAGTTTAAGGGTTACAGGGGGCATGTGCGGTCACTGGTGACGGTCAATGTCGAGTGGGTCAAGCCGTCTGTCAAGGGCGGGCGGCCGCAGTTGAAAGAGGATCCCAACACGCTGCAGGAGTGGCATGCGGATCTTGTGTTGCTGGCGTTGGGGTTCTTGGGGCCGGAGACGGACAATGTGATCGCGCGGCTGGGCGTGGCGGTCGATGAGCGCAGCAACATCAGGACGGGTCAGGATTATCAGACGAACGTTCCGGGCGTTTTCGCGGCGGGAGATTCGCGCCGCGGGCAGTCGCTGGTTGTCTGGGCGATTTCGGAAGGCCGCGAATGCGCGGTTGCGGTGGACGCTTGGCTGACGGGTTCAAGTAAATTGCCCAGACGGCTGGGCGTGGATTTGACGATGGTGAAACGGTAGGGGCACGGCATGCCGTGCCCGTCTAGGAGTTCGTATGAGTTGTAAGCATATTTTTGTGACGGGAGGCGTGGTGTCGTCGCTCGGCAAGGGGCTGACGGCGGCGGCGATCGGGTTATTGTTGAAGCGGCGCGGATACCGCATCCGCATGCAGAAGCTGGATCCGTACCTGAACGTCGATCCGGGCACGATGTCGCCGTATCAGCACGGCGAGGTGTATGTGACGGAGGACGGCCGCGAGACCGATTTGGATCTGGGGCATTACGAGCGGTTCACCGGGATCACCTGCGACCAACACAGCAACTACACGACCGGCCGCATCTACAGCAATGTGATCGCGCGTGAACGCGCGGGCGGTTATTTGGGCAAGACCGTCCAGGTGATCCCGCATGTGACGGATGAGATCAAACGCGCGATCCGCGAGATCGAGGATGACCAGACCGACATCGCGATCACCGAGATCGGGGGGACGGCTGGCGACATCGAGTCGCAGCCTTACCTGGAGGCGATCAGGCAGTATCACCATGAGCTGGGGCCGGGGAACAGCCTGTTTATCCATTTGACGCTCGTACCGTACATCCGCGCGGCGGGCGAGATGAAGACGAAGCCCTCGCAACAGTCCGTGGGGATTCTGCGCTCGATCGGCATTGTGCCGGAACTGCTGATCTGCCGGTGCGAGCGTCCGTTCGCGGCCGAACACCGCGCCAAGCTGGCGCTTTTCTGCGGCGTGCGGCCCGAGCATGTGATCGAAGAGTGCGATGTGGCGAATTCGATCTACGAAGTGCCGCTGGATCTGATGAAGCAACAGGTGGACGAGAAGATTCTCAAGTTTTTGGAGCTGCCGGTCCGGGAGTTGGATATGGCTGAGTGGAACACGATGCTCGACCGGCTGATCCGCCCGCCGAACGGGGAGGTGGTGATCGCGGTGGTGGGCAAGTACATCAGCCAGCGCGACTCCTACAAGAGCGTCTATGAGGCGCTTGCGCATGGGGCGGTCTCTGCGGGCGTGAAACTCAACATCCGCATGCTGGAGTCCGAGGAGATCGAGCAGGAGGGCGCGGCGGCTAAGTTGAAAGGTGTCCACGGCGTTCTTGTGCCGGGCGGCTTCGGGATCCGCGGAGTCGAGGGCAAGATCGGTGCAATCCGCTATGCGCGCGAAAACGGGATTCCCTTTTTCGGCATCTGCCTGGGCATGCAGTGCGCGGTCATCGAGTTCGCGCGGCATGTGTGCGGGTTGGAGGAGGCGAACAGTACCGAACTGGCCCCGGGCACGCCGCATCCGGTGATCTCGCTGCTTGACGGGCAGCGAGGGGTGACGGACATGGGTGGAACGATGCGGCTGGGCGCATACCCGTGCTGCCTGACGCGGGGGACAAAGGCGGCCCAGGCGTATGGGCAGGAGCAGATCGCGGAACGCCACCGCCACCGGTACGAATTCAACCCCGCGTACCGCGACGTGTTGGAAAAGGGCGGGCTAGTCGTGGCAGGACTCTCGCCGGACGGCAAACTCGTTGAGGTGGTGGAATTGAAGGGGCATCCTTGGTTTGTGGCGTGTCAATATCACCCCGAGTTCAAATCCACGCCGGTCGCGGCGCACCCGCTGTTCGCGGCCTTTGTGGAAGCTGCGGCCGCGGCGCGGTGACGGGGTAAGCCGCTAAGACGGGGAGGGAAAATTCTAAAGTTCGGGAGTTGGGAGAGAGCAACCACGAATGGCGCGAATGTTGCCAATGGGAAGGGTTCACGCGGAGGCGCGGAGCCGCGGAGCCGCGGAGGGTGAGGTGGAGGTGTTTTAACGCAGAGGCGCAGAGACGGGGAGGGGGGGGGGGGGG
>JAQVSS010000083.1:5280-14710 GCA_028700415.1 Kiritimatiellia bacterium
TTGTGCGGGGGACGGAACTGCGGGGATTTAACACGGGGGCGCGGGGGGAAGATCTAAGGTTAGGCGATTCATAAACCTTAAAATTTACTCTTTAGCCACTCAAACACAGCCTTTTGCTCATCGCGGCCAGCACGACGCACTTGCGAAAGCAACCATATTGAACTCGGTTTTTCCGGTGTTATATTTTTCGCACCCTGATTGCATGTTGAACAAAGCGTGCGAAGGTTCGATAACTCGTCTTTACCACCGAGAGCCTTGTCTTTGATGTGCCCAATGTGCAGCCGTACCGGTCTATTGGTCGCCGGATCAATCTCGCCCGGTGTCAAGCCGCACATTTGGCATGTGAACCCATTACGATCAAGCACTTCGGCGCGGAGCCTTGCGGAGATCATACGGGCAAAATGAGGCCTCTCTTTGTGGGGTGGTTCCTGGCGGAGAAGATACTGCCCCGGCTTCAACTCTGAACTGTCATTATGTGAAAGAATCGGCCAGCCTTCCTCATCTCGAAGTTCTCTCAATCGCCTGCTGTATTGGACTGCTCCATCTGCCGCCGCTTGAAGTTCATGCGATTCGATAACGCGACCAATGTTGGCCAGCAAGAACTGTCTGATGTTCTCTTTTGAACCGATTTTGCTCATGGTTTCCTCGTTTATCATCAACAGTATGGAACGGCTTGCTCTAACAGTTTCAGTTGAATTGCCCTATGTGAGTTATGCATTGGATATTTGCCGTCAAAGGCATTTGCGATGGACAATCCGACAGATGCAGCAACAGGCGGCGGGAAAGCATTGCCAACTTGCCGATATGCTGCCGTCTTCTTTCCACTGAACTTCCAAAAATCAGGGAACCCTTGTATTCTTGCAACCATACGAACTGTTAGGCGAGGAAAGTCTTCTACTGGAAAATCTGAATCCGGAGGTTCGTTGGCTATCCCTAAGCCGTCAACACCCAATTCACGCCACTGTTTCCGGGCGCGCGTAGGCCCCAAATCAGGGCCGCCATGCTTCTTTGATCCACCGACAATGGTAGGCGCTATCTTCTGTGCTTTCTCCCTCCACTTTTGAGCACCTTTCCATCCTCTCTGCGCCATCAAGTCTCGAAGGGTATCGCCAACGGTTGTTTGTTTGCTAACCGGTTGAGGCCACTCAAAAAAAGGCATTCTATTAGGGGGGAGCGCAACAAGAATAAATCGAGGGCGCAATTGCGGAACCCCATAATCGGCTGCCTGCAAGACTCGCCAATCAGATTCATAGCCCATATCCAACAACTGCATTCGCAAGTTGTCGCGGTATTCAGAGAATTTGGCCGAGGCGAACCCCGGAACGTTTTCCAGCATGACGGCCTTGGGCTTCATCTCTTTGATGATCCTGATTGCTTCTGGGAACAAATCTCGTTCGTCATCAGTGCCGAGCTGTTTCCCGGCAATGGAAAAAGGCGGACAGGGAACACCGGCGGCAAACAAGTCGACGTCGTGCCAACGGGAACCATCAACCTGTCGCATGTCTTCGTGCAATACGTTCCACTGCGGGCGATTGAGGCGTAGCGTTGTGCAACAGTCCGCGTCAATTTCGACTGCTGCAACACAATCAAACCCAGAGGCCTCTAGGCCGAGGGCTTGACCGCCACCACCAACGCAAAACTCTGCTACTGTGAATTTACCCATGGCGCGGATATCAATACCATCAACTGGCGTCGATTACACTTTTTCTTTACGTTTACCCAACAAATAGCGTTTTATCCCGTGTGCGGCTATTGTATGACTGTTATGAGGCGGAAACAAGTGGGGTTTTAGCCGAATGAAGGATAAAATACAGATGAGTGGCCGTACACCAAACACCCATTCGCCTTCGGCTTATGAGGTCGATGGCCGGTGAATGTCGGCCATAACAAATCGGATTGGCCTTTTGTGAGACCCGTCGGCATCGGCACACTCTTAACGAAAAAGGCACACAGGCAGTCATGCCCGTGTGCCTTTCCACTTTCCGACGTCCCAGCTTCAATCCCATTCGCGTCATTCGCGTGATTCGCGGTTTCTCCCCCTTCCCATTCGCGTGGCGCGTCCGCGCCCCCCGCGTCTTCGCGCCTTAGCGGCTAATCCTCAACTATTTTTTAGGTTAACCGATCGCGTCAGAGCCCGTCTCGCCGGTCCGGATGCGGATACATTCGGGCAAATCGAGGATGAAGATCTTGCCGTCGCCGATCTGCCCCGTGCGCGCGCCTTTGATGATGGCATCAATGGCCGGTTTCACGAACTCTTCATTGACCGCGATGCGCAACTCAACTTTCTTCAGCAGGTTGACCTCCGACGGAATGCCGCGGTAACTTTCCGTATAGCCCATTTGCTGGCCGCAGCCGATCACGTTCGACGCCGTCATTTTCGTGACCTTGGCAGCCGTGAGTGCCTCTTTGACGTCCGACAACTTGTCGGGCTGGATTACAGCGATAATCATTTTCATGTGGGTGGTCCTCTTTTCTATTTGGTCAGGAAACCTTGGAAGTCCGGATACGCCTCGTTGCCGTGTTCGCCGAGGTCGAGCCCGCCGAGTTCTTCCTCGCGCGTCACGCGCAGCCCCATGACCGTCTTGAGCGCGAGCCAGAAAAGGGTGGACAGCGCGACTGTGAACAAGGCCACCAGCAGCACGCCCTTGAGTTGTTGCGCGAATTGCGCGCCGCGGGTCAGCCCCGTCGCGAGACCGGCGACGTTCGTCGCGACCGTGTTGTTGTAAAAGAGGCCTAACGCCAGTGTGCCCCACACGCCGTTCACGAGGTGTACGGAGAGCGCGCCCACAGGATCATCGATCCTCATTTTGTCGAAGAATAGGACGCTGAACACGACCAGGACGCCGGCGATGAGGCCAATGGCCGCGGCGGAAGCGAAGGACACGAACCCGCACGGCGCGGTCACCGCAACCAGACCCGCCAGACAGCCGTTGAGAATCATGCTGAGGTCAGGCTTCTTGAGCAGCAGCCAGGCGGTGACGGTCGCGCTCAGGGTGGCGGTAACGGCGCCGAGGTTGGTTGCGACCAGCACATGGGAGATCGCCGAACCATCCCCCGCCGACATGGTGGACCCGGGGTTGAAACCGAACCAGCCGAGCCAGAGGATCAGGACGCCTAACGCGACGCTGGTCATATTGTGCCCCATCACCGGTTTGATCGCTCCGTTCGGACGGAATTTTTCGGTGCGGGCGCCGAGGATGATCGCCCCGGTCAGCGCGGCCCAACCGCCCACCGAGTGAACAACCGTGGAGCCCGCGAAGTCGCGGAAACTGTGAAAGAAGGCGTTGACGCCTCCGGCCGCCCGTGGTGCCGCCAACACGCCGCCGCCCCAGATCCAGTGCCCGCTGACCGGATACATCAGGCCGACGAGCAGCACGCTGAACAGGATGAAGGACTTGAACTTGACGCGTTCGGCCACGGCGCCGGAAACGATCGTGGCGGCTGTGCCCGCGAACACGAGCTGGAAGAAAAACTTCGCCCACAACGGGACCGGCGTCCAGTTGATAGCCGAATAGACACCTTCGTAGGTCGCGTGGGAAAAGGGGTTCATCGCCGCGTAGGCAGACCCCAAGGCCGGCGAGTTGTCCGCGCCGGAGGCGAAGAACAACCCCTTCATCCCAATCCACAAGCTGCCATCGCCGAACATCAATCCCCAGCCGAGCGCCCAGAACGAAAGCGTGGCCAGGGCGAACACGATGAAGTTCTTGGCGAGGATGTTGACGCAGTTTTTGGCGCGGCA
Organism: Kiritimatiellia bacterium; assembly: GCA_028700415.1. Taxonomy (GTDB): domain Bacteria; phylum Verrucomicrobiota; class Kiritimatiellia; order RFP12; family UBA1067; genus JALHET01. Next base: position 9,020 of record JAQVSS010000083.1, read on the forward strand.
GAGGCCGCTCTCCACCAAGGCGAAACCGGCGTTCATCCAGAACACCAACATGCCGGCGACGATCACCCATACGGTGTCCACCGCGATCCGCATGTCGCTCATCCCCGTCAGTACAGACTCAGTCATCGCAGGCGCAGCAGCTTCTTGCGCCCACCCGGTTGCGGCCAGACCGATGCCTGTTAAAACAAACAGTATCGTGTTCCGGTTTTTCCAAGTTAGGCTCATGATCGTCCTCTTTCATTTTGTACCGTTTGCACCTAGCAAACAGTCATCACCGTTTTAGCACTTGAAATGCCAAGTGCGTGAAACGCGTGAGGATGCTCAGCCGAATCGGCTGTTCATCAATAAGTAACGAAAGGCTGAAACGTTCACGCCCCGCATGTCAAACGCACAAAGGTCAACAACATATTTGTCGTTAACGTGTGCCAACGTTGTGACTGAAGAGACCGCCAATTTTCAGGTCGAGGTTGACCTGCTGTGACCTTCCGGTCTTGCGGTGCTCGTCGCGCCCATTGGCCAAGCAGCGCCCAAGTGGCGCCTGATCCTGCCTCGGACTTAGTCGTGAGTGTTCACCATCCCGTCTGGCTAGCAAAAATGTCAGTGTAATCCGAAAAAACCGTACAAAAGCGTATGACACTCCGTTGCACACCGTCGTTCATGGTTTCGTTTCCCGCGGTTTTCCGTAGCGAATCAGGCGATGAAAAGTTTGGCATAACGTGTGCTAGACAATTCTATGTCTAGAAACATCCACACACGACACAGGGGAGAATCCTATGAGTAGCGCGAGGCAGAAGGCCATTGAATCAGCGGTTCAATACCGTGCCGGCGATGAGCCGGTAACGGGCAAAGAAAAGGTGCAGGCGTCTTTCGGAATGAATGTGTTTGGAGACGATCAGATGCGTGTGAGCTTGCCCAAGGACGTTTACGCGTCATTGCGCAAAACAATCGAACAGGGCGTGCCGCTTGACGTGCGCGTGGCGGATGTCGTGGCTACGGCCATGAGCCGGTGGGCGATCGAGCGCGGGGCCACGCACTATGCGCACATCTTCTATCCGCTGACGGGCCTGACGGCCGAGAAGCACGACAGTTTCTTCAGCCCCGACGGCAAGGGGCGGCTGGTCGTCGATTTTTCTGGCAAGCAGCTGATCCAGGGCGAGCCGGACGCTTCCAGTTTCCCGAACGGCGGCATCCGGGCGACCTTCGAGGCGCGCGGGTACACGGCGTGGGATGTGACCAGCCCGGCGTACCTGATGGAGGGGCGCAACGGCACGACGCTCTGCATCCCGACGGCGTTCTGCTCCTGGACGGGCGAGGCGCTGGACAAGAAGGTGCCGCTGCTGCGCTCGATGCAGGCGCTGAACAGGCAGGCCCGCCGGGTGCTGAAGCTGTTCGGGCACGAGGAGCCGGGGCTGGTCACGGCGTCGGCGGGCCCCGAGCAGGAGTACTTCCTGATCGACCGCAGTTTCTACTTCGCGCGGCCGGACCTGCTGAGCGCGGGGCGGACGCTGTTCGGCACCCGGCCGCCCAAGGGGCAGGAGCTGGAGGACCAGTATTTCGGCGCCATCCCGGCGCGCGTGCTGGCGTTCATGACGGAGGTGGATTCCGAGCTGTACAAGCTGGGGGTGCCGGTCAAGACCCGGCACAACGAGGTGGCCCCCGCGCAGTACGAGATCGCGCCGGTGTTCGAGAGCGCGAACCTGGCGACCGACCACCAGTACCTCGTCATGCAGGTCCTGCAGGCGGTGGCGCCCAAGTACGGGCTGGCCTGCCTCCTGCACGAGAAGCCGTTCGCCGGCATCAACGGGTCGGGCAAGCACCTCAACTGGTCGCTGGGCGGACAGAGGGTGGGCAACCTGCTCAACCCCGGCGAGACGCCGCACGAGAACATGCAGTTCCTGGTCTTCTGCGCGGCGGTCATCCGGGCGGTCAACAGCCACGCGGCGATGCTGCGCGGGGCGGTGGCGCACGCGGGCAACGACCACCGGCTGGGCGCGAACGAGGCGCCCCCGGCGATCCTGTCGGTGTTTCTGGGCGAGCAGCTGGCCGACGTGTTCGCGCAGATCGCGGAGGGCGGCGCGAGGCGGTCCAAGAAGGCCGGTACGATCACCGTGGGGGTGGACACGCTGCCGCCGCTGCCGAAGGACGCGACCGACCGTAACCGCACGAGCCCGTTCGCGTTCACCGGCAACCGGTTCGAGTTCCGCGCGGTCGGCTCCAGCCAGTCGATCGCGGGCCCGCAGGTTGTGCTCAACACGATCGTGGCCGAATCGCTGGATTATGTCGCGACTGAACTCGAGAAGGAACCGAAAGACGCGAAGAAGTTCAGCGCGGCGGTCCAGAAGCTCCTGCAGAAAATCATCCGCGAGCACGGCCGCGTGATCTTCAACGGGGACAACTATTCGCAGGAGTGGCGCGATGAGGCGGCGCGGCGCGGACTGCCGAATGCCGCGACCACGCCGGAAGCGATTGAAGCGATGGAGAATCCGCACACCTATGCGGTTTTTGAGAAGTATGGGGTGCTGAATCTCAGAGAGGCGCAGAGCCGGTTTGAAATCTATAGCGAAAAGTATGTGAAGGACGTGTTGATCGAGGCCCGGCTCTGCCTGTCGATGGCGCGCACGATGATCTTCCCCGCCGGGGTCCGGTATCAGCACGAGCTGGTGCGGACGGCGGCTGACCTGTTGGCGTTAGGGAAGAACGGCTGCACCACCACGCTGGATGAGGTCAATGCGTTGTTGGGCAACCTGCAGAAGGCGATGCTGCAGCTGGAGGAGGTGATTCGGCTTCCCCAGGGGCTCAGACTTTCCCAACAATGCCGGTACCTGCTGGACACCGTCATCCCCATGATGAACGCCTTGCGTAAAGAAGCCGATGCTCTGGAACATGTCTGCCCCGACGACCTGTGGCCTCTGCCGACCTACCAGGAGATGCTCTTTATCCGGTAATAACATTCAATGCTCAACGCTCAACGTTCAACTCTCAAATTAAGACAATATGGTGTTCGTTTGGGCAAATTGTGTGCTAAATTAATGGCCATCCAAGGGCATTCACGAAAAGGGAAGTTGAGAACCTTATGAGTATTACAAGGCAGAAAGCGATCGAATCCGCGATTCAATACCGCGCCGGCGATGAGCCCGTGCTGGCGCAGGAACAGGTGCAGTCCTACTTCGGGGTGAATGTGTTTGGCGACGACCAGATGAGGGCGCGTTTGCCGAAGGAAGTGTATCAGGCGTTGCGGAAGACGATCGAGGAGGGCGTTCCGCTGGACAACTGTGTGGCGGATGTCGTGGCTGCTGCCATGAGCCGGTGGGCGATCGAGCGCGGGGCCACGCACTATGCGCACATCTTCTATCCGCTGACGGGCCTGACGGCCGAGAAGCACGACAGTTTCTTCAGCCCCGACGGCAAGGGGCGGCTGGTCGTCGATTTTTCTGGCAAGCAGCTGATCCAGGGCGAGCCGGACGCTTCCAGTTTCCCGAACGGCGGCATCCGGGCGACCTTCGAGGCGCGCGGGTACACGGCGTGGGATGTGACCAGCCCGGCGTACCTGATGGAGGGGCGCAACGGCACGACGCTCTGCATCCCGACGGCGTTCTGCTCCTGGACGGGCGAGGCGCTGGACAAGAAGGTGCCGCTGCTGCGCTCGATGCAGGCGCTGAACAGGCAGGCCCGCCGGGTGCTGAAGCTGTTCGGGCACGAGGAGCCGGGGCTGGTCACGGCGTCGGCGGGCCCCGAGCAGGAGTACTTCCTGATCGACCGCAGTTTCTACTTCGCGCGGCCGGACCTGCTGAGCGCGGGGCGGACGCTGTTCGGCACCCGGCCGCCCAAGGGGCAGGAGCTGGAGGACCAGTATTTCGGCGCCATCCCGGCGCGCGTGCTGGCGTTCATGACGGAGGTGGATTCCGAGCTGTACAAGCTGGGGGTGCCGGTCAAGACCCGGCACAACGAGGTGGCCCCCGCGCAGTACGAGATCGCGCCGGTGTTCGAGAGCGCGAACCTGGCGACCGACCACCAGTACCTCGTCATGCAGGTCCTGCAGGCGGTGGCGCCCAAGTACGGGCTGGCCTGCCTCCTGCACGAGAAGCCGTTCGCCGGCATCAACGGGTCGGGCAAGCACCTCAACTGGTCGCTGGGCGGACAGAGGGTGGGCAACCTGCTCAACCCCGGCGAGACGCCGCACGAGAACATGCAGTTCCTGGTCTTCTGCGCGGCGGTCATCCGGGCGGTCAACAGCCACGCGGCGATGCTGCGCGGGGCGGTGGCGCACGCGGGCAACGACCACCGGCTGGGCGCGAACGAGGCGCCCCCGGCGATCCTGTCGGTGTTTCTGGGCGAGCAGCTGGCCGACGTGTTCGCGCAGATCGCGGAGGGCGGCGCGAGGCGGTCCAAGAAGGCCGGTACGATCACCGTGGGGGTGGACACGCTGCCGCCGCTGCCGAAGGACGCGACCGACCGTAACCGCACGAGCCCGTTCGCGTTCACCGGCAACCGGTTCGAGTTCCGCGCGGTCGGCTCCAGCCAGTCGATCGCGGGGGCTCAGGTCGTCCTGAACACGATCGTGGCCGAGTCGCTGAGCGATGTGGCGGACGAACTGGAGAAGGTGCCGAAGGAACCCGCCAAGTTCAACGCGGCGGTCCAGAAACTTTTGCAGAAAATCATCCGCGAGCACGGCCGCGTGATCTTCAACGGGGACAACTATTCGCAGGAGTGGCGCGATGAGGCGGCGCGGCGCGGACTGCCGAATGCCGCGACCACGCCGGAGGCGCTCGATGCGATGGACTCGCCGGAGACGTATGAGGTGTTTGAGAAGTGCGGGGTGCTCAGCCGCCGCGAGGCCGCGAGCCGGTTTGAGATCTACCGCGAAAAGTATGTGAAGGACGTGTTGATCGAGGCCCGGCTCTGCCTGTCGATGGCGCGCACGATGATCTTCCCGGCATGTGTGCGGTACCAGCATTTGCTGGCGCAGACGTCGTCGGATTTGACGGCGGTGGGAAAACTCGGTTGCACCACCACCCTGGATGAGGTCAACGCATTGTTGGGCAACCTGCAGAAGGCGATGCTTCACTTGGAGGAGGTGATTCAGCTTCCCCAGGGGTTGACCGTGCCACAGCAGTGCCGGTACCTGCTGGACACCGTCATCCCGATGATGAACATCCTCCGTAAAGAGGCGGATGCGCTGGAGCACATCTGCGCCGACGACCTGTGGCCTCTGCCGACCTACCAGGAGATGCTTTTCATCCGATAGACGATCGACGCGCGCGTGCGCGTCACCTGTTGTTCCCTCTTTATCCGGTTGTTTGGATGGGGTATACTCTCTTCCACATTGACCAGAAGGGATCCGGGTATGGACAAACAGTTCGGCTATTGCAGGGTGGGGGCGGCGGTTCCCGTTGTGCTTCCTGCCGCAGTGAGTGACAACGTCGCTTCGCTGACGGAACTGGCCGTAAAAGCGGCCGGGGACGGCGTGCGGGTGCTTGTGTTTCCCGAATTGTGTGTCACGGGATACACGTGTGCCGACCTGTTTTTCCAGCCTGCGCTGTTGGACGCCGCCGAGAAGGGATTGTCCTCTTTTCTTGAGAAAACCGCGACGCTCGACACGTTGTTGATCGTTGGGCTTCCTCTCCGCCTGGAGGGGATGCTTTTCAACTGTGCGGCCGTCTGTTGCTGGGGCAAGCTGCTCGGAGTGGTTCC
>JAQVSS010000410.1 GCA_028700415.1 Kiritimatiellia bacterium
GCCGTATGGATGAACATCTGATAAGGGTACCCCGGGTGAAAGCCTGGTTCGCAAAGCCGTGAGTCTACGACACCTCAGGGTGTTATGACCGTCCGGCTGCCAAGACGTCTCATTCGATTGCATATCTATAATATTATTGCGTCATTTTTTAAATACAGCATTCAACCAATTCACGCTTGCTCTCGCACGTGAATTTTTTTCGTTCAAAACCAATTCGTATTCAGAAGGACTGAAAGAGCTTGTGTTTCCTGCTGTTGGCTGCAAGGCATGTGAGAGCCAGGAGCGGGAGATCAGGCACATCGGATATCGAAGCGCATTTCTTCTTGCAGGTCGACGGTTTTGGAGGTTATGGTATGGTACACGTGAATAAGGCAACCAAGCGAATCCTGTCAATTATTCTTTCCGTGTTGCTGATCTTCAGCAACACGGCACTTATCCAGACAGCAAACGCTGTTGAATTGAACCCGGGCGAAGTCTATGTGGATAAGCATCGCAGCACCTATGAACTAAGTCCCGGCGAATCGACAGACATCTCACTTCTTGTTCAGACCGTCGGTGCGACGATCACACCCAAGATCGATGTTGTGATCACGATCGACATAAGCAACAGCATGGTCAACAATTCGGATGGCAGTTCAACTGTCATGGCCTTGACGCAGGCAGCGGCCAAATCCCTGGCCAGCCAGATCCTGGCAGCCAACAGCGCATCGCGCATTGCGCTGGTCCGTTACGGAGATTTTGCCTCCGTCTACAACTTCAGTACTGGCAGCTGGATCAAGCTGGACGATACGACAAGCAGTTCATCGCTGACCGGAAGCGATTTGTACACATCGGATCTGTCAGCGATCAATACGCGCATCGATAACATTCGCAGCAGCCTAAGCCAGGGCTATGTCTGGGACGATCTGGATGAAAACGACTGGAACTGGCAGACCGACCGCGGCGGGACGACAACCGAAGCAGGACTTGTCCTGACTCAACTCGTCGCGGCTGAAGCGTCTAATGACAGTTATGCAATCTTCATGAGTGACGGCGTGCCGACCAGCCGAATGATCGCCAGAAATTTCACTGCCAGCGGGCGATATGGCATCACGCGCGACGACAACGGTGCCGCGACAAGCAGCGCTGAGAAGGCCGAATCGCTGGCTGAAGCCAATAATTTGAGCAACATGACCGGCAGCGAAGCGTTTTCGGTGGCCATCACCCTTGGCCTGTCCGGTACCGACTTGACGAACTCAGCCGAAATTATGAGCGCGGCCGCCAGCAAGCCTGACAATTACTTTGCTACCAGCTCTCCTTCGGATGATGTCCACGAAATCTACCTCACCATTGCCCAGAAGATCATCGACCGCGTAGCCCGCAATGCCGAAGTGGTGGATATCGTGCCTGAATACTTCACCGTCTCCAACCTGCCCGGCAACATGACGGCAACACCGCAAGGCGATGGGACGACCCGCCTGGTCTGGACGATCGGCGACCTTATGGAAGGCACAGTCACCAACAGCTATCGACTGACATTGAAGCCAGGATATTACGGAATCCTGGATACCAATGTCAGCGCTGTTTTGTCGTACACAGACCATTTTATGGGCTCTGACGATCCCAACACCCTCGATGACCGGACCTTTCCGGTACCTGAGATCAAGGCACAGCCTCGTGCTGTCAACGACGCCTACACGACGCCGGACAACATTAGCAGTTATCCGATCCTCGCATCCATCCTGGTTAACGATGTCAACCAGCGTCTGGATCAAAGCCCTTATGACGAACGGCCCGGTGCCGATTATACGCCTCTGGATGACCGCAACGTACAGACCTATGCGGTTGAGATTGTCGATCCACTGGCTGCTGACGGCAGCGAAGGCATCATGACGGGTTTCGATTACAATACGGGCCTGTTCACCTATCTGCCCAACCCCACTCGGCCGAGAGACGCTGGAGAAACCACCTATACGGTCGATTTTACCTATAAGCTTGTCTCCATCGATGCCGCGGGAGCCTATGTCAGCAACATCGCCACGGTGACGATTACAGTACCCGTACCCCTGGTCAGCGTGTCGGTTGAAAAAGAGTGGAACGACGCCGACAACCAGGACGGCATCCGGCCGCCGAGTGTCAGCGTGCAGCTGAAGGCGGACGGCACCAACCTTGGCGATCCGGTATCCCTGACATCTGGGGGAAACTGGCGCCACACCTGGTCGGGGTTGCAGAAATACAATGCAGCCCGTGAAGAGATTATCTACACGGTGATTGAGACGATTGTCCCGGATGGGTACAGTCTTGAAACCAGTGTCAACGATGACGGCGACCATATCCTGACCAACAGCCACACACCTGAAGAAACGTCTGTTTTTGTGCGCAAGGTCTGGGACGACGCCAACAACCAGGACGGCATCCGTCCGGCGAGTGTCACCGTACAGTTGAAAGCCGGCGGAACCAACGTTGGCGAAGCGGTCGTTCTAAGTTCGACCAACAGCTGGAGCCATACCTGGGAGAACCTGCCCAAGTACGCGGGCACGACGACCCCGATCACCTATAGCGTTGTTGAAACCGAGGTTCCAAACCAGTACACCGTCGCCTACAGCACCGACAGTGACGGTCATGTCATCACGAACAGCCATACGCCAGAAGAAACATCGGTCTCGGTGCGCAAGAATTGGAGCGACAACAACAACCAGGACGGCAAACGGCCGGATAGTGTGACCGTGCAGCTACGGGTCGGCAGCACGGACATTGGCGAACCGGTCACGTTGGATGCAGATAACAGCTGGAGCCACACCTGGACCAGCCTGCCCAAGTACGACGACGGGACTGCAATCAATTATCTTGTCGTCGAAACACCTGTTCCGGCAGGTTACAGCGCAAGCTACAGCCAGGATGATGGCATTATCGTCGTGACCAACACCCACGTGCCGGAAGAGACGAGTGTCTCGGTACGCAAGGTCTGGAACGATGTCAACAATCAGGACGGAATCCGCCCGGCCAGCGTCAGCGTGCAACTGAAGGCGGACGGCGTTGCCGTCGGCAGCCCGGTTACTCTTGATGCAGACAACCTCTGGAGCCACACCTGGGAGAACCTGCCCAAATATGCCAACAGTGCTGAGATCGCTTACACGGTTGAAGAGACTGCGGTTCCGACGGGTTACACGGTCGGCTACAGCACGGATGAGACCGGCCACGTCGTGACCAACACCCACGTACCGGAGACGACGAGCGTCTCGGTACGCAAGGTATGGAACGATGGCGATAACCAGGATGGGATCCGCCCGGCTAGCGTCAGCGTGCAGTTGAAAGCGGGCGGCGTTGCCGTCGGCGATCCAGTTACCCTCGACGCTGACAACAGCTGGAGCCACACCTGGAATAACTTACCCAAGCATGCGGGCACGACCACCCCGATCGTCTACACGGTCGAGGAGACCCCGGTACCGGCCGGCTACACCGTCGGCTACAGCACAGATGAAACCGGCCACGTGATCACCAACACCCACGTGCCCGAAGAGACGAGTGTCTCGGTGCGCAAGGTCTGGAACGACGCCAATAACCAGGACGGGATCCGTCCGCTGAGTGTCAGCGTGCAGCTGAAAGCGAACGGCAGCAATGTCGGCAGCCCGGTCACGCTCGACGCAGACAACAGCTGGAGCCACACCTGGACGGGCCTGC
>JAQVSS010000411.1 GCA_028700415.1 Kiritimatiellia bacterium
CTTGGATTCGACGGCGCCGCCGGCGTCGAGACGCGCGTAGAGTTTCAGGAGGTTCGTCCGGTCGGCTGCCGTCAAAAACGGCCCCACGTAGGGGAGCTTGCCGGTAATCCCTTCGAGGTTGTAGCGCAGCGTGAGGTCGAAGGAGGCGCCGACGCTTGTCTCGACCTCGCGCTCGCGCCAGTCGCCGCCGGCGAACTGGCCGCTGCGCTTGGTCTGCGCCATGCCGCCGATGCTGTTGATGGTCCCCTCCACCCCGATGCCCTTGGCGATGCCCGGCATATAGTCGGTGAACTCGATCTCCTCCTTGCCGACGCTGCCCCCCACCTCGAAGGAAAGGTCGCGGGTCTCGCCGTTAAAGCCGATCGCGGCATTGGCCTCGAACTGGAGCCCGAGCAAACCGGGCCCGAGACTCAGTCCGCCCTCACCCTCCGCCTCGTTGCCTTCGGTCCAGGCGACCCCGAGGCCGTACGTGTACGAGAGGTAGCCGTTTTCTTCGCTGATGCCGCCGGTGATGCTCGGCAGCGCGGAGAGCTTGCCGTCTGGCTGCTTGGAGGCGTAAGTCTCCTTGAGTTCCGCGTAGTTGCCCTGGAGCGCTCCGGCCGTCGCGAGCGTGTCCGCGGCGAAAGCGAGCCAGCGCGGCATCGCCACGGAGTAGAGGCGGTTCGTGCCGAGCGGCAGGAGGGTTGCGGCGCCCTTGCCCGTGAGCGCGACGAGCACGGGATTGACGGTCCCCGCCGGGAATTCCGCAACATTCACAGTGCCGGTGACGGCGGCGGCGCTGTCATGGCCGGAAAACGCGAAGCGTCGGTAGAAGCCCTTGTTCCGGACCGTCTCCCGCAGCCAGGCTTCAATGCCGGCGGGATCATCCGCCAAGGGCAGGTGGTGGCGGTTTTTCGGATAATAATCCGCGTCCGTGGCGGGCAGCAGCGGAATTTCGTTGGTGTTGACGTCAGTCCGGCGCGCGTCGACGATCCAGAGTTCCCTGAGCCAGTCGTTGAGCGCCACGTCTTCGGTCCCGCCGGGCGTGCCGCCGGATTGATCGAATCGCTGCATCGGATAGGTCTGCGTCGTAATCGCGGCCGCCACGCCGACGCTCAGGGTCACGGACTCCGCCGTCGCGTCCTTCTGATCCGTGCCGCCCGCCTTCACGCCGTGCAGCACCGCGCCCTGCCGGTCCCAGACGTCGAGTGCCAGACTCATGCCGACCGGCGCCATCGCCACCGGCTGGGTGAGCGCGGCGCTGAAACTCAAAGCGTTGGTGCCGGTGATCAGGTCGCCCAGCACGAGACGCGTGCGGACCGGCAGATAGCCGGAACGCTGCACGTCGAGCACGTAAGCGCCGAAGCCGGCGGCGACGCCTGTCAGCGCGAAAGACCCGTCCGGCAGGGTTTGCACCGCGCGGGCCGTGTCGCCGTTGTCCAGACGGACTTCTCCGCCGTCGGAACGCAGCAGGCGCACGAAGGCGTTGCTGACCGGCTCGCCCGTCCGGGCGTGGTTCAGCGTACCCGTCAGATCGATGACCGGCGCGGCGTAGATCGTCGCCAGCACCTCGGTCGCGGAATTGGTGATGTTGACCGCGTAGCCGACCCGCTCCCACGCCCAGGCGCCCGCCGCACCGGGAGCAGGCTCCAGATCGGCGCTCCCGGTGATGCCGGTGAACTGATGCGGGGCGGTGTAGTCCGCCGCGTTGAAGCGGAACGGCATGTCGGGCACGGCGAAATCCTGCGCGTCGGCCTGGCGCGCCGTCACGGTGAGGGTGTAGGGCGAGAGGTTCACATTCGCCGTGGCACCCATCGTGCTGGCGACCCAGTTGCCGAACTCGTTGCGGCTGGCCAGGTACAGATCGCCGCTGTGGCTGATGTAGAAGTTCTGCACGCGCAGATCGTTGACGCGGTTGCCGTAGCCGAACACGCGGGTCGGCCATTCGGCGTAGCAGACGTAGATCGGCGTGGTCTGGTAGCTTTTCAGTTCTTCCCCGTCCATGTACAACACGGTCACCGCGGCTTCCTCTGAATCGGGGTCCGCGAAAGACGCTTCTCCGCCGTCGTAGACCCGCATCGGCAGGGGCGGGCTGTCGTAAGGCGGCTCGTCATCCGGCATGTCGCCGGGATAGTCGCCCCAATCGAAACACGTGAACACCTGTCCGGTGGACTGGGTTTGCAGATAGTCGTGTGTGCTGCCTTCGAACGAGTAGGCGCCGGCGGCAAGATTGGTCCAGACCGCGAACAGGCCTGCGTCGTCGAGGCGCACCGGAGACGGAACGGTGCCGGAGAGGATCATCTCGGACTGGCTCTCGAGAAGGTCTTTGGTGGCGACGAATGCGGCTGTCTGCGCATTCCGGAAAACAAGCCGCTGGGCGATCTCGCCCGACTCGCTGAACGTCTTCCGGATGTGGTAGCGCTGCAGCCGGGTCAACAGATCAAGCTGCCCGGCATCCGCCGAGTCGACCCGCAGTCCGTAGCCTTTGAGAGTGGCGGAGTCGTAGGCGGCGAGATCCCAGTCCGCCGGTTTGCCGTAGGCGGCAGGCCACGGATATTCTGTCGGAGTTCCGCCGGTTTTGGTCTGCACCACCTTTTCGCCCCAATACCCGGGCATCGCGGGAATCTCGATGCCGTAGATGCCGGGCGGCAGCGCGATGGCGTAGCGGCCGCTCGCGTCGGTCGTCGCGCTGTGCATCAGGTTGGAAGGCGTGAACGCGTCCTGCGCGGTTTCGTGGACGATGAACCGCACCTCGGTGTTGGTGACGGGACGGTACAGGGGCTCGCCCGCCGCGCTGAGGGCGTCGGCCGCGAAGAGCGTCCCGTGATATTCGGCGGTTACGACCTCCGCCCGGATGGTGTGTGTGGTGGTCTCGCCCTCCCGGATGAAGACCTGCTGGGGCGGAAAGCGGAAGGCGAAACGGAAAATCTGCCGCGGCGGCACAGAATGCTCTCCGAAGGCGTTCCAACCATCCAGAGGCAGGCAGAACAGTTCGTACGTGCCCGCACCCCAGGGCGCGCGCGGACCGTATGCGGTCGTGGCGCTGAAAGGCAGCGACGTGGTGCGGTCCAGACTCCACGTGTCGTCGAAGCCCTCGGTGTTGCTGTTTGGAAGCCCGCGCTGGCCGATGGGGATAGAGGTCGTTCCCGAGAGGTACTTAAAGACCGGCTGGTCGAAGTTAAGCTGGAACGACGTGCCGGCGGTGATCGCGGGCCGCGTGACGATCACCGGCGTGGCGAAGCTTCCCGCCTCGTCGGGCACGATGTCGTATGTTTTGAGCGCGAAGCCGGGCCGGCGGATCGTGATGCGCGTCGGCAGACACGGCACGCGCTCGAAGAAGCATTTCCCGTCCTTGTCCGTGATCCCCGTTCGGGCAGGATACAGAGACATGTCCTGCTCTGTATCGTAACCTTGAATCTCGATCCAGAAGTTTTGGACGTACACCGGAATCCCCTCCATCCACGAATAGGGCGGATTCATGTCCACGGTGAACGCGCTTTTCTTAGGTTCGAGACGGATGTTGACCAGCTTGGCGTTCTGCGCCAGTTGGCGCTCGGTGTCAAACTCATGCCACCAGCCGCGATGCGTGTCGGCGGGGTGGTTGACCGCGAATTCCACATGGCCTTGCGGCACGCCCCGGAAGCAGAGCATTCCGTCCCCGTCGGTCACCAGCCGCC
>JAQVSS010000412.1 GCA_028700415.1 Kiritimatiellia bacterium
GTTCCGCAGAAGGGCGTGTGTTCTTGGCGGGTAACGCGGCCGGCAGAGGTGCGAGCGCTTGCGGCGTCGGAGTGTCTCAAGGAACTGATCGGAGAATAGCAGATGACAAGAAGAAGATGCTGTCATGATCATGTCTGAGCCTTGCCTCGCGGCAGAATTGTCCGCCACATTTAAAAGTCTCCGGAAGGAGGGTATCGATTTTGTCATGATGGCCGGTGACATGACCAATAACGCGGCTCGTAACCAGTTCGAACAATTGGCAGGCGTTTTAAAGGAATCCAATATGCCATGCTATGGTTGCGTCGGTAATCACGATTCCTACTTGAAAACGTCCCGTCCAGATATGCTCGAACTTTTGCCGGGCATGTTTCCGGGAATGGCAACCGACTATATCCTTTATAAGCGGCCCCTCCGTTTTATCGTGTTGGACGGTTCCTTCTGGAGACACAGAGACGGGACATTCCATGACTTTTATGACAAGGCACAGGCGGATGGTATTGGGATGAAGCCTGAGCAGTTTGAGTGGCTGCAGTGGGCGCTGGCCTGCGACGTGACCACCCCGACGGTGATTGTCTCGCATTATGTGTTTAAGGCCAACAACGACGTCTCCTCGGCTGGATTTAATCTTGCGAGCACTACCAACACTTCTGTAGGCTCAAAAGTTATGGAGCTTTTGGGAAAGGCCACTAATGTTGTTGCGACAATGAATGGTCATGCGCACTGGAATGAATTATCGACGTACGGAAATATCCAGTGCATTCAAAACGCCGCTTTCGGCGAGTGGCCCAGTGCGTACCGGGTTTTCCGCGTCTATGAGGATCGGGTGGAATGGGAAGTCCGGCAGGTGGGTAACCGCGGCTTAATACGCGAATCCTGCCTGCCCGAAAAAGGACTCAATTGGATGATTTCTACCCACGCAGGTGATCTCACGGGTGAAATTCGGTTTCGTGCGAAAAACAATTAAGATCAAGGGAGAGGTAATAAAGGATAATGATTTTACCATGGGACGGTTGTTTTGATAAAGTAACGTCAAAGGCTTGGAAAATCGAAGAATGAAAAGTACGACGATACTGTCGGTTGTGATGGCGCTTGTGGCTGTGGTTGAGGCTTCGAGTCTCAAAGGGCCAGAGGCTTGGCTGGAGCTTATGGGCGGTAATGTCCGCAAAGACGGGTTGCGGCTCGACCTCGAAGCGATCAAGAAGGCAGGGATCTCGGGTGTCCAGTTCTTCCATATCCACCGTCCGGATGTCGGCGTGTGGCCTGGCTGCGAGGAACAGGTTCCCTGTATGAGCGAAAAGTGGTTCGACGTCATGCGGTTCCTCGGCGAGGAATGCGACCGGCTCGGACTTGCGCTGACGGTTCAGAACTGTCCCGGCTGGTCGCAGTCGGGCGGGCCGTGGGTCAGCCTAGATCACTGCCAGCGCGATCTTGAGATGTCCCGCGCGGATTTCGCCGCGGGCGACGCGTTCTCGCTGCCGGAGATTCCAGCGAAATTACGGGACGCGGATTCCGATTGGCGCGATGTCGCGGTGCTCGCGTTCCCGACACCGGAAGGGGATGCGGTGGATGACACGCTCAAGCCGGAGGCAATTGAGAAGGACGGCGATGCGCGCGTCTACCGGTTCGCTAAGCCGGTGACGGTGCGGACGCTTGACCTGCCCCCCGTCAACACGTGGAATCGCGCCTTCGCCTATCACATGCCGTGGCTACGGGTGAAACTCGAGGTCGAGGCACCCGGGGGCTGGAAGACGGTCGTCCGTTCGCCGCTCCCGACATCGAACTGGCGTGACTACGTCCTGCCGTTTTCACTGGCGTGCGGCGAAACGACGGGTGACGCATGGCGGCTCACGGTCGAACACGATTATCCGATCAAGTCCTTCCGGGACCCGGTATTCCGTGCTGCGGCGCGGCATACCGACTGGCAGGGCAAGAGCGCGCGGACGCTGCGTTCGCTGCTGCGCGAAGACCCGCCGCCGCAAAAAAAATCCGCATGGGTCGATTCGGCGAATATCGTGGATCTGACGGGGATGTCTGAATGGACCGTTCCCGCCGGGAAGTGGACGGTCATCCGTCTCGGTCACGTCAACGCGAAGCGCGTCAACGCTCCCGCGCCGAAGGAGGCTACGGGCTGGGAATGCGACAAGCTCGATCCCGCAGGCATCGAAGCGTGCTTCAATGGTTACATCGGGCGCCTTAACGAGGGAGTCCTGAAGGGCAAGATGCGCGCGATGCTCGTCGACAGTTGGGAGTGTTTCGGACAGACCTGGACGCCGAAGATGGAAAAGTACTTCGCCGCGGCGAACGGCTATGCGCTCCGCATGTGGATTCCGGCGCTTTTCGGCTGGATTGTTGACTCGCCCGCGGCCACAGAGTCATTTTTGACGGACTGGCGGCGGACGAACGGCGACCTCATCACGAAGAACTATTACGGGCACATGGCCAAGCTTGCGCATGACGCGGGACTCGAGGTGTTCTACGAGACGGCGTTCGGCGACATCATCTACGGCGACCTCCTCCAGTACTGGAAGTATTCCGACACGCCGATGTGCGAGTACTGGCTGCCGCATGCTCCGATGTCCGTAGGTCACACCGGTTGCTACGCTTACAAGCCGATCCGTCCTTGCGCGTCAGCCGCGCACATTTACGGCAAACGCCGTGTCGTCGCCGAGGCGTTCACCGGCTGGGGCATCAGTTGGAAGGAGGATTTCCGAGAATTGCAGGATGTCGCGAACCGTCATTTCGCGCGCGGCGTGACGCATCTCGCGTTTCAGAGTTACACTCACGCGCCGCAGCCGGACGCGACGCCGCCCGGGGGATGCATGGGCGGATATAACGGGACGCCGTTCACGCGTCTCCAGACCTGGTGGAAGCACATGCCCGAATTCACGCGCTGGCTCACGCGCTGCGAGGCGTTCCTCGAGGCGGGACATCCGGCGCAGGACGTCCTCTGGTATCTTGGCGACGCCGTCGACCACAAGCCGGACGAGGAGTATGACTTCCCCGAGGGGTTCCGCGCGGATTATCTGAATCATGATGTGCTCACGAACCGGCTCGCGGTCAAGGAGGGCTTTTTCACGATTCCGGAGGGCGCGCGCTGGAGGGTGCTCTGGGTCCCGGACGGGCGCTGCATGCTGCCAGCGACAAAATCCGCGCTGGACCGTCTCGCCGCAGCCGGGGGCAAGGTCGTCTACGGCGGCAAGGATGCGCTTGTCCGGGCGCTTGCCGGGACGCCGAAGGATGTCGCCACCGACCCCGCTCTCGGGGACGGCCCGAGCGAAGACTTCATGTGGATACATCGGCGTGTGGACGGCTTCGAGCGTTATTTCGTTGCCGCGGGGACGAACGGCTACCGCGGCAGAGTGACGTTCCGTGCGCATGGCCCCGTGTCGGTCTTTGATCCCGTTTCGCTCGAACGCCGCGCGTGGAAGAACGGTGATATCCTCGAGATTCCGCCGTCCCGCTCCGTCTTCGTCGAATTCGGGATTCCCGGCGAAGCTGTTACGCAAGTCAAACAATCAAACAATCTCGAAATCAAGCCCTTCTCCCTTCGTTTCGCGCCCGGCTGGGGCGCGCCAGAAACGGTTACGCTCACAAACCTTGTCTCCTGGACGGAGATCCCAGGTTTCTCCCGCGAGGCCCGCGCTTATCCCGGCACG
>JAQVSS010000413.1 GCA_028700415.1 Kiritimatiellia bacterium
CCGGAATCATCAGGCAGGCACTGATGAGGCATTGGACAGCCTCTTGGCGGCAGAAGCGCGGGTCGCCGATGGGTTCGCCCCGTCCGCGGAAACAGACATGGCCGCGTTTCGAGATGCCGACCCCCGCGCACTGGATCGGATACGGCGGCCACGGGTAGACCATCTTCGCGCCGGCCATGCCCGCCCCGGGAACCGCAGAGAGCGCGTCGCGCAACCCCGGCATCCACCGCCGCGTGCGGGGCGCGATATCGTTGTCCGCAAAGACAAGGTATTCGCCGCGCGCGAGGGCGATGGCGCGGTTGCGGGAATACGAGCAGCCGATATTGCCGGCGTTGTGCAGCACAGTCACCGGCACCCCGCGCGCGCGGCCGAGTTCAACCAGCTCCGTGTCGCACCACTCGCCGCTGCCGTCCGTGGAGCCGTTGTCCACCACGACCATCTCCCACGGCGCGTCCGTCACGGAATCCGTGAGCAGCGCGGAAAGGCAGCGCCTCGTGCAGGCGAGCTTGTTGTACGAGAGCGTGATGAGAGAGTAGAGCATGTGTTAAAATCTGTTGGCTGTTTGTTTAACTAAAGACCAAATTTCTCACGCATGGTGTTCATCGTTATTCCGTTAGTCTGTAGTGTTTGGGTTCGCCAAGAAAGAGTTCCGAAAATTTGTCCGGCGCAAGTTTGAACTGCGGTCCTTTTTCCTTCACGCCACCGGAAGGGCTACGCTTGATTAGGTGGTCAAGCGTGATACTGCCGTCGGATAAAAGACGCGAAAACTGCGGGACATTCGGGTTGCGCGTATGCGTTACAGATTTGAGGTAAAAGAATTCACGCCCCGAATTGTCTCGCACTGAATCCGCTTTGATCCAGAAGGTCTCTTTATGTTTGGAAGTCAGACGGTCTTCGAGTTTGGAAAGAGGCCAGACCAACAAACGCTCGTCCGTGCCGCTCTTTCGAACGTTCTCCCAGAGGAAGCGATCAGCGTCCGCAAGCGAGAGTAACAACCCTTGCGAATTTGGCGCCTTTGTGGAGACGGTACAATAAAGTTTGAAGGCATCGTCGCGCTGGTATCCGAAGCGATTCAGGAATGTTTTGAAGTCCTTAATGTGGCTTAAAGTCCAGTCTGGGACGCAAGTGAAAAGGCCATTGCGGTTTGCGGATGTCCGCTCCCGTTTGGCTTTGAGTTCAATGCCTTTATAATCCGGATTTTTGCTGGAGTTGATGGCAATACCCAGCGCGGTTTCAACGGCTCGCCCGATGGCGGTGTCGCCCGAGCAAGTCGCCGGGAGCGGTCTACGGGCAACTTCGTACAGTCTCGACAGGAGTTCCTTCGAGATGCGTTCGCTTTGCGCAATGCGGCGGTTCAACCACGCTGTGATCGCAGGGGCAGCCAGATTCACGGTCGAAAGATTGGCAATACAGAGCGAACCGTTATCGAAAAAGAACGCAAGCACATTGTCCGCATCCACAAACGCTTTCCACCCGTGCACCCAGAATCTCGGATCACCTTGTTTGGTCACGGGACGGTAGAGTGCCATGTTCATGAAGCGCATGCCATTCTCGGCGAGAAACTGGATTTGTCGGATGACTTTGTTGTCCTGCCCCTGTCTCTGTGTGGAATAATCGTGGATCGAATGCTTGAGCAGAAACGCCCGCATGGGGTCGGTCGCATCGCAAATCGCCTTGCGGTATCCCGTCGCGGTCAGGAAGAGCGGAACGCTTTCGATTCCGGCTGCGTTGAGAACAGCAAGGTTCTGCGACTCTTTCGCAGTGAGCGGACGAGTATTCATCATGACGGTTTAACTTCCCGATTAAGCAGTTTTACCAGATGTTCCCCGACCTTCTGTGCGAGTAACACGGGAACTGCGTTGCCGATTTGCGTGTAGCGCGGAACATCGCGTGTCCAGATGCCAAGCGAAGGGTCGCCAGCACGTCGGCGTCCTCCCGTTGTCCGTGACCCCGTGAAGATATACCAATCCGGGAAAGTCTGGATCCTTGCCCATTCACGAACGGTCGGTCCTCTCGGTTGGCAATAATGCACATAATCTTCTGGCAAAGAACAAGCCGTGATGTTCGGCCCATCGTCAGGCCATGTTTTCGGCAACACGCGTTGAGCGAATTTCTTGGTCCGCATCGCCTCAGGGATCTCTCCGTTGTTCTCAATCATATATTCAAATTTTTTTCTTATTTCAGGCCTATGATTTGAATATTCCTGTTCGGTCAGCACATCCCCTTTCCCAAGAGTTTTTCCGCTGGGAAGCGTCCGCAACATCTTTTGAAATTCGGTTTGGGGCGCGGACGGATACGAGTCCGTTTCGGTTTTTGAAAGATAGTCGGGGTCTTCCAAGTCCGAAAGCAATTCGCACATTGTCGGAGGGATGCCTGACGGGTTCGGCAAAAATCCATGCGCGATTGCGCTTGGTTTTGGCAACTCAAGCCGCCCTGAATCATATTCGCCTGCTTTTCCTTCTCTTGCGAGATCAAACGACATCTGCTCCGATTTCCAAAAGACATCCTGACGCAAACCGACCATCAGCACACGGGGGCGGTTTTGCGGAACACCGTAATCCTTTGCATGAACAAGTTCATAGCGGACGGAATATCCGGGTATCCGCGAGAACTCACTGTGTACTTGTTTGAAGATTTCCCCGTTTCTACCCTCCGCAGACCATTTTGAAACAAGCAATCCTTTGACATTCTCGAAAAGGAAGATTTTGGGACGGACAGCTTTGATGACACGAATCATCTCCTGAAACAATTGATTAGACGGAATGTCCTTTTTTTCGAGACGGAATGTGCGCCGATGTCCGATTCCGCTGAATCCTTGACAGGGCGGGCCGCCACAAACCAAATCAACATCATCGATTCCGCGATGTTGCTTCCAATAGGCTCTTAGAATCGCAAGATTTGCATCGGTCAGACTATACACATCCCCAACAGGAATGATTTCCTCACCCTTGCGGTTTGCCATGTAGGTTTCGGCGGCATTGAGGTTGAGTTCGCTAAACAAGATAGGGGTGAAACCCGCCTGTTCAAGACCAAGCGACAACCCGCCGCATCCGGCAAACAGGTCGATACAGGTGAAGCGTTTACGAGACATGTTTATCCTTTCAAATGGTGTTTGTTTCTCCGCAACTCGAAGGCTTTCTCGCCGTCTTCCAGAATATCGCAGATGTGTTGTTGGACACCTTCAAAATCGCCGGATTCGGCGCAAGGATATTCGCTCGGTTCTCCTCTACCGTACCATCAGGATGTAATCCGCTGGTTTTCTTCAGCGCAGTCATTTTGGTCTCATCGTCATGAAATCAAGCGTCGACCATGCTGCGGGCAAGGGCGACGATGTCCGGCACCGTGGGGATACAGGCCGCCTCGAGGTTTTTGGCGGAAGGGATCGGGAAATCGGGGGAGGCCAGCCTGCGGACCGGTTTTTCAAGATAGTCGTACGCCTGCTCGACGATTTGCGCGGCGATCTCAGCCGCGAACCCGCCGGTCTTCGGGCCCTCCTCCACGATCATCACGCGCCCGGTGTTCTTCGCCGAATCGACGACGGTGTCCATGTCCAAAGGGGAGAGCGTGAGCAGGTCCACGACCTCGGCCTCGATGCCTTCCTGCGCGAGCTGGGCCGCAGCCTGGCGCGCGAGGTGCGCCATGTGCGACCAC
>JAQVSS010000414.1 GCA_028700415.1 Kiritimatiellia bacterium
ACTTCTCAATCAGGGCATAACCATTCTCAATTCCCTTGACCATGTCGGTCATTGAGATGTAATCCTCGTCATTGACGGAACAAATCGATATCTCGGTTTCTTGAGCCTTGATCTTTTTCATGCGGCAGCCCTCCAAATTAATACACTTCGTCATGTGTTCCAACGGTTTCCAACAAGATGAGCGATTTGCCGGATTTCTTGGTTATCTTGAAAACAACACGTAGATCATAACCCGCACTACAAGCCCACGACCCCACTAATGTGCCCGTCAATTTATGCGTCCGCAACGACGGTTGAAAGGGGTCTTCTGTCAATTGCGTGATCGCCTCAAACAAATCCGCCGCCTGATCTGGATGGCGCCGCAAATACTTGCGAGCCGCTCTTACAAAAGTCGCACTGCGGACGAGTTCCCATCTCACCGCATGATCTCCTTCATGAGTTCGGAGGGCGAGACCACCGCGCACTTCCCTGTCTTGTATTCACGTTGCGCCTCCCGTACCTCCTTTTGCAATACGTTGCGCCGCTGCTCAACCAAGCGCTTGGTGAGGATTTCAACTAACGATTCTTTTTGCGGGAGGGACAAACCGTCGGATAATGCCACAATTTGATCAAATGACAATGCTGTTTTCATGTTCGCTCCGTAGGTTGAAGGGGAAAAGTTCGTTAGTGCGAGAGTTCTAAAGTTCTAAAGTTCGAGAGTGCTACATTAAAGGCCGCATCGAAACATGCGGCAATGACTCAGCAACGCGGAGGAGCGGCAATCGCCGCAAGATTGATGCGACCAACTCATGCGGATAAGCGCATATGCGCCCTGCACGTCTTGCGAACCATAAGGCAATTATCCCTAGCGATTTTTGCGACCGCCTTGTCCGCTGTTGCCGCCGGATACCTAAACGCCACTGCGTATGCATCAAGCTGCACAAGCAGATCGCCGATTACCGCGAGCATCGGATTCCCAGTTTGCAAAAGATCAAGCAAATACAACAATTTGTGCGTTTTTACGAATTCGATCCCCGCCTCTTGCCGGCATGCCTTCAGGTATTTTCGGCGCATTGCTGGGCGTGGAAACACACCGCATCATAAACGGGGTTCTTCCGCGCTCGCCATTCGCGCTCCATGCAGGTCGCGTCTCCCTCTGCCTTAACAACCCATTCCTTAACAATCGCGTTCATACAAAAATTTACCTTTTTTATGATATTTCGCAGGAAAAAATCACCCTGTTCGATTCGTGCTCTCACCTGCCGGGGTGTATGGACAATCATGTCTACGGGAAATCCAGGTTTTAACTTTCGCACAATCTGACACACATCTTGCAGCCCGCCCTTTGCGTTAGGCAGCTCCACCAACAAATCAACATCTGAATCAGTTGTGGGGTCCCCATACGCATATGACCCAAAAAGAATAATCTTTTCAGGTTTAAATCGGATGGCAAGTTGGCGAGCCCATTCTTTTATTTCTGCTTGCTTATTCATCATAATGCTGTTCGTCTGTTTTCCCGCAAAGACGCGAAGACTCAAAGGGGTTGGGACTTCTTGGCGGGAAAAAGATTCGATTGTAATCTCACTTGAATTGTATAGCGTATTAAGGATCCTTGCGGAAATATATTAGAAATCAGCATGTCCGGTCTATTTCATCACGGAACCTGCGGAAATCGGATGTGTGCCCTTTGGCAATCGAATACAAAATCTCGGGGTCGGTGGTTTCATATTCGTGTACAATACGATTCCGGAAAAGGACCATTTCACTATAGGGATCAGACGACTTAAGGATGCCAAGTGTAACTAATCGGTCAATAGCCGCAGACGCAGAGGCCACAGGTCCGGCTCCACGAATGGCAATCAGCCGCTCGGCGATGTCGATCACGATCTCAATTGCCACCTGCAATACACGCTCGGTTCCCGATTGCAGCAGATCGTCCGCTTTGAATGTGTCAAAAGTCACGCCGTTCAGATAGCGCTCCAAACGTGACACGTATTCATCCAACAGCGTTAATTTGCGCTGCACTACCCCGTTTAAGAGCATAACGACCCCCTTTCCAGCCTGTAGCGCCACTGACGCTTATAATCAGCTATCTGATGCTCATACAGCCGACACGTAACAGAATAGAAGTTCAGCCACCGTTCCTCGTCGCGGTAGAAAAGCAGCGTCCCTTTCAAGGCTTCATACCGATAAACGGGGTCGGCCTGATTGAGAATACCGATATCCGCGCGCACGTCCGGCCCGACATGCGAAGCGACGACGCGACCGACGGCCTCATAGAGAGCCTGAGACGGCGCGACTCTCAAAAAGAGCGCCAGATCAAGGTCGCTGTGCGGCGCAACGACACCTTCCTTCGCCGACCCCATCAGCAACGCAAAGTCAATGTCCGAAACTTCGCGCTTGATATCCGCGCCCAACGCCGCAACATCAAACGATGCCGGTTGCGATTGGATGTCGATGTGATGTTTAGAGAGAGGCATGATGGAGAAGTGCGTTAGTCGGGTTACGGGTTCGTGTTTGGACATTAGACATTTGGAGAAGTTCTAAAGTGCTACGGGTTCAAGGGTTCAAACGCGGCTTACGCCGCTGGTTCAAGGTTCAATCGTCCCGCGGAGCGGGATTGGTTCAAGGGTTCAATCGCGGCATTGGCATTATTCGCGGTTAAAAACCAATCGCAAACATGCTACAGGGAGGCCAGATACTTGCGGACATCCTCGTGCGAGCCAACCCTCACCAGAATGGCTTGATCGAGTCGCAGGGCGAATACTGCTCTCAATCCGAGCCCCACCCGCGCCTCATATATGCCCGATGAATGGATCTTCCTGATCCCCAGACCGGAATGACCGTGCGGCGTGCCCATCGCTTTGGGCAGGGCGATCATAAGTTCGAAACAACGGTTGCGATCTTGCTGCGATAGACCGGCCAGATCGCGCTGAAACCTCTCCATCAACAGGATCTTCATGCCCGCGCCTCATGCGGGCTCTCCCACTCCGCAGTGCGCTGATCCGCAATCTCTTCGTCAATCCGCTGCCAAAGCGCTGCCGCCTTAGCATCGGAAAGGCGGGAAGAAAGTTCCAGATCGTCCTCTGATATGGGCACGATCACCGCAACATGCCGACTGCCCTTCATCAAAATAACATCTTCGCCGGCCGTTGCGCATTCGACCAGTTTGTTGAGAGTTGCTTTGGCCTCTTTAAGTGTCGCACAGATCATGATGGGTATCCTACGTTTAAGAACCTTTATAAGGTACCAGACGGGAGTCCTTGTGTAAAGACCCTTTGGATAAGTGCTAAAGTTCGAGCGCTCTAAAGTGCGGCTGGTTCAAAAAGGTTCAAGGGTTCAATCGCGCCTGCGGCGCTGGTTCAAGGGAGAAAGTAAAAAGGAAAAGTGAAAAGTGAAAAGTGAAAAAGTCGGGCTGGTTCAAAGGTTCAATTCGCGGCATTCGCGTTATTCGCGGTTAAGTCAGGCGGGCAATGACGACTTTAGAACTTTAGAACTTCCCTGTTTTCTCCAATTCCGACACGATTTGGCTGGCAAAAGAGCGGAAATCTTCCAGATGCTTAGTGCAGATGCTGAATACGATATCCCAGTTGATCGTGCGATAGGCATGAACCGCGGTGTTTCTAAAACCCACCGCCTTGCCCATGACAACAGCCGTGTGTT
>JAQVSS010000415.1 GCA_028700415.1 Kiritimatiellia bacterium
TTTCTTCGCCGCCCTGGGTGGAAACCGGCCCAACGCGCTTTTCTTCGCGGGCGATCTCGGGCAGCGGATCTTCCAGCAGCCCTTCTCGTGGAAGTCGCTGGGTGTCGATGTGCGGGGACGTTCCCGTACGTTGCGCGTCAACTACCGCACCTCGCACCAGATCCGCAGACAGGCAGATCGTCTGCTTGGCCCCGAGGTCTCCGATGCCGACGGCAATGTCGAAGTCAGGAGCGACGCCGTCTCGGTCTTCAACGGCCCCGAACCCGAGATCCAAATTCTCGATACCGAAGACCAGGAAATCGAAGCCGTCAGCCATTGGTTGACCGAGCGGATCAAAGCCGGCATGGCTCCCCACGAATGCGGGATCTTCGTCCGGTCTCCGGCTCAGATCGAACGCGCCCGTGCCGCGGTCAAAGCCGCTGGAATACACTACAAGGTGCTCGATGATCATGTTGACACGACCACCGGCCACCTTTCGCTCTGCACCATGCACCTGGCCAAGGGCCTTGAATTCCGCGCGGTGGTCGTTATGGCGTGCGATGACGAGGTGATCCCCTTGCAGGAGCGCATCGAAACGGTGGGGGATGACGCCGATCTACAAGACGTCTACGACACCGAACGCCACCTGCTCTATGTCGCCTGCACCCGCGCCCGCGACCATCTTCTGGTCACCGCCATCTCCCCAGCGTCCGAATTCCTCGACGACATGCAGCTTTAAACGGAGGACAAGATGGCAAGACGAAACAAGAGCGGCAGTCCGCTTGATGACTTTTTTGCAGTTCTGCTGCTGTTCCCTTGGTGGGTGACGCTCATCTTGGGCGGCAGCCTGTGGGTCTATCTCGCATGGCAGCCGTCGCCGTCCGGTTTTTCCTTAGATAAGCCGGTCATGATCTGGTACGGATTGCAGTTCTTGAAATGGTCTTGTTTCGGCGCGGCCTTTGTGTTCGGTGTATTGACCTTAAAGCGAAGCATCCTCTTTGCCTCGGCAAATGACATCGACGCCATTCGTGCCATGTCTTGGCTCGAGTTCGAAACTCTGGTTGGCGAGGCCTACCGGCGGCAAGGCTATGTGGTCGAGGAGACCGGGGGCGGGGGAGCGGATGGGGGCATCGACCTGTTGCTGCGCGGCAAGGGCCAGAAAGTCATCGTCCAGTGTAAGCAGTGGAAGACCTTCAAGGTCGGCGTGAAGATCGTCCGCGAGATGTACGGCATCATGACCGCCGAGCGGGCTGACCGCGTGATCATCGTCGCGACCGGCACGTATACGCAGGAGGCGTGCGACTTCGCACGCGGCAAGCCGATTGACTTGATCGAAGGCAAGGCGCTGGTGCAACTCATCAAGACAGTCAAGGGAGAGCCCGAATCCGCCCCCGCCGCAACCCCGTCGGCCGCTTCACCCCGACCGCAGACGACGCTGAGCGTTCAGACGCAACCTGCGCCCGCATGCCCGAAATGCGGCGCGCCCATGGTTATGCGCACCACCAGAAAAGGCGCGAACGCTGGAAACACATTTTGGGGTTGCCCGCGCTACCCGAATTGCCGGGGCATTCTTAACATGTAGTGAACGAAGAAGGGAAAAACGTTAGCTATCGAGCTAAAGGGGTGCGCGGTTTTCGTCGTTCCCTTTTCCGGGCGGGGTTTCTATAATGGGTTTCACCATGCAGAGGAAAGCGGACAGTTTGCTTTTAAAGGGAATAGGGCTGGGTGTGCCGCAAAGCCGCGACCGCCGTCTTGCGCTGGAGCGGGCGGTGGTGGACTATGTGGCGCGGGAGCGCCTGTTGCCGCCGTTGACGGCCGGGGAGCTTGAGGCGCACGGCCGTTGCGCGGCGGCGGCGGTGCAGGCTGAAGAGGGCGAGCTGGCGTACGTGTCGGTGCTGCTGAACAACGAGCTGTGGGCGGACGTGATTGCGGGGGTGCCCTACGAACGGAGGCTGCTGTTGTTGCCGCAGTGCCTCGCGAACACGGAGGTCTGCCAGGCGGACCGCGATGGGCTCGGGCTCCTGTGCGCGCAATGCGGCGGGTGCTCGATCGGGGTGTTGCAGGCCGAGGCGGACCGGTTGGGCTATGTGACGCTGGTGGCCGAGGGCACCACGGTGGTCAGCAAATTGCTCACCAGCGGGAAGGTCGATGCGGTGATCGGCGTAGGCTGTCTGGATTCGCTCCGGCGCATCTTCCCGATCATGAACGCGCATGCGATTCCCGGGCAGGGCATCCCCTTGCTCGCGGACGGCTGTAAAAACACGGAGACGGATGTGGCGTGGGCGCTCGAGATTCTCCGCGCGGGCAAGCGCCGGTTTGTGGAGCGCGTGGCTGAGATTGAGGCGGTGTCGGGGCTTGTGCAGGCCTGGTTTAAGCCCGTTTCGCTCGCGGCGGCCATGGGGACGGCGGAGACCGAAGCGCAGCGGATCGGGCAAGAGTGGCTGTTGACCGGCGGCAAGCGCTGGCGGCCGCTGCTGACGGCGGCCGTGTTCGAAGCGTCGGGCGGGAGCATCGCCAAAATTATGCCGGCCGCTTTGGCGGTCGAGTGTTTCCACAAGGCGTCGCTCATCCACGACGATATTGAGGACAATGACGACGAGCGTTACGGCGAGCCGACCGTGCACCGGCGGTACGGTGTGCCCGCCGCAATCAATGCGGGCGACTACCTGATTGGCGAGGGCTACCGGTTGTTGGCCGAGGCGGATTTTGCGGGTGAGATCAGGGCGGGGATGGTGCGGGCGGCGGCGCGCGGGCACCGGGAACTCTGTTTGGGGCAGGGCGAGGAGTTGGCGTTCAGCCGTCAGCCTTCGCCGGTGACGGAGGCGGCGGTGTTGCGGATTTACGCGCAGAAGACCGCCGCCGCGTTCGAGGTGGCGGTGCTGGTGGGGGCTGTGGCGGCGGGGGTTGACGCGGCGACGTGCGCGCAGCTTTCGGAGTTCAGCCGCGCGGTGGGCACGGCCTACCAGATCCGGGATGACATGGATGATTTCCAGTCGGTGCGCGGGCGTGCGGCGGATCTGCTGGCCATGCGGCCGACCATCTTTCTGGCGGCGGCGTGTGCGAGCGATCATCCTGCGGTGTGTTCGGCGTTGGGTTCGGTGTGGGGGGATGACCGCGAGGGAAGGCAACGGCTGATTGACGCGATTGGGGAGGCGGGGCTGCATGCGCGTGTCGGGCTGCTGTACGAGCATTACCGGCATGAGGCGGAGCGTGTGGTCGCAGGTATTCAACACACGGGGTTGAAACGCTTGCTTCGCAGGATTATGGTCAAAATGCTCCGGTAAGGGGTTGCGGCAGACTCGGGGTCTGCCCATACGGAATGGGGTTTATGCGGCAGGCGGTTCCATGGATTGTGACGGCGCTGGCGGCCTTGCTTGCGGGATGGGTGATCCTTGCATGGCTTTCGCGTGAGGCGCGGCCGGTGACGCTGCGCCGGGCCGAGCCTTCGGGGTCGCTCGCCGAAGCCTCGGCGGTTTCCGTGGCATCGCGCGAGCCGGAACTGGCCGGTTGTTTCAAAGCGGACCGTGCGGTGCCGAAGGGAACGGCGGAAGGCTACTGGCCCGGATTCCGCGGCCCCGCGCGCGACAATGTCGCGGCAGGCGAGGGCGTGTTGGTGGCCCGCTGGCCCGCAGAAGGGCCGCGCGTGG
>JAQVSS010000416.1 GCA_028700415.1 Kiritimatiellia bacterium
GACGCTCTGGGTGCCGAACGCCATCATCCCGATGGACTGGATGCCGCCGACCCTGTACATCTCGGTGGCCCCAGCAAGCTTGAGCGCGTAGAGCAGCACCGGGTTGACCCTCTTGTCCTTCCCGCACGGGGTACACGCCACGATCTCCCTGACGCCCGCCGCTTTCGCCAGCGTAACCGTCATCACGGCCGTCGAGGCCAGCGGTGCCGTTCCGCCGGGCACATAGACCCCCACGCGGTCCATCGGCGAATAGAACTCGCCCGTGTAGCCGCCCCGCGGCGTGCACACGTACCACGGCTCGCGAAGTCCGGCCATGGCGTATTTCCGGACACGCGCATGGGCATCCCGTACCGCCCGCTTCACGCGTGCGGGAACCGTTCCCGCCGCCGCCTTGATTTCCCCTTCCGGAACACGCAACCCGGAAACGCTCAGCGCGGCACCGTCAAACCGTTTCGCGGCCGCGAGCACCGCAGCATCCCCCCGCCTGCGGATATCGTCCAGCACCGCAGCCGCGGCCTCCTCCGCCTCCGGCGCAAACGCCGGCCGCGCCAGAAACGCCTCCACAACGGCACTCGGCTTCTTGACCGACCAGCTCTCAAGCTTCACGCGCATAACTGCCACAGCCTACTTTTCCTCTTCCTTCTTCCCGTCTTTCTTCTCGGCCTTCTTCTCTTCCTTCTTTTTCTCCTCTTTCTTCGGCTCTTCCTTCTTGGCCTCTTCCTTCGCGGGCTCCTCAAATGCCAGCCCGACCGCCGGCACCGGGCGTTTCAGCTTCTCGCCCATCTTCTTGCTGATCATCGCGAACGCGTCGTCCACAGCCTTGACGCGCGCGTCCGCCTTCTCGATATCCTCATCCTTCATGGACTTCCGCTTCTTCTCTTCCTTGTCCATCTCCTCCGTCTGCTTCGTGTTCATGCGCTCTTCAATCTGTTCCTTTTTCTTGTCCGCCTTCTCGCGGCCGGAATAATCCGGACCGATCTTCTTCGCGGACCGGACCTTGATCCGGGCGGACTGGAAGGGCAACTTGTTTTCCTTGTCCGCCTCCCACTCTTTCTTGCACTCCGCCACCGCCGCCGCAAACACGACCGACTCCTCCTTGATCTCCTTCGCCAACGCGGTAAACTCCTCGCGGTTCATCACCTCGTACGCGACGTTTCCCCGCATATCCGTGATCTGGACCAGGTTCACCTTTTCCGACTGCGCCATCCCGGCCCATGCCGAGCCGAACACCGCCACTGCCACACACACCGCTTTGTTCATCCGACACCTCCTTGTTGAAACTGTTTCCGTCACACCTGCCCCGCGCCCTGTCCGGGCACCCATTCCTCAGAAAAACGGGGTTTGCGCGCTCCCGCCGCCGGCGTTGAACGTTGAACGTTGAGCGTTGAGCGTTGAGCGTTGAGCGTTCCAGCTTCCGTCTTGCCAACAACTTGAGCGTTCGGCGTTCGGCGTTCGGCGTTCGGCGTTCCCGTTACTCTCTCGCTTGCCCCAGCCCCTCCTGCTTCCGGCTTGCCAGTAACTTGAGCGTTGAGCGTTGGGCGTTGAACGTTGGGCGTTCCGGCCTCCGCCTCCGCGCGGACCTCCTGACCGCGAGGGCGTCCGGCACGTCCCTGCGGTTTGGGCGGCAGTTTCGCCAGCAGCGGGTCATCGCTTTTCAGGACCGTACACTTCAGTTCCTCTTCAATGTACTTCTCAATATCCGGGATGATGAACGACTCGTCCTCATCCGCAAACGAGATCGCCGTGCCGCTCGCGCCCGCGCGCCCGGTCCGCCCGATACGGTGAACGTAATCCTCCGGCTCATACGGGAAGTCGAAATTGACGACGAACCCGATATCGTCCACATGAAGGCCGCGCCCCGCCACGTCCGTGGCCACCACGATCCTCACCTTGCCTTCGCGGAAATCCTCCAGCACCCGCAGACGCCGGTTCTGGTTGACGTCGCCGCTCAGCATCTCGCACCGGATACCCCGCCGCGACAGGCTGTCCGCCACGTCCTCCGTCGTGCTGCGGCGGTTGCAGAAAACCAGCATGCGCGAATCCGGATACTGCTGGATGAGGTTGTACAGCACCGTGAACTTCTCGTTGGCGGTGACGACGTACACGATCTGCTTAATCGTCTCTGTGGTGACGTGTTCACCTTCCACCTCCACGCGCACCGGGGCCTCCATCCACTGCAAGGCCAACCTCATCACGTCGTCTGTCAGCGTGGCGCTGTAGAGCATGGTGCCGCGTTTTTCCTTGGGCGGCAGGCGGCTGATGATCGACCGCACATCCGGAATGAACCCCATGTCGAGCATGCGGTCCGCCTCGTCGATCACCAGCGTGTCGACTTTGGAAAGGTCGATCACGCGCGACCGGACGAAATCGAGCAGCCGTCCCGGCGTGGCCACCAGCAGATCGACCGGCGCATCCGTAACCTCCCGCTTCTGCCGGTCGTAATCCATGCCGCCGTAGACCGCCAGCGAGCGTAACCCGCAATACTTGCCCAATGCGGCCGCGTCTTTGCAGATTTGGATCACCAGCTCGCGCGTCGGGGCGATGACCAGCGCGCGCGGCGCGCCGCCCTTCTCCTGGCGTGCCTCGGGACTCCGCAGGTAACGCGTGAGGATCGCCACGAGAAACGCGGCGGTCTTGCCCGTTCCGGTCTGCGCCTTTCCCGCCACATTCTTGCCGGCCAGGGCATGCTCCAGGCTCAACGCCTGAATCGGCGTGCAGTACTGGAACCCTAAATCCGCCACGGCGTGCAGGATTTCACCCGGCAGCTCAAAATCATGAAACCGTTTCTGTCCCTCGGCCGGTGCCACCTGATACTGCTCGACCGACCACTTGGCGTGTTCCGTGCGGCGCTCGGCCAGTTCCCCTTCCGCCACCGCGCCGCCCGGACGCCGCACCCCCGGATCCGAAAGCGGACGTTCGCCGCCAGCACGATTGCCATGCCCGCGCCGCTCCTTGAACGGGGGACGCGCCACCGGCCGGGCTGACGGAGCGGACGCCCCGCCCCTTTGTTCCCGGGAGGTCTGATCCCTTGAACCATCCGTCCCCGGCCGGTTGTCCCGCCCAGAGCGGGACTCCGCACCCCCGGGCTTCTGTCCCTTGCGGTAAGGGAGGTGCCCTTGGCCGTCACCCCTCTGTCCCCTGCGTGGGGGCCGGTTCCCAGGACCTTCCGCTCTCCCCCGCCCGTCCCGCCCCGCAACCTTTCCGGCTTCGGGACGCGCACCCTTCTTCGACGGCTCTGTCTTCCTGACAGACGTTTTCTTTTCCTGCCCTTGTTTGCCGAGCAGTTTTACGGCGAATTTTTTGATGAATCCGATTGGCATAAACATTCAACCCATATAAAAATGCAAAAAGCGGACGCCTGCGAGAGGCACCCGCTCATTTGACAGGATGTGAAAAATCAAACGACTAACGCTTCGAGAACTGGAAGCGCTTGCGGGCACCGGGCTGACCCGGCTTTTTGCGCTCCTTCATACGGGAGTCGCGCGTCAGGCATCCCGCCTTCTTGAGCACCTCGCGCAGGTTGGCGTCCGAGGCCACCAGCGCGCGGGCAAGCCCGTGGCGGATCGCGCCCGACTGGCCGCTGATGCCGCCGCCGTTGGCCGAAACCAACACGTCGTATTTCCCC
>JAQVSS010000417.1 GCA_028700415.1 Kiritimatiellia bacterium
CCCTGGATCTGGTCACAATGCCATCTGCGCAGCTGCTGCAGCTGTTTTTCCTCTTCGACGCCTTCCGCGATCGCATAATGGCCCAGCTTGTGTGCCATCGAGATGATATCGCCGGTGATGGCGTGCTCGAGCTGGTCGTCCAGCAGCGAATCGATGAACTGCTTGTCGATTTTCAGGCAGTCGACACGCAGGGCCTGTTCGCGCGCAAACGACGAATAGCCTGTGCCGAAATCATCGATCGCGACATGGATGCCCAACTGCCTCAGGGTGCTGATCGTGTGGTTGATCTCATCGTAATCGGTTGCCAGGATCGACTCCGTCAGCTCGATGCCGATATGCTCGGGACTGACGCCGATCTCGCGCGAAGATTGCAGCAGCTGCTCCACGAAGTCGTGCTGCAGCAATTGGATCGCCGAGATATTCACGCTGACCGTCAGGTCCGTATAGCCTAAGTCCAGCAGATTGCGCAGAAACCGGAAAGCCTTGCGGATGATTTTTAGACCGATCGGGATGATCAGCTTGGTTTCTTCGGCCAGCGGGATGAACTCCAGGGGCGGAACGCGGCCCAAGCTGGCACTGTTCAGACGGCACAAGGCTTCGAAGCCGCAAATCCGGTTTGACGGCAAATCCAGGATGGGTTGAAACTGCAGCACAAGACCGCCGTCTCCTTCATCGTCGACAATATCGAGCAGGTCGCGCTTGATCGTTTCCGTACGGATCAGTTCGGATTCGATATCCGGCCCGAAAAAGCAGGCCTGAAAGCTCGCTTCCGGGTGGTTCATCGACTTCTCTGATGCGATCAGGACTTTTTTGAGCAGCTGATCGACATCCTGACTACATCCGGATTCGATCTCCAGGACACCGATGCCGCCGCCGATGCGTTCGGACTTAAACAAAGCCGTCAGACGGGCCGACAGGATCGCACAGAAATCCAGGAGATCCTCTCTGCTCTCATATGCGGTCAGGTAGAAAACGAACCGGTCCCAGTATGTGCTGAACAGCTGGCGCTGCCCGGAGCAAAAGAGCCGCAGCAGCTCGGCTGTTTTCTTGAGCTGGTCCTGCGTGTAGTGAAATCCATACGTTTTCGTCAGAAGCTGAACCGGCGTGCAGTTGATGCTGACAATCGCCCGGTTTTCCGTCCGTTGATCTTTATTGTCAGATTCGAGCATGCGTTCCAGAACGCGGCGGTTGGGCAAGCCTGTCCAGGCGTCGCGCTCGTTGACGGTCCGGAGTTCGTTCTCCATCTTTTTGCGGTCCGTGATGTCGAGGATGATGCCTTCCAGCGCATCGCCCTTGCCTTGACTGCCGCCAACAGTCTGCCCCAGTTCCATGACCCACTTGATTTCACCGCCGGCCGCCGTTAGCGGGTATTCCACCCGGTAGGACTGCCGTGTCTGCCGTTTGTCTGCCCTTGCCGTAAACAGCTGCTCGCGATAAACAGGATCGACAAGACTGACATACGATTGGATTTTGTTGTCGACCAGGCTTTCCGGCGGGTATCCTGTCAAGGCAAGGCAACCGGCAGAGACATATTGCATGGTCCAGTCGCGGTCAAGGCGGCAACGGAACGCCAGTCCCGGCAGATGGGAAAGCAAGATACTTTTGCTGCGTTCGCTTTCACATAAAGCGGTGGCCGTTGCCAGGTGTTCCGATATATCCTCGATCAGGCACAAGTGCAGCCTTTGGTCAGCGAGAAGGTCAATGAGGCGGGTAATAATCATGCGTGTCCAGACAGGCGTGCCGTCAGGCCGGACAAAACGCTTCTCCAGGGTATAGCCGTTAACCTCACCCGCCTTGAATGGCTCGAAGTGCTCAAGATCGGCCTTAAGATCGTCAGCATAGGTTATTTCCGGCCAGGTCAGATTTTCCAGCTCCTGGCTTGTCCGGCCGATGATCGCCTCGAAAGCGGGGTTGATGCTCGCGTTCCCCAATTCCAAACGGGACACGAAGCGGTCATCCCGCACGATCGCGATCCCGATCGGCGACAGGTCAAAGACACTCCGATATAGCGCTTCCTGGGCGGCAAGTTTCCCGGTCAGTCGCTTCAGTGCTGCATGCTGCAGCAGGTTGCGCAGGAACGTGAAAAAGAGAAAGAGCACACAGATTGCGATGACAGCATCGGGGACCAGCCGCTTCCAGATTTGTCCGGTCCATTCAGATGCCGCTAAGTCAAATCCCAGAACGGCGCAGACCCGCTGGTCAGCCGGATCCCTCATGGGGACAAGGACACAGACCCAGGTTCCCTGCTTGTCCGATACCGGACCGGTCAGGATGGTTTGGCCTGTGCGAAACGGTTCGCGCCGCGATTCGTTTTCTTCCATATGGCCTGTTCCATAAAGACCGGCGTCAAGCAAAACAAGGATCTCTCCGTCGTGTTGGGCCAGCAAATAGGCTCTGTGAATGGTATGAGATGCAAAAACAAGTCCGTTCAGACTGTTTTGCATCAACACTGAGGCGTTCGTATCGGGATTTTCGGGAGCATCTGCCAGCGCCGCGATGTGCTCGGCATGAAAAAGGCTGGCTAATGACCGGGCCAGCTGGATCGCCTGGTCTGAGGCGTTTTGCCTGTAACGGTTCCAGGCGGAAAACAGGTAAATCGAACTTGCGAGCAAGATAGCCAGGATCAGCAGCGCAACAAGCCAGCCGTTAAGCTGGTTCCTGCCATGCCTGGCCCCTGATAGCGGTGTTAAGCCTGCCCGCCTTGATTCGACCCTGTTTGCCATCTTGCACTCTTTCTGGATATAACCCACGCGGCCGGGTGAACCCCGCTTAATCAAGATGCCCGGTTCACCCCCGCTGGGAGTGAACCGGGCACATCAAAACGCGTGGTCAGAAAACGTCAAGCATCCGCATCCGATCTGCCGCCAAGTCCGGGCAATCGTTTTCTTGCCAGGATCAGCGCCATCAGGCAGCCGCCGACCAGGAGCAGCAGCCAGGCACCATTTACCGGCGTTTCCCCGGTCTGGACAAGCTGCGGCGTATAGAACAGGCCGTAGGTGCTGAATTGCTCGACTTCGGCCCAGAGGATACCGGTCTCCCAATCAACGCCCTGTCTGGCGATTTCAGCAGTTTTCCAGATCTGCTCTTCTTCATTCCAGCGGTACAGTGTCAGACTCTCACGTTCTTCATCGCCAAGCTGGATGCCGGCTTGCGCCAGATCGATTTCGATCCGGATACGCTCACCCACCAGGTTTTCACTGCGCAGGAAACAGAAAAATGGCTGCGCGGCCGCCATGCCTGACGGCAGCAGGTCCTGGCCTGCGACCGCATCGCAGGCGGTAACCGCGATAACCGCTTCCGGATCGACATGAGCGGGCAGCACCATGCGAACGACCCCGTTCAGGAAAAGGACAGCGGATTCATTCTGGGCGGACATGCCGATTGCCTGCAAGTCGGTCGACGGTCCGATCGGCCAGATCACGGGATGGTAGCCGGCAATGCCGCCAACCGGATTGGTGAGGATGGGATTGGTGCTGAAAACGGTGTGTCCGTCCGACCAGTAGGCGAAGGCATAACCGTCATCCGATTCGGCAACAAAGCTGATTTGCCCGCTGTTGTCCGGATCATGGCCATTAGCGACAGAACCGTGCAAGAGCGGTTCAGCATAGGGGGTGATGGTCAA
>JAQVSS010000084.1 GCA_028700415.1 Kiritimatiellia bacterium
ATCTGCTGGGGCCGGCCACCGTGGTCTACTGGCCCTTAACCTCGCCCCGCTTCGGGTGGATCCGGTAGCGGCGCATGGCGCTTCCCGGTGAGGCTCTGAGGCCGGACGGCTGTGCCCCGTGTTTCTTGCGTGGCATTGCGGGCGGGTCCGGCTTCTGATACACTGCATTCACATGTCCAACCCGCACAAGATAAGCGTGCCGAAGCTGTTGCGCGAGCGGTTGCCGGCCGTTTTGGCCGGTGCTGCGGTGCCGCTGTTGGTCTGGTGGTCCGGGTGCCTGAGCGAGCGGCTCCGCCCGCCGGGCAACAAGCCCCCAATCGTCATGGTCATGGAAGTGACGGGTTACTGCAACTGCGGGATCTGCTGCAGCTGGGAGCGGGGCTGGTTCGGCCTCGGGTCTCCGGTGATCAGCAGCGGGAAGAACAAGGGCAAGCCCAAAGAGGTCGGGGTCACGGCCAGCGGCACGCGTGCCCGGCACGGGACGATTGCGGCAGACACGGCGGTGTTGCCCTTCGGAACCATCGTGTATGTCCCGGGGTATGGGTACGGGCGCGTCGAGGACCGGGGCGGTAAGATTACCGGCAACCGGCTGGATCTTTGGTATTCCTCGCACGGGGATGCGCAGGAGTGGGGACGGAAGCGGATGAAGGTGCGCGTGTGGAAGCCGTGAGCCGTTGCAGGGGCAGGCCTCTGTGCCTGCCCGAAAGGTGAAAGATGAGTGAAGAGATCAAGGCGGCGGTATCGGATACCAGCCGGCATTTCCTGAAACAGTGGGTCGCGGAAGACGTGGCGGCAGGCCGGACCGGCGGGCAGGTGGTGACGCGTTTCCCTCCCGAGCCGAACGGGTACATCCACATCGGGCACGCCAAAGCGATCTGTATCGATTTCGGCATGGCTCAGGAATTCGGCGGCCAGTGCAATCTGCGCATGGACGACACCAACCCCTCGAAAGAGTCGGACGAGTACGCCGAGAACATCAAGCGGGACATCCGGTGGCTGGGGTTCGACTGGGGAGAAGGGTTTTACAGCGCGGCGGATCTCTTCGGGAAAATGTATGAGATCGCCGAGAACCTGATCAGCGGCGGCCACGCGTATGTGTGCGGCCTCACGCAGGAGCAGTGGAAAGAGTACCGCGGCATTCCGACGGCGCCGGGCAAGGAGAGCCCGACCCGCAACCGGGCGCCGGAAGAGAACCTCGCGCTGTTCCGCCGGATGAGGGCGGGCGAGTTTGCGGACGGCACGCTGTGCCTGCGCGCGAAGATCGACATGGCCTCGCCCAACATCCATTTCCGCGACCCGGTGATCTACCGCATCATGCATGTGCCGCACTACCACGCGGGCGACACCTGGTGCATCTATCCGATGTACGATTTCGCGCATCCGATCGAGGACGCGCTCGAAGGCGTGACGCATTCGATGTGCACGCTCGAGTTCGAGGTTCACCGCCCCCTCTACGGCTGGGTGGTCGACCGCATGGACGAGATGGGCTTGCTGGTCGTGCGCAACGGGGTGAAGATCCGGCCGCAGCAGCGCGAGTTCGCCCGGCTGAACCTGACCTACACGGTGATGAGCAAGCGCAAGCTGCTCCAGCTCGTTCAGGAGAAACGCGTGAACGGCTGGGACGATCCCCGCATGCCGACGGTGTGCGGCCTGCGGCGGCGCGGCTACACCCCGGAGGCGATCCGCGATTTCTGCGAGCGCATCGGCGTTTCCAAGTATCAGAGCGAGACGGACGTTGCGCTGCTGGAGCACTGTCTGCGCGACGACCTGAACAAGCGGGCGCTGCGGCGCATGGTGGTGTTCGATCCCGTCAAGGTGGTGATCGACAACTATCCCGAAAACCAAACCGGATGCGCGGAGGCGCAAAACAATCCCGAAGATCCCGGCGCGGGCACGCGGCAGGTGCCGTTCGGGCGCGAGGTGTATATCGAGCGCGAAGACTTCATGGAAGTCCCCGCCAAAAAGTTTTTCCGCATGGCGCCGGGGCAGGAGGTGCGGTTGCGCGCGGCCTGCCTCTTCACCTGCACGCATGTGACGAAAGACGCGGCGGGCGTGATCACTGAGATCCACGGCACGTATGACCCGGAATCGAAAGGCGGCAACGCGGCGGACGGGCGCAAGATCAAGGGCACGATCCACTGGGTCTCCGCGGCGCACGCGGTGCCGGTTGAGGCCCGCCTCTATGACCGGCTCTTCACGGTGCCGGACCCGTTGGGCGACGCCGCGCGCGATTTTGTCGAGTTCCTCAACCCCGGCTCTTTAAAGGTCGTCACGGCGTATGCCGAGCCGGCGTTGGCGTCGGCCGTCCCGGGCGAGAAATTCCAGTTCGAGCGGATCGGCTACTTCTGTGCGGACCCCGTCGATTCGAAGCCGGGGAAACCGGTCTTCAACCGCACGGTCACGCTGAAGGATTCGTGGGCGAAGCAGGGCAAGTGAGAGGGATGGGATAGGTATGGCGCAGAACATTGTTGAGAAGATTTTGGCCGCGCACCGTGTCGCGGGTGAGCTGAAACCGGGCTGCGAGCTTGCGATCCGCATTGATCAGACGCTGACTCAGGACGCGACCGGCACGATGGCGTATTTGCAGTTCGAGAGCATGGGTCTCGATTGCGTGAAGGCCGATCTGGCGGTGAGTTATGTGGATCACAACACGATTCAGGTGGGGTTCGAGAACGCGGACGATCACGCCTACCTGAAAAGCGTTGCGCAGCGTTACGGCATTGTGTTCTCGCGGCCGGGCAACGGCATCTGCCACCAGCTCCACCTCGAGCGTTTCGGCAAACCGGGGGCGACGCTGCTGGGCAGCGATTCCCACACGCCCACCGGCGGCGGCATCGGGATGATCGCGATCGGCGCGGGCGGCATCGACGTGGCGGTGGCGATGGGCGGCGGGCCGTTCTACCTGACCTGCCCGAAGGTTACGCTGGTGCGCCTGAGCGGGGCGCTCAAGCCCGGCGTGTCGGCCAAAGACGTGATCCTGACCGTGCTGAAGGTTTACGGGACCCAGGGCAACGTGGGCCGCGTGCTGGAGTACGGCGGCCCGGGTGTGGCGGGGCTTGGCGTGCCGGCGCGCGCGACCATCACCAACATGGGTGCGGAACTGGGCGTGACCACGTCGGTCTTCCCGAGCGATGCGACGACGCTGGCGTTTCTGAAGGCGCAGGGCCGCGGCAAGGATTGGGCCGAATTAAAGGCCGACGAAGGCGCGCGGTATGACCGCGTGCTGGAGATTGACTTGGGCTTGGTCGAGCCGATGGCGGCCTGCCCGCATTCGCCGGGCAACATTGCGACGATCGCTTCGCTGGCCGGCAAAAAAGTGAATCAGGTGCTGATCGGCTCCTGCACCAACTCGTCGTACCGCGACCTCAAGACCGCGGCGCTGATGCTGCGCGGGAAAAAGATTCACCCCGACGTGGAAGTCGGCGTGGCTCCAGGTTCGCGCCAGGTGGTGGCGATGCTTGCGGGTGAGGGGCTGCTCACCGATCTCGTGGCGGCGGGCGTGCGCATTTTGGAGAACGCGTGCGGCTTCTGCATCGGCAATCACATGTCGCCGGGGACCGGCGCGGTCAGCCTGCGCACCAGCAACCGGAATTTTGAGGGGCGCACGGGGACGCAGTCCGCGCAGGCTTATCTGGTGAGCCCGGAAACGGCGGCCGCGGCGGCGCTGACGGGCGTGTTCACCGATCCGCGCTCGCTGGCGTCTCTGCCCGAGGGGGTTGCCGAACCCGCGGCGTTCGACGTGGACGACAGCATGTTCCTGTTCCGCGAGACGGTGGGCAAGGGTGTGCCCGGCACGGCGATCGCGCGCGGCCCGAACATCGGGCAGGTGCCGTCCGGCAAGCCGCTGCCCGCGACCGTGGAAGGCGTGGCGGTGATCAAGGTCGGGGACAAGGTGACGACCGATCACATCATGCCGGCCGGCGCGCGGCTCAAATACCGCTCGAACGTGCCGCAGTATGCGAAATACGTGTTCGAGCATGTGGATCCGTCCTTCTATGCGAACGCTGTGGCGAACCGCGACGCCGGGTTGTGCAACATCATTGTGGCAGGCGACAGCTACGGGCAGGGGTCGAGCCGCGAGCATGCGGCAATGTGCCCGATGTACCTTGGCGTAAAGGCGCTGGTGGCCAAGAGCATTGAGCGCATTCACCTTGCGAATCTGATCAATTTCGGCATTGTCCCCTTCATTTTCGATAACCCGGCGGACTACGGCGCGGTTGCGAAAGGGGACCGGCTGGTGCTGGATGGGGTACGCGAGGCGGTTGCCGGCGACGGCAAGGTGGCGGTTCGAAACGTGACGCAAGGCACGGCGTTTACGGCGTCCACCGTGTTGAGCCCCCGTCAGAAAACGATTCTTCTGAACGGCGGGTTGCTGGCCGCGGTGGCGGCGGGCGCGGTGTGACAAATCACATTGACCGTACGGTCAGACAAAAGGTAACATAACTAAACCATGAGCGAGAATGAAGAGGCGAAGGCGGCGGGTCAGGATGGCGGCGGGATGGTGTTCGATCTGAATTTTGCGCCGAGCTGGGCGCGCACGTCCCCGGACGCGAACATCAAACGCTATCAGAACGACCGGTTTGAGAATGGCGATATGGGCGAGGCCCGTTTTGACGGGCGGGACCGGGGCCGTGACCGCCGTCCGCGGAACGACGGGGCTGACCGCGTTGACCGCCGCAGGCCGGACCGCAGGCCGCCGCCGAGGCGCGAGTTTGAGCGTGGCCCCCGTTCGGAAATGCCGCGTCCCGAATCGCGCGCCGCGTTTGCCGATTTGCGCGGAGCGCGTCCCGATCAAGGGTCGCGTCCCGAACGCGAACGCCGCGATTTCCGTTCCCAGCGTCCCGAGATGCCTCCGCCGTTGCCGCTCGAAATCCGCGTGCTGCCCGAGCAGAAGGCGCTGGGCGCGGTCATCCGCCGCATCCAGACCTCCCATCGCGCATTCCCGTTGCGCGACATCGCGTGGCTCTTCCTCGACAACCCCGCCTCCTGCCTGATCCGCGTGGAGCCGATTAAGGATCAGCAGCTGCCGCTTTTCCAGTGCAAGGTGTGCGGGCTGCCCGCGCTCTCCGAAGAGGAGATCCGCGCGCATCTGGTCAACCGGCACATGGATGACTTTTTCGAGGTGGAGGAGGTTTCGTGCGAACCCCCGTCCGGCACGTTCGTCTGTGTCGCGCGGTGCGGGTTGAGCGGTACGTTGCTCGGGCCGCCGAACCACCACAGCTTTAATTCCAAGGTGCACGAGATGCTGCGGACGCAATACCCCAACATGTCGGAAGAGGGGTACCGGGCGCGGATCGAAACGGTGCGCGATCCGGAGGTGATCGAGCAGTGGCGGCAGCAGTGCACCAAGAAAAAGATTTACCGCCGCAAAGGTGCAATGCCGACGGTTGTCGAACCGGTCGAGCCTGAGGCGGGGGACGCGGCGGACGGGGCGGACGCCGAAGCGGAACCCGCGCCGAAAGCCCCGCCCATGGAGCGTGACGTGGCGGAATTGGTGTTCATGCGCGAGATTCTTCCCTCGCAGGTCGCGGGCGCGCGGCATCTGATCTGCACGGCGGCAGTCGCGCTGCAGACCCCGAGCCGGCCGCTTTATTTCGCGCTGAAGGATACGCTCAACCGCGAGCGCCGGTTCCCGGCCTCGCTCTTCTTCGCGTTGCGCGGCGCCTTCCGTCACCGCAACCTGTACCTGTTCCGCGTGAATGACCCGAAAGGGCAGGATTTCGTGATGCTCAAGGCGCCGGCGGTGCTTGACCCCGCACATGCGGTGCAGGCGTTGCGCGAGGTGTTGACTTATGTGAATGAGCATCCGGCCTGTACCAAGGCGGAGATGGTCACGGCATTGGCGGGCGGTGATGCGGACAAGGTCAAGGAGACGCTGGTGCAGCTCGCGTGGCTGGTGGAGAAGGGGCATGTGGTCGAGTATTACAACGACGTGCTCAGCGGCCCGCTTGATTATCCCGCGTTCCGTTTCCTGCCGGGCGAGAAACAGGCGGGAGGGCAGCAGGGTGGGGGGCGGCGGCAGGGCGATGCCGCCGTCAGCGCGCCTGTGGCCCGGCCTGCCGTAGAGACGCCTGTTGCCGTTGCGGCGGATGTCCCGGCAGCCCCGGAAACGCCTGCGCCCGCCGAAGTGCCTGTTTCTGTGGACGTGGCGGATTCCCCCGCGGAAGCGCCAGCACCCGCCGAAGCGCCTGCGCCCGTGGAAACGCCCGCGCCTGCGGAAGAGCCTTCCCCGGTGCCGGAAGAGCCTCCCGTGTCTCAGGCGTAAGGCGGCAGAGGCAGCCGGACCGCAACTAGTCGCATTCCAAAAGCTGTTTCGAGGCCCGACGGCCCCGGCCTGTTTCCCCTGTTTCCCCTTGCAGGCACAGTGCCCGCATGCCAAACTAAGTCTCCTTTACACCTGAAGGAAACCATTTTACGTTCCCGCCGTGAGCGGCTCGCGGAAGAAGCGGAGAAAAATGCCTTGGTGGAAAAGGCCCGTCGTCTCGCCGGATGCCATTCACCTGAGAACGGATATGATTATGAAACGAACTTTTTTTATGGGCGTCGTGCTGGCAGCGTGTTCGGTGTCGGCGGAACCCCCTTTGGGCTTTCGCGAGCGGCTGGCCGAGCTGCACCCGAACCGTCTGGCGAGCGACGCGGCCCCGATGGCCGTTGACGAGATTGGGATTGATCCCAACTGGACGCTGATCGCCGAGTCGGATGATCCGGTCGTCATGCACGCGAAGGCGGATCTCGCGGATTATTTCGCGAAGTCGATGAAAGTCCGTTTTGCGGCGGACGGGAAACGGCGCGTGATCATCGCGGTGAAACCCGAGGCGAATCCGCTGACGAGCCGCATTGTCGTTTCCGAAGGCGAGGTGCGCATCTCCGGTGCGACGCCACGGGAAGCCTTTCAGGGGTGTTGTCGGCTTGAGGACATGCTCAACGCGCGCGGACGTCCCGCGCTGAAGCGCGGCGAACGAACGTTCACGCGGATGTTCTCACCCCGGATGACGCATTCGGGATGGGAAGTCGAAAAATTTCCGGATGTGTATCTCGACCAGCTCGCGCATGCAGGCATGGATGCGATATTGGTTTTCATTGAAGATCCGCCGGATGTGACGCGTAACGGCAAGGAGGATATCCCGGCTCTGGTGGCGCGTGCGCGGTTGCGGGGCATCGATGTCTATGTCTACGCTTGGTTCGCGGTCAAGGCGTCGAAATTCCATCCGCTCGATCCCGGCGCGGAAGCGTGGTATGACTCCACCTATGGCGCGATCGTGAAAAACGCGCCGGGGCTGAAGGGAATCGTCTGTGTCGGCGAGACGTCCGCCTTTAAGACTCGCGATGGCGTCACCGCGGGTTATTGGTGGGGACCCAAGTCGGAACGGGTGTCTGGCAAGCGCTGCCACGGCTGGTGGCCATCCCTTGACTGGGCGCCTTGGCTCGAGCTGGTGGCAAAGACGACGCGCAGATACAATCCGGATTTCCAGGTTCTGTTTTGGACCTACAACTGGTACGGGGCACCGGAGAAAGAGCGGTTGGCGCTTCTCGAAGCGATACCGACGAACGTCACGGTGCA
This sequence comes from Kiritimatiellia bacterium, assembly GCA_028700415.1. Lineage (GTDB taxonomy): Bacteria > Verrucomicrobiota > Kiritimatiellia > RFP12 > UBA1067 > JALHET01. The sequence goes on from JAQVSS010000084.1 coordinate 7,562, forward strand.
CGTCACCTTCGAGATGGGCGATAAGCCCTATCTGCTCGACGGCGTCAAAAAGTGGAATTCTGACTATTCGATTACCCGAATCGGACCGAGCCCTGTTTTCCGTTCCGAAGCCGAAGTCGTCAAACGTCGCGGCATACGGTTGACCTCCATGTCCAATACCGGTGGACGCACCTGGGATTCCGGGGTCGCGCCTTACGAGCCGTGTCCGTATCGCTGGATCGAACGTTTCCGCGCGTTGCGCAAGGCCCGTGCCGACTATGCGCTTTCCGGATTGATGGAGTGCCACCACTACGGGTTTATGCCGAGTTTCATATCTGAAATCGGGAAAGCCGCGTTTACCGAAGAGACAGACTCCGCCACGCTTGAGGAGACGCTGAGGGCGATCGCCGCGCGGGATTTCGGAGCTGTCCATGCGGCTGCGGTGATCGAAACCTGGAAGGATTGGAGCGAGGCGTTTGTCTATCATAGCGCGCACAATGCCGATCAGGGAGGTCCTCTCAGAACCGGTCCGAGCTATCCGTTTGTCCTTCCTGGGGAGGATATTCCGCCACCGCCGCATCCGAAATACGAGTACTACGAAGGTCTCCGTTACGGCAACGGATGGAAGTACCTCGGGTCGCGGTACGGGCTTTCTGAAAAGGAAATCATCGACTACCGCGGACATCTCGCGAAGGAATGCGCACTCTGGCGCCGTGGCAACGCACGCCTTGAGAAACTGCTGCCGACGGTGCCGCCGGAAAAATTCGCCGCGGCGAAGCGCATGCTCGGGGTCGGCGCGTTTTTCGAACGGTCGGCGATCACCCTCGGCAATGTCCGCGATTTCAAGATCGCTAAAACCGCCGCGGAGCGCCTTGCCATTCTCGATCGCGAGGCCGAAAACGTTCGCGCGACGATCCCTCTCGTTGAATACGACGCGTCGCTTGGCTGGGAGCCTACGATGGATTACGTCTGTAACCGGGAAATGCTCGAGTGGAAGCTGCGTCAGCTCGAAGGCATCCGTGCGCGGGTTTCCGCACGTGATCCACATCCGTGAAAAATGCGCTCACATGAAACCCCGGCCGTACCGGAGCCAGGCCTTCTTTCCCCTTGCATTGATCCAGTCTGTATGCCACACTTAATTCAGTTCATCCCTTTAGGGAGAGGCTTACAATTGACTCAGTAGCCCGTGGGGATACTGACGGGCCGAAGAAAGGAACACAGACCATGGCAAAAATCACGATTCCAATCGAAGAATTTAAACAGCGTGTCGCGAATGCAGCAAAACTCGTTCAGGCGAAGGGCCTTGACGTTCTCGTGGTGAACGGCTCTGAGGCCGACTACGCTGACACGCGTTACTTCTCTAATTTCTGGCCGCTGTTTGAGCGGTGCGGCGTCGCGATTGCCGCGAATGGCGAAGCCGCGCTCATGGTCGGCCCCGAATCGCAGATCTTTGCCGACGACTTCAGTTGGATGGACCGCATCTGTGTCGTCTACCAGTACCGCGAGAGCGCGAACCCCGCGTATCCCGAACTGAAGAGCGAGTCGTTCAAGGATGTCTTCAAGAAGCTTGGTGTCACCGGCGACAACATCAAGATTGGTGTCGCCGCCAAGCTCAACACGAACGTTGTCCAGTTCGACGGCATCCGCGAGTGCTATCCGAAGGCGGAGACCGTTTGGGCGGATGACATCATGCTCGCCCTTCGCCGCATCAAGTCCGACAACGAAATCGCCTGCATCCGCGAGGCAACCCGCATCACGGATCTCGCGACCAAGGCTGTGATGAAGGAGCTCCGGCCAGGAAAGACCGAGCTTCAGCTCGTCGGTGTCGCCCAGAAGTGCATCTACGAGAACGGCGCCGAGTACGAAGGGCTTCCGATGTACTGCTTTTCCGAAAAATCGACGCGCCATGCGATTTCCCGCTCGAGCTACAAAGTGATTGAAGAAGGGGACATCGTGCAGCTTAACCTCTCCGCGAAGATCTGCGGGTACTCGCCGTCGATCGGCCTTCCGGTCTGCTGCGGCAAGCTGACGCCCGAGAAGCGCGAGCTGGTGCAGTTCGGCCTCGATGCCCACTACTGGACGGAAGCGAATTTGAAGCCCGGCGTCCTCGCTTCGCAGGTCGCGAAGGACTTTATCAAGTTCTACGAGCAGCACGGCAAGCGCGCCAACTACTTCTATGGGCCCTGCCACGGCACCGGCCTCATCGAGGTCGAGGCTCCTTGGATGGAGACAAGCTCCGACTATGAGCTCCAGCCGAATATGACGTTCCAGATCGACACGTTTGTGACCTCGCCGACGTTCGGCCTCCGCTGGGAGAAGCCGATTGCGATTACGAAGGACGGCTGCGTCAATCTCGCACCCGCCCAGATCGGTACCAACGGCCCGATCGAGGTATGCAACTGAGAATCAGTTTACACGTTTAGGAGGTTCTGAATATGCGTTATGAATTGATGCGTCCGTCACAGATTCGGGAAGCGATCAAGAAGCGCACACCGGTTGTGTTGCCCTTGGGGGTTCTCGAGTATCACTCTGAACATCTCCCCGTTGGGATGGACACGCTCGCTGTTGAGCGCGCGCTCCATGAGTACGAGAAGGATGCGGAAGTCGTGATTCTCCCCAGTTTTTACTGGGGAGCGTCCTCGCGTGCCGTCGCGCCATGCGAAGGCCGCGGCTCGATCCCGGTCGATTCACAGGCGTTGGTGCCGATCGCGCGGCAAATCTTTCGCGGACTCCTCGATGTCGGATTCCGCAACGTCCACACGATCATCCATCACCAGTCTGAAGATTTCAACGCCGGTATGCCGACGGACCTCGCGTTCCGCCTCGCTTCGCGCCAGGTGATCATGGAGTTCCTCGAGGAGAAGAAGGGCGATGGCTGGTGGGGTGATCCCTCGAGCGCGGCGTACTATACGGATCACACGAACCTCGACGCGAATCCGTTCATCTGGATCAGGAACCATGCGCTCATGGACGCGAAGGTTCTGGCGAAGTATCCGTTCGACCACGCTGGCGAAGGCGAGACCTCGCTCATGATGTCCCTCTGTCCCGAGACGGTCAACATGCAGGAGTTCGACAAGGCCGCGTGGTACGCGCAGTCCGCCCTCCAGGCCTCGAAGGAGACCGGGGACAATGGCGTCAAAATGATTCTGGATCATTTCCGCCGCATGTTCGCGTGAGGAGTAAACATGAAAATCACCCTTCAAAATTCGTTCTTTTCCGACGCAAAGCGCACGTTTGCCGAGAGCGGGGAATTTAAGGTTGAAACGTTCCGCTACGCCACGGGCGTTGAGGCGCTCAAGGTGTCCAACGCGCGCGGCTCGTTCACTCTTCTGCCGTTCATGGGACAGATGATCTGGCGCTGCGACTTCGACGGGCGGGAGCTCACGATGAAGTCGATGTATGCGGAGCCCAAAGACTGCGCGGCGTGTTTCAACGAATCGTACGGCTGCTTCATGATGCACTGCGGACTCACGGCGATGGGCAATCCGACCGCGGATGACACGCATGTCGGTCACGCCGAGCTGCCGATCCTTCGCTACAAGGAGGCGTATGTCGAGTTCGGGAAGGACACGCGCGGCGAGTACGTGGCGGTCGGCGGCAAGGCGTATTACGACATGTGCTTTACCTACAACTACGTGTTCGAGCCTCGGGTCATCCTCCGCAAGGGCGCGGCGAAGCTCGATATCGCCGCGACGGTGACGAACATCAAGGACCTGCCGCTCGAGTACTACTACCTGTGTCACGTCAACCATCGCCCCGTCAATGGTTCGAAGATCGTTGAATCGCCGCTTGCGAAAAAGCCGATCATCAACCACGAGGTGTCGGCGGACTACTACAAGCCGTGGGCGGACGCGACGAACAGGTGGCTGGACGTGCTGGACCGGGACTACAAGGCGCAGTCGATCGTCGGTGCGAAGGGCGAGTCCTACAAGCCGGAGATTGTGAACTGCTACTTCCACAAGGCGGACAAAAACGGGTGGGCGTTTGTGAAGCAGGTCTATCCCAAGGGCGGCGGCGTATTCGTCCGTTACCGTCCGGAGGAGCTTCCCTACGCGACGCGCTGGATTGCGCGCACAAAGGATGAGGACGCGATGGGCATGTGCCTCCCGGCGACATGTGAGCACAAGGGACGTCTCTTCTGCCAGGCGCATAACCAGCAGCGTTACCTCGCCCCCGGCAAGTCTGTCACGTTCCACATCGAGACCGGACTTCTCGGGTCATAAGAAGGCCGCGAGCATCCCATAGGCAGTATGGGGGTCGGGCTGAGGCATCATTTTGCGGCGGGTGGCGCCCGTCACGGCAGGGAGGACATAGGCGGCGGGAATGTCTGCGGGCGGTTCTTCTTTTCTGGAAGGGGCCATTATGTTCATTGCCATCATGCCGCTCATGGCCGCAAGCCTTGTCACGCCGTATGCCAAGCAGGATGCCTTGGGAATCCGGGAGGTCCGGCTGTCGTCCGCTCAGGTCGCCTGTTACGGGCGCGTGGAGCTGACCGTCGATGCGTCGGCCACGTACGGCAATCCGTTCGATCCCGACGACATCGCCGTCGATGCGCGCGTCGCGCTGCCCGGCGGGAAGAGCGTTTCGGTGCCCGGCTTTTTTGACCGGCCCTATCGGCGCTCGCTCACGAACGGGCAGGAGATCCTCACGGCCTGCGGTAGCCCCGCGTGGCGCGTGCGCTTCGCGCCGCCCCAGCCGGGCGACTATTCCGCCGTCGTCTCCGTCCGCGACCGCACCGGCCGCCGCGAATCGGAGCCCGTGCGCTTTACCGCGACCCCCGGCCGCGACCCCGGTTTCGTGCGCGTCAGCGCCCGCGACCGCCGCTACTTCGCCTTCGACAGCGGCCAGACTTATTTCCCGATCGGCGAGAACGTCTGCTGGGGTCACCGCCGCGGCACGTTCGACTACGACGACTGGCTGCCCGCCCTCGGCCGCGCGGGCGGCAACTACGCGCGTTTCTGGCTTTCGCCCTGCTGGTTCACCTTTGCCCTTGAGCGCCCCGGCAAGCCGGGGCAGGGGCTCGGCATGGGGCAGTTCGACCTCGCCAACGCCTGGCGCTTGGACTACGCCCTCGGCCTCGCCAAAACGAACGGTATCCGCGTGATGGTCTGTATCGACTCGTTCAACATTTTGCGCGACAAGCCACCGTACGACTGCTGGAAGGATTCCCCCCACAACGCGGCCAACGGCGGCCCGCTCCAAACCCCCGCCGATTTCTGGGCCAGCGCCGAGATGGACCGTCTCTACCGCAACAAGCTCCGCTACCTCGTGGCCCGCTACGGCGCCGACACCGCCGTGCTTTCATGGGAGTTCTGGAACGAGGTGGACTGCATCGGCGAGTCCTATGCGGCCGTGCCCGTCCGCGCGTGGCATGAGCGCATGGCGTGCCACTTGCGGGGCATCGATCCCTACCGCCACCTGATCACCACCAGCTACGGCCGCAGCGACGGCGACCCCGCCGTGGACACGCTGCCCGGGCTGGACTACGTGCAAACCCACCACTACGGCAGCCCCGACCTTGCCGTCACGCTGGCCCGCCAACAGGCGGCCAAAGCCGGCTACGGCAAGCCGCACCACGTGGGCGAAATCGGCGCAGACTCGGGCGGCGCGCGGTTCAACGACGATCCCGCAGGGCTGCAGATTCACGACCCGCTCTGGGTGACGCTGGCGACCGGCGGTTCGGGCCTCGCCGCGCCGTGGTACTGGGAGCAGATCCACACCTCAAACCTGTACGGCCTGTTCGGCGCGGCGGCGCGCTTCGCGAAGGACATCGATTGGCCCGCCGAAGCTGTGAAGCCCGTCGTGCCGCGCCTCGAATGGCAGAAGCCGCCCGATCCTCTCCCGCGCGCCGACCTCGAACTGGAGTCCGGTCCGGTCTCATGGCTGCGCGACGAAATCAACCGGCCGCGCACGGTGCGGGTCTCGCGCGCCGGCGCCTCCGGCGAACTGCCGCTGGCGGGTATCCAGCACGGCGTGGGCGGCCACCGCGATAAGCACAACCCGGTCACCTTCGAGACCGACCTGCCTTGGCGCACGCGGCTGCTGGTCGATGTCGGGGGCGTTTCCGGCTGGGGCGGCGCGGCCCTGCGCATCGAGGTCGACGGTCAGCCGGTTCTCACACACGCGTTCCCGAACACCAATCCGCCCGGCAAACACGACACGCTCAATCAGTACAACCGCGCTTACGCGGCTGATATTCCGGCCGGCCGCCACACGGTTCGGGTGGAGAATACCGGCCCGGATTGGTTCTATGGCTGCTTCCGTTTCGCGGGCGCGATCGAGGGATTGCACCCGCCGCTCAAGGCGTGGGCTGTGGCCGGGGGAAGGACGGCGGTCGCCTGGGTCCGCGCCGAAGGCCGCACCTGGCGCCGCGTCTGCGCGCTCAAAGAGCAACTCCCTCCTGCGCCGCCGTCGGTTCTCGTGCTGCCGGATCTCGCGGAAGGCAAGTGGGATGCGGAGCTTTGGGACACGTGGGCCGGAAAACCGGTCCACTCGTTCCGCGTGGACGTGTCCCCTTCGGGCGAGGCGCGCATGGCACTGCCCGCGATTGAAAAGGACCTCGCCGTTAAGCTCCGCCGCGCCCAGTGACGGAAAAACGACCTGAGCATGGATCAAGCACATGCTTCGGCGCGTGCTTCGGGGGCTTTGGGTTTGAATGGGGGGGCTGGACCGTGGTATTGTGCGGTGTTGTTCAGACGATGAAAACGGATCATGGAAAAACGGGGCTCGTGCAAATCTTCGTCAGCTTCACGAAGGTTGGCGCGCTGTTGTTCGGGGGCGGGTACGCGATGCTGCCGCTCCTTGAGCGTGAGGTCGTCACCCGGCGCAAGTGGTGCCGGTTCGGGGAGATGGCGGACTATTACGCGATGGCCCAACTGGTGCCGGGCGTGATCGCGGTCAACACGGCGATGCTGATCGGCCATCGCCTGCGGGGGTTCTGGGGCACGGCGGCGGCAACCCTCGGCGTG
>JAQVSS010000418.1 GCA_028700415.1 Kiritimatiellia bacterium
GTCTTTCTGGGAAACCTCCACGAAACGCGCCTCGATCTCGATCAGGCGGGGGGTCACGTTCAGATCCTCCAGCACCTGCTCGAACACCGCGAGCTGCTCGGCCGTGTTCGTCACGCGCAATTTGCCGATCGTGGCCATGTAGGAGATGGAGGAACCCTCGGGCCATTTGACGCCCATCTGCTGGAAGAAGGCCTTCCAGTCCTGCTTGTTCTCCATGTTCTTGGTTTGCATGAACGTGTTGTCGCCGCCCGCGCCCTGATTCTGGCTCAGCTCGCTCTGGGCGGCGCCGACGCGCTCCTGCAGGGTCGCCAGCACGTTGTACGAGCGGGTCACCAGCTCGTCGTCCGGGTCATTCGCGGGCACGATCATCACGATGTTTCCGCGGATACGGAATTTCATGCCCGTCACATCGCACACCAGCTTGAGCGCGTCATAGAGGTTGATGAAACGCGCGCTCAACGCCTGAATCAGAGGCACGCCGCCCACAGCGGCCGTGGGGGCTGTTGCGGCAAACGGATCCGCGGCAGCGGGTTCAGCCGCGGCCGGGGCGGCGGCGGAAGAGCCGGCCGCCAGCTTCAGGACCAGGTTCACGCCGCGCTGCTCGACCGGAATATCCGGCTTGTCGTAGTCGCGGCTGGCCTGCTTGAAGAAATCGACCGCGTCGATGATGGTTGCGGGCGGGCGGAAGGTGACTTCCGGAATCACAATGTCCCGCAGCTTCTGCTGGATGACCTGCTCCGAGGTCTTGGTCCCGCTGATCTCCGAGACGGGCCGTTTCGACGTCATCTCGCTCTTGCCCTTCGGCATCTGCGAACTCTCGATCGCATACCGCTCCGGAGTCCAAGCCTTGCGCACGTCGCGGATCATCAGGCTGCGGGTCGCCTCCAGCTCGACATCCGCCACGGTTTTCAGGCGGTCGGCGATCTTGTCGCGCAGTTCTATGGCTTCCGTGTTCTGCGGATAATCGCGCAGGATCAATTCGCACTCTTCCAACGCCTTGTCGTACTCGCCCGTGGTGTAGAATTGGCGCGACCGGCGGAGAAGGCGGCGGATATCGTCGCGCTGGGCCTTATACTCCTCTTCATTGACCCGGTGCGCGATGCTCGACGAATCCAATTCGGTTTTTCCGGGATCTTTCTTGAGCGTGTCCACCAGGCGGGACGCTTGCGGATGCCCGCGTTCCTGCGCCTGCACGGCGAGGGGAAGCGCTTTCTCGTAATCCCCCTTCTTCATCGACTGCTTGGCTTCCCTGTAAAAAGCCTCTGCCATGCCTTGCCGCGCCTCTTCAATGGCGGCTAACGTATCCGGACGGCTGCCGATAAAATCCAAAGCCTGCTTATACTGCTCGCGCGCCAGCGGGTAATCGGCTTCTTTCATGGCTTTGCGCGCGACGTCCAGCGACGCATACCCGTGGTCGTCCAGCGACTTGCGGCGGATCTTCTCAAGGGTCAGCAACTCAGACACCAAACTGTTGTTCTCCAGCGCGCTCTGCGCCGCAACAGCGGGGGCCGCGGGCTTCTCAGCGGGTTTCTCGGCCACGGCGGGGGCGGGGGCCGCGGGCTTCTCAGCGGGTTTCTCGGCCACGGCGGGCGCGGGGGCCGCGGGCTTCTCAGCGGGTTTTTCGGCTACGGCGGGGGCGGGGGCTGGGGCCGCGGGCGCGGCAGGTTTCTCGGCCACGGCGGGGGCCGGCGCAGGGGCGGCGGGCTTCTCGGCCGCGACGGGAGCGGGAGCAACTTCAGCAGTTTTTTTCTTCTGGCCGCCCAGATCCTGCAACAACGCCTCAAGATCATCCTGCGCGTACAGATAGGTCATTGCACCACAGGCAACGACAAGAAAACCCAACATCAACAACCACCTTGAACTGTGCGTCATCTGGGGAGACTCCTCTTTGTGTGGCAGCTTTTAATCCTGTGAGCAGTAAAAATGAAAGCCCAATATACCTTGCTTTAGAAAACTAATCAAGCTTGCGAACAACTTTTTGTTGTCCGTTCGCCTCGCTTTCGATCGTGACCGTTGTGCCCTTCGTGTCGACCGACACCACGCGGTAGGTCTCTTCGCGCACTTTAAACGTGCCGCTTTCAAGAACCGTGTATTCGGAATTGTCGAGCGGCAACACGATGACCGCCTCAATGTCCGTATTTTTGCCGCTTTCGTTGATCCGCAGCGGGATCGTCTTGCCGTCCGCCAGACGTTTCACCGCCACCGTCGAAACGTCCACGCGGGTTTTGATTCCCGGCATGTTGGGGTTCGCGCGCTCCTCGAACGCAATCTCGAGCTTGCCGGCGGTGTAGTCGCTATCCCCGATCCGCTCGCCCTCGCGGACCCAAACGGTACGCGCTTTCGCGCCGGTCAGGTTGAACACCAGCTGCATCTTCCCGTCCGGCATCTTGTTCACGCCGCTGAAAATCAGCGGCAGGCGTTTACCGCGCAATTCTTTGACGCGCAGGAGATTGACGAGAGCCGGATGGGATTTCGCGTCCTTGGGGTCGGTTTTGGGTTTGGCAAGCAGCTCTTCGAGGTTGGAGAACCCGTCGCCGTCCAGATCGCCCTTGGCGTCGGAGGCGTCCTGCGGGTTGAGCCCGAGTTCGTTTTCGACCTTGTCCGCTATGCCGTCCTTGTCCGAGTCGAGCCCCACATCGAATTCCGGCGCGACCGGCTGTTTAGCCGCGCAGAACGGGCAGGTCGCCGCCGCATACGGGATCGGCTTCTGGCAAGCGGCCGCCACGCAGCTCACACGCCGCTCCGGTGACAGGAACCCCTTCTGTTGCGCGACGGGCGGATCCAGTTGAACGGGGTCACGCGCCAAACGCAACGCGGCCTCGTAGTCGGCCAGCTCGATGGGCGCAAGGCGGTCGGCGGTCGGCTTCAGGCTTTCGAGCTTGAGGATGTAATCCGACTCCTCCCGCTGACGCGCCGCGCCCGCATGGGTGAGGTAGAAGAGGGAAATCAGCAGGAAGATCAACACGCCGACAGCAATCAGCTTGTCGTAATGCCGCAGAATGGAAAGGTCGGGGTTGATTTTCAGGGCCACAGCTTACACTCCCTCGAAGGAATAGACATCGATATCCAGTTTCACGTTCACCGGCGGCTCAAGATCCGGATCCGTCACAAGCCGCTGCACATGCGTCAGCGTGGCCGGATCAACAGCAGCCTCGCCGCCCCCCCCCTGACCCGGAGCCGCGTCTTCCTTTTTCTTGGCGCTACGCTTGCTCAGCGGATCATCCGTCTTGCGGAACTCCGTTTCCGCCACAACCACGAACAGCTTCATCGCCGCCAGCCGGTTCAACGCCGTGATGAACGCCGCGGGCCTCGCCAGGAATTCGAGGGTGAAGCGCTGTTTCGAAAAATAGCGCGCGGTTTCGCGGACGGCCGCCACGGGCGCGGGGGCGGACGCCTCGTCGCGCCGGCGCCGGCGCCGGCTGGCGGGCTGAGGCTCGGAGCCCGGCTGCCCCGGGAGGGGCTGTTCTTCGAACGTTTCGCGCGTCACGGCCTTCAGTTCGAGAATATTGGCCGCGTACAGCTCTTTGCACAGCATCTCGATGATCGTCAGCTGCCGCGTCAGCCGGTCCACATGTTCGGAGGAAGGCAGGTTGTCCG
>JAQVSS010000085.1 GCA_028700415.1 Kiritimatiellia bacterium
TGATTGAGATCGATTATGCGGGGGTGGCCCAAAGAGTCAACCCTGAAAATCGGGAAAAACGGCGGGGCTGGTTTAAGGTTCCAAATTTCTGGTTTTTGGTTTCGGGTGCGAGCGTCGGGCGTCGGGCACTGTAGCTCCGCCGCTCTGTCGGCGGAGGCGAACGGTGGCACGCTCGTGCTGAACGCCGCGTACCTGAAGCGCGGTTTCGATTTTGCCCGCGTCGAGTTTGAAGGGAAGACGTTCGAGGCGAGCGGGGATTTCGGGGATGACCGCGGCCAGACGTTTCCGATCGCCGGAGTGTACGACGCGCTTGCACTAAACCCCAAACGCGGGACGGAAATCGTGGCGAAAGACGCGAAAGGGCGTCCGCTCATCACGCGCGCGAAATTCGGCAAGGGCAAGGTCGTTGTCGTCGCGCCCCTGTGGATGGCGCCGAAGTTCGAGCATGATCCCGCGTGGGTCATCGATCAGACGCGTAACGCCAAGCGGACGTTCTCTTTCACCGCGTACATGCTGGAGCGACTCCAGCACGTCATTTTTTCCCTGTTCATTTTTACCCGGAAGCTTTAATCTATTTCCACAAACCATTCAAAATCATTACGGAGGAGGATTAAGTTATGCGTTTTTCATTTTCCGGCATCTGCACCCTGATGCTCGCGGCCGCGACTTTGGCCGGGCTGCCGGGTTCCCTGAACGCGGCCGACACGCCGGTGGCCGCGCTGCAACTGCCGCCGCTCCCGTACGCGCAGGATGCGCTGGCACCCTTCGTGTCCGCCAAAACAATGGGGTTCCATTACGGTAAACATCACCAAGGGTACGTAGACAACCTGAACAAACTTGTCGCGGGAACGCCTTTCGCTGGGCGGCCTTTGGAAGAAATAATCCGGGGAACAGCAAACCTGCCGGACAAAACGGCAATTTTCAACAACGCGGCCCAAGTCTGGAACCACACCTTCTTCTGGCAAAGCATGAAAGCCAACGGCGGCGGCCGGCCGGCGGGGCGGCTCCTGGAGATGATCCTCGATGCGTTCGGCACGTTTGAAGCGTTCAAAACCGCTTTCGAGACTGCGGGTGTCGGCCAGTTCGGCAGCGGCTGGGTCTGGCTCGTCCAAGACGGAGGGAAGGTTAAGATCGTCAAGACGGCGAACGCGGACACCCCTTTGGCGCACGGCCAGAACGCGCTTTTGACCTGTGACGTATGGGAACACGCCTATTACCTCGACTACCAGAACCGGCGCAAAGATTTTGTGACGACGTTTCTCGAGCACCTGGCGAATTGGGATTTCGCCGCGTCCCGACTGAAGTGACATCCTGAGACGTGTCTAGATCCGGGCAGACAAATCAAAGGAATGACAACCATGTGTAAACTTACCGTCATCTACCATTCGCTCTACGGGCATACCAAACTTCAGGCCGAGGCCGTTTTACGCGGCGCTCAGCGCGTGGAGGGTGTTCAGGCGGAGATCATGACTGCGGAAGAGGCGGCCGGCCGTCTCAATGACCTGGACGCGGCGGATGCCATCATCTTCGGCTGCCCGACCTACATGGGCAGCATGTCCGCGGGCATGAAGACCTTCTTAGAGGCCGCCTCCAAGAAATGGTTCTCGGCGGCATGGAAAGACAAAATCGCAGGGGCGTTCACAAACTCCATGTCCTTTTCGGGCGACAAATTAAACACGCTGCTCGGATTAGTCATCAACGCCATGCAGCACGGCATGATTTATGTCGGCTTGGGGATGATGCCTTCCGCCAACAAACCCGGACAGATGAACGCCGTCACAGGGCCTGGCCCCGAAGCGCAGAACCGCGTCGGCTCGTTCATAGGCCCCATGGCGGCGAGTTTCCAGGTCAATCCGCCCGACGCGCCCGGGACCGGCGACATCGAAACCGCCGAGGCGTATGGGCAGCGGGTTGCCGAAATCACCCTCCGGTTCGTCCGCGGCCGAAAACTCAAAGCGTAATTCGAAACGGGACGCTCCCCTTCGTTTCCCGTCCTTACACCGTTAACGCGTACCCCTTGCGGTACCTGGGCGTGACCATCGCGCTGGCCGAGTCGCTGTTTTTAAAGCGCATCGCTTGATGATCCCATTCCAGCCTGACACCGGGATGGCGGATTGCGATCGCGCCGAGCGCAGCGTTCTCGGCGACATGGCCGGCAGTCTCAAAAGGATTATTCGACTTGCGCCCGATTTTGATGGCTGTGACAAAATCCTCAAAATGGCTGCCGATGTTTGTCATCCAGAAACCGGGCTTACTCTTCTCCTCTTCCCGGATGTTGCGGATCATCCCGCGCATAGCCGTCTCAGGAATGACGCGGCAGGCGTCCGCGCCATGCGAGCCGTACTTCAGGACGTTTTTGCTGCCGTACACGACCGCACCCGCGTTCCACTGTTTGGGGACAACCCTGTTGCCCAACTCGCGCCCTTCCTCTAGAGCAGCGGGGCGCGGCACCTCATTGCAGAACTCGCCGTCGTGCCACAGGACCGTCATCGTCTTGTTGTTTGACAGCTCGTACTCATAGCGGATACGCGATGAATTCGGGAACGCCAGCGCGTCGCGCTTCGGATCCCAGTCCGGCGTCACTTCCGCCGTGATGCGGCTCGGGCTGCGCAGGTTCAGCGCGTCGCAGATGGGATCCAGCAGGTGGCACCCCCAGTCGCCGGGATTGCCCGTGCCGAAAGGCGTCCAGGCACGCCAGAGACCGGGCGCGAAATAATGCGAATAGGGATGATACTCCGCCGGGCCGATCCACCGGTCCCAGTTGAGCCCGTTAGGGACTTGCTCCTTGTCCGCCAGTTCAGCGATTTTGCTTTTGGAATCCAACAGCCGCATGGTCGTCCAGGTGTGAACCTCGCGGATCTCACCGAGCAGTCCCTTGCCCACCCACGACTTGAACGTCTGATGGCTGGCAAAGGAATGCCCCTGATTTCCCATCATCGTGACGACGTTGTGTTTCCGCGCGGCCTCCATCAGCTTGCGTATCTCCCAGACCGTACGCGCCATGGGCTTTTCGGTGTAGACATGCTTCCCCATCTGCATGGCCCCAACCGTAGGCAACGCATGCCAGTGGTCGGGCGTCGCCACTAAAACGGCGTCAAAAGACTTGCCGCTCCTGTCATACATTTCGCGGTAGTCCTCGAACACCTGCACGTCCGGCAAAAACTTTTTTGTGGCGGCGATGCAGCGCGGGTCGACGTCGGCAACCGCCACGACCCTGCCCAAACCGCCAAGCCCTTTGAGATCACTGCGCCCCTGTCCCCCGACTCCGACGGCCGCAAAACAGACCGTTTCACTGGGCGGCGTTTCGCCGCTGCCCGCAAGCAGACGGCGCGGCAGAACGGCGAACATGCCCGCTGCTCCGGCGGCACGAAAAAACGAACGGCGGCTCACGGCATTGCTCATGCCCTGTCGTCCCTTTCCCGGCTCTCTGTTTTCCAGGAACCAAGGTAATCCCTGATCGCCGGATTATCTCCGGAATACCTGTCCACCGCCCGGGCATGGTCTTTGTCCGTATCCAGCGCGCGTTTGACGGTCGCCAGCAGATCGTTCGCCTGGAACGGCTTGACCACATAGTCGAACACGCCGCGTTTCACCGACTCGATGGCGGTTTTGTTTGAGGCGTAGGCGGTGATCAGTATCACAGGTATGGAGGGTTCGTCTTTCTTCAGTTTCCTCAGCAAGGTTAACCCGTCCATATTCGGCATACGCATGTCGGTAATGATCAGATTGAAAACATCCCCCTTGATGAGCTCGAGCGCCTTCAGCCCACTCTCTGCCGTAACGCACGCGTGGCCGTTACTTTCCAGAAGACGCTGGATGACGATCAGGATATTGGGGTCATCATCAACAATCAGGATTTTAGCCATGTGTCACGTTCCGTTAATGTTTTACGGGATGTCTTTTTTCACTCCTTCAAGCTTAACCGCAGCGCTGGCTTTGAGGGCCTTGTCTTTCTCCAGGCGGGCAAAAAGCGGCTGGAGGTTCCAGAAGGCCGCCTCGCGCCATGATGCCCCGGAATAATAATCGGAAATGTACGGCGTCTCGTGCGCCCTGCGGAAGGCCATCAGCTCGCGCAACGCCCCAACCGCTTCGCCAAAGCGGCCGGAGTCCGCGGGAATGTCGCGCTCGCCGCTGAACAGGGCCGACAGCCGGACCGCGAGGCGCGCGTGCGTGAGGCCGTCCTGAAGGAACTTGACCCGCGCGGCATACTCGGCCAGCGGAGCCCCGCGCGCCGCCTGTTCCGCGCGCCCGAGAATCGCTTCGGCGGGACCGAAGCAGGGCGGGGGGAAAGCCTCGTGCGCCATGAGTTGGAAACGGGGCCAGCGGTGACCGACATCGATGAACAGGTCGTTGATCCGCTGCAGGTTGTCCATGCAGTAGCGTTCCCAGTATTCAAAATACGCACGCGCCTCACCCGCGGCAGGGCCAAACGCGGCGTAGTACTCGTCGAGCACATCGTCGACCGCCAGCCCGGGCTTCGCGTGCAGGCGCATGTGGACGTACAGCTTCGGGCCGTGAACGGCCCACTGGCCGGTGAGGCTGTCGAAATTCGAGCCCTCCATACCGTGCGCGACCGCGTACTGGAAAAACTCGGCCGACTGCCGGACATCGACCAGCGGCATGACCCAGCCGTCGTGCAGGTAGTTCGGGCGGTAGCACATCCGGATGCCGGTGCCCTGCCAACCGTTCCACTGCTCCTTGAGCCAATCCAGCGCTTCCCTGCGCATCGGGAAAAAGTCGGTGTGCTGCGGATTGCCCCACGGCACGAACTCGCCGTAGACGCTTTTACCCAGTTCGATCTTCCGGGTGGGGGCCGGGAAGTAGCGGTAATAGACAAACGTGGTGACGCGCGCATCGGGTTTACGGGCGGCGGCCATCCGCTGAATGGTTTGCCAAAAACGGGCGTAGCGGTCGGACGTGGGCACGGGGTTGTAGAAGCCTCCCAGAACGTGCCCGCGATGGCGCTGAAGGCGGCGGCTGTCAGGCCTGCCGGAGTCTGTCCGCGAGACGAGAAACTCAGGTATCCGATCCGGTTGCGGACCGTCCCAGGACCGGCACGTTGGGCAGTGGCACGCATCCGGCCAATCGACCTCCCCCAGCCGGATGTCGCCTTTGCCGTCCCAATGGTCGATGATGAACCGGTGCAGCTCGGGATTGCTCACGCACATCGGCACCTGCTCGTCGCCCATTCCCTTGGACGGGCCGCGCGTGCCGTCCTTCCCCATCATGAACCATTCGGGATGCTCCGCACCGTACCGCTTCCACCAGCCGCCGAAGTAATGGCCCGTCGCCGGCTTGCGGTCCATCCCTCCCATCCGGTGCCGCCGCAGGTACGCTTGCAGGTCGTAGCCGTAGCGGACAAGCCCTTCGGGCGAAAAGCCGAGCTTTTTCTCGGCCTCGGTGAGTGTTTTCTTTTTCTGGATTGCAGCCGCGCGCACGCTTCCCCAGGCGATCTCGCGGTAGGCGAGCCGCGGGACGACCGTCTCGTCGACTGCGGCCAACCGGATGTCGCCCGAACGCGGAGGGGTATACGTCCCCAGCGGACCCGGCCATAGCCAGCGCACGCCGAGACAGCGTTCAAGCAACTCATACACGCCGAACAGGGTTCCGCACTTGGAGTTGTAGGCGCTGAGCGGGTCGTCCTTCCCCTCTTCCCCCACGATGTACAGGTCTTTCCCGACCGACCGCATGACGAAGGACTCCGGGGCAAGCGCGCCCGAACCGATCCCCTGTTCGCGCGCGGCCTTGGTCATCCCGAGATACAGGCGGGGCGCGGATCCCGGCGGGATTGCGGATTCGGTCACGACCGGCAAGGTCACGCCCGTTGCCGCCTTGACGTGGTTGACCAGCTCGTTTGCGGCGTAACGGGCCAGCGGCGTCGGCGGGTCGGCGGTCACCACCACAGCGGGCTTGCCGTCCCCCAGCAGGCAGAAGGCCTCTGCCGCGCACGCGGCGCCGGCCAACAGCAACAGGCATACGGCGGACACCCCCGCCCGCGCGATGACAAAGGGATGCCCTCTCGCCACATCCACAAGGAGCGCAGACAGGCGGGTTTTCGTTTCGCGGATATTGACCATCGTCATGAGCACCTCTCGTTTGGGCGTGAACTTAGTCCTAAAAATTAGTTCACGTTACAAAATTAACACTGAAGTTTTCTTGATCCGGTGTTGGTCCGTTCACTTCGGCGTTCGATCAGCTTCTGACACGCCAATAATTTGGACGCCGCTGCAAATGGGCAACAGCAATAACAAGTAACTGGCCGGACTTGATCTGAAAGATGACCCCGTACGGGAAACGGTTCACGAGACAACGCCTCGTCGTACACGACATGAGAGGCCAGGCATCGGGATATTCACAAGCCCGCATGACGGCACCGTAAACTTCTTCGGCAAATTCGATTCCCAACCCCCGCTGTCGCTCCTCGTAGTATCGGACGGCGTCATCGAACTCCTCGTCCGCACGGGGATGAAAACAAAATTTCATCACGCATACTTCCTGCGGATCTTGTCGAACACGTCCCCTCCGGGAACGAGCGCGACCGCCCCGCCCTCGATCTCGGAGACACGCCGTTCGGCTTCCTCCATCCAAAGGCGGTCAATGTCAGGTTGCGCGGGCAGATTCAAACTGGCCAACAGCCGGTCAACCAAACCGATCCGTTCGTCGGCAGGAAGGTCAAACACCTCGTCAATGACTTTATCCGCTACGGTTGACATATCGAATCCCTTTTGATGCGTTAATTGAAGCACAGAGCCTTGTGATCCGCAACGCCTTTTTTCGGCCTGAAGTTTAGAGGGCGAATCTGCAACGGAATCAAAACATGTCCCGCTGTTCGCCCTACTCTTTCACCGACGCTATTGATGTTCGGACACGCCGCGGCATCGCTTGACGGCGTCGAGGTCATCCGGGACTCGTCACCCGCGCAGTCATAGCGCCGTTTCTTTGTGACGCATCGGGCGCAGGCTACCGCCCTCGCGCCCGGCCCGCACACGGACGGTTTCTTTCCCTCTCCCGCTGGGAGAGGGTCGGGGTGAGAGTAGCGCTACCGCGCTATGGCAAAATCAACACCAGGCGGAAGCCGGTGCTTGAGCTCGCACCCGAAGGCGTTCCATCAGAGACACGGAACGCCGAACGGCAGAGATCTGCAGTGCTATTATAAGCTCCGCCCCGCTTCAAACGTTTAGAACCCAACACCGCCCCAGCGGGATCAGAACCACTGACGGGCGTCCCGTACCAGTCCAGACACCACTCCCACACGTTGCCGTGCGTGTCATAGAGCCCCCAGGCATTGGGCAGCTTGCCGCCGACCGGCTGCGGGATTGTCGGGGGCGTGGGGTTGTTGAACTTGTACCACCCCAATACATTCAGATATTGATTGGAGTTCCCGTTGTTGTCCGCGATGCTACCGGTGTAATATGCACCCGCGTTGCCGTCGTTGAAGACGGTCGTGGTGCGTGCCCGGCAGAAGTACTCCCACTGCGCCTCGGTCGGCAGATCGAAGTCCGTGATGCCGGTTTTCGCCCTCAGCTTGCCAATGAAGCTGTCCGGGGCCACGGCGCGGCCGGTCGTCGGCCAGTCGACCGCAGGCGTGCTGTTCGTCGCCCCGCGGATCCCGTCATAGGAGACCGAGTGTTTGGCCTGCGTGTCCGTGCCGCCCGTTGTGCCCATGACAAGGTTCCACTGTTTCTGAGTGACTTCAAAGACGCCGGCATACATAGCCTTGGGCAAATTCATCGCATACTCGGCATACCCCTGCCCCCCCATCGTGTAAGCCCCCCCCGGGATCAGGCGCAGGACGAGCTTGTTTGACGCATAGGCCACATCGTTGGTCACGCTGAACCAGACGTTTGTAAACCGGCCTTCCGTCACCAGCCGCGGGTCGCCCGGGTAGATATACTCGATCTGGCCATCCGCTCCGGCATTCATGTTCAGATCCACAATGACGTACAGCGGCGCGATGGAAGGCGTGAGCGTGACTTTGAATTTCGCCAGCACACCCTGGTTCGTG
This sequence comes from Kiritimatiellia bacterium, assembly GCA_028700415.1. Taxonomy (GTDB): domain Bacteria; phylum Verrucomicrobiota; class Kiritimatiellia; order RFP12; family UBA1067; genus JALHET01. Next base: position 8,006 of record JAQVSS010000085.1, read on the forward strand.
CAGCCGCTCACCGTGGGGTCCCAGACGATGCGGTGCAGTCCGTCGCTTGCCACGCCGTACAGGTCGCCGGAGAGGGAGTGGCCGGGCAGTTCGACCGGGTTCACGCCGTTGTGGCCGGAGACCGCGATGTCCACGCTCTGCGTCACGTCGGACAAGACGTAGTCGATGTCCACCAGCCGGCTCCACGGCCAGCGCTGCCGGACCGTCACCTGGCTGACCTCAGCCGCCAGCGCCCCCACTGCGAGGCAGGCCGCAAAACTCCCCAGAATCATTTTCGCTGTTGTTGTCATTTGCTGTTTCTCCATTTTTGTTTGACCGACCTGAATCGACTTGAATCGACCTGAGCCGAAATCCCGATTTCAAACTAACGCGCTCAAGAACTTTAGAACTCCAGAACTTTAGAACTTCTCCATTCTCACCTCACACCGAACAGGAACCCTTCCGGCGTGCGCGCCAGCGTGGCCTCCCATTCATTCGTCACCGTTCCTGGAAACGACAATGCCAGATTGAACGTCCCGTAACCCCATTGGCTCTGTTTGAGCCTCCAGCCGAAATATCCGCCCGAAGACACCAACACGTTCGTCTGTATCAGCCCATTCTGCTTGGCGATCACCAGCCGGCTGGTGGCGGCACCGTACGTGGCCTCGGCCCAACTTGAATCATAGGGGATCACGGCGTTCTCCCTGACCTTCGACCACGCCGTGCTTGCCGGAACCGGATCGACCCTGGCGCCGCCATACGCGCCCGTCACCACGGCCAGCCTCGAGGTCAACGCCCCCGCAACCGCATCGGAGCCGGTATAGAACGTCAGCGTCAGCTCGTAAATGTCCTCCGCCGGCGGCTCGTCCGACTCGAACACGGACCAGACCCAATTCGAGGTGCTGCCGGAAAAGTTTGTCGTGACCGTCCTATTCATGCCCACGATGTCCAGACGGGCATGATCCGTGCCCGCGGGCGGTTCCCACACCAGGGGAACCGCGTTGGTGTACACCGTCATCCAGTGCTGCCCGCAAAACGGAGAGGTGTTCACCACCGCCTCCCCCGAAGTTCTGCCCGCCTGCACCGTGCCCATGATGAGCGCCGCCGAAGTCAGCGCCGCCACGCTTGTCCTGCTCATGTCTTCCGCCCCCTCCTTTTGTCGGGGCGCGGAAGGCCGCACCCACGCCGTTTTCGTGAAAGGAACTTTTGGCGGGGCGTTCCGCAGGGCCGCCTGCCGCCGCGCGGCCTCCCGCACGCGCTCCGCCTCCTCCGGAACGTACTTCGCTATCCACAGTTCTTCAATCCGGCGTGCCGCGTCGAGCGCTTTCTGCGGCTCGGCGACCGCCGCATAACCGCGCACCTCCTTGAACAGGCGCCCCCCCGTTTCGCCTTCCGCCACCACCTTGAAAGGCATCCTGCCACCCACCGCCCGCACGCCCTCGCCCGCCCCGCAGATGTCAACGCCCGCGCCCTCGCCGTCCAGCGCCTGCACGCTGCCCTTGAACACGAACAGGCTGCTGCCCTCCGCGTCCGCCGCCACCGAAAAAACGGTCCCGATGTCCCACGCCGTCAGCCCCGGCGCACGCACCGTGAACCCGCCCGCGCGCGGCGGCACCCACGCCACCAGCCGCCCCGTAACCAGCCGCACCTCCATGCCGCTCTCGACCTGCATTTCCAGCGGCCCCAACAGCGACATCTCCACCCCCGACGGCAGCCGCACCTTGAGCTGTCCCTTGGCGAGGCTGACCTTCCCCGGCAGCTCCTGCGGCAGTTCCCAGCCCCACGCCCCTTTCCACGCCATCAGGGTGACGGGAGAGGCGGAGGGCACGGGAGACGGGAGGCGGGAGGCGGGAGGCGGGAGATGGGGGACGCCATACCAGAGGCCCGCTCCAGTCAGCAGCGCCGCTGCGGCTGCGGCCACAGCCTTCCACCACCCACATCCGTGCCCGCGTTCCGGCAGTCTCACCGGCCGCGCGTCAGGCGCTTCGCGGCCAGCCCCGGAAATCGTCAACAGCGCCGCATGCACCTCCCCCTGCTCAATATACGTGTCCAGCAGGCCGGGGTCTTCCCGCAGGAACCGCGAGAATTGCTGCCGTTGCTCTTCGCTGGCCGTGCCGTCGAAAACCGCGCACACCGACTCTTCAAATCCGGGAGGCAAGGGACTCATGCGGTTTCCTCCGCCGCCAGAACGGCACGCACGCACCCCGCCAACAGGCGCCGGATGCGGTAAAGGAGCGAGACAACGGCGGCGGCCGAGCACCCGAACCGTTCGGCAAGCCGGCTTACCGGCAGCCGCTCGAAATATTTCGCCGTGACCAGCGCCTGCTGGGCGGGAGCCAGTTTCTTCAGGCAAAGGTTGACCGCATCGACCCTGCGGCTGGAGGGTTCCGGGCGCTCCGCCAGATTCTCGGTCAGACGCAGGAACACCTCGTCGTCGAAAATCAGCCGGTCGCGGCTCTTTTTCTTGCGGTAGGTCAGCACCTGATAGTGCGCCAACGTCTTGGCCCACGCGATAAACAGCGTGCCAGGCCGGTAATGGGAGGCGTTGCTGAGGATCGTCAGGTTGGTGTCCTGCAGCACGTCGCGCGCGTCGGACGAATCCCCGACCAGCAACAGGATATATGAAAACAGGGCGAACTGGGCATCCGTCATGAGCCGGATAAAAGCGGGCGTCACCGCCCTTTCATCGTTTTTGTTTTCCCATTTCATAGCGTGCCGCGTATCTAATAGGGCATACCCTTCCAAAATATAGCGGATTTTTTCCGCTTTGTGCCCGGATATTTTTCGTGCCGGGGAGCCTGCCCAACACCCACCGGTCACAGAAAAAAATCGGGAATTGCCCCGTTCTCCCATCCCCCCCATAATAGACACTGACGTTTGAATCCGGAATGTTGGCCGTTCAGCCGGGTGGCGTGCGGCCGGTTTTGTGTTGTTCGCGCCATGAACCCTTGGGGACACTCCGATGAAAAAAATGACCTTTGCCGTTTCCGCGATGCTGCTTGCGTCTCTCCTTTCCGCAGCGGATGCCTTCACGGAAGATCCCTCCAAATATTGGGATGCCGGTGAGCTGATGAAGGCTCCCCCGTACAAGCCCGCGGGGTTTCCTGACAGCGAGTCCGAAGGGCTCAAAGCCATCCTGTTCGACGGCATGCCCGTCAACGGCAGGAAATGCCCCGTCTTCGCTTACGTCGGCTATCCCGGCGGCAGGGCGCCCGCCGGAGGCTTCCCCGCTATGGTGCAGGCGCATGGGGGCGGCGGGACGGCCTACGAGAAGTACGCCAAGCTCTGGATGCGGAACGGATATGCGGTCATCGCGCTCGACTGGCACAACCAGCGGCCGGCGTACGCGGTCGAAAACGGAAAAACAAATATCGTGCAGGTCCCGCTTGAAGGCGGCCGTCGCCAGGATCATGTGGCCAACGTCGGGAACATGGTGCTGGCGCACTCGCTCCTGCGTTCCCTGCCGGACATCAACCCCGGCAAAACCGGCTTCATCGGCATTTCATGGGGCAGCTGGTACGGCGCCATGGTTGCCGCCGTCGACAGCAGATTCACGTTCATGCTCGAGGTCTATTGCGGAGGCATCAATAAGACGGACACGCGCCTCATCAACGGCAGGTTCCTCCATGCGGCCAAAGTCCCCATGTACTGGATCGCCGGCCCCACCGACCAGAACGTCACGCTCGCCCAGATCGGCGCCGCTTGCGGGGAAGCCCCCACATACGCCAACCGCACGTTCGTCGTCAACCTGCCCCACTCCCATATCGGTTATGAATTCCCCGTCTGCTTCCGGGTGGCGGACTTTCACCTGAAGGGCGGACCGCCCATTCCCAAGCTCGGGGATTCCACCGTCACGGACGGCATCATCAGCTCAAGCGTGCTCGAAAAGGGCAAGGGCATCCAGAAGTGCCTGCTCTGCTACACCGCCGACCGCGGCGTCACCCCGTGGCACAAACGCAAATGGAAAACACAGCCCGCCGCGCTGAAGGACGGCGTCGTCTCGGCCAAGCTCCCGGACGGCGTTTTCCAATGTTTCCTCTCGGCGTACGATCAGGACGCCCCTTTCAACTGCTGCTGCGGCTCCAGCGATTTCAGGGAATTCCCCGCGCAGGAGTGAGGTTCCGTTTCAGGTGATCTCGACCGGCTTCGCCTGCCACACCTTTCCGCAATATTCGCGGATTGCGCGGTCGGAAGAAAACCTCCCCATCCGCGCCACGTTGAGGACGCTCATCTTCTGCCACACCTCCTGCCTGAGATACGTCCGCCCGACACGGTCTTGAGTGGCCATGTAGGATGGGTAGTCGGCGCAGAGCAGATACTCATCCCGCTCCTGAAGCATCTGCGTGAGTGGCCGGAACAGGCCCCTGTCGCCGCGGGAGAAGAAACCGCTCTCCAAGAGTTCGACCGCCTCGCGCAGCCCCTCGTCGGCTGCAATCACCTCCTGCGGTCTCCAGCCGTCACGTTTCTTCCGCTCCGCTTCCGCCGCGGTCAGGCCGAACAGGAAAAAGTTCTCCGCGCCGACTTCCTCCCGGATTTCCACATTCGCGCCGTCGAGCGTCCCGATCGTCAGCGCCCCGTTCAGGGAAAACTTCATGTTCCCCGTGCCGGACGCCTCCTTCCCTGACGTCGAGATCTGTTCGGAGAGCTCGGCCGCAGGATAGATGCGGTGAGCAGACTTAACGTTGAAGTTGGGGAGAAAGACGACCCGCAGAAGACCGGCCGTCCTCGGGTCGGCATGAATCGTCTCCGCGACGGAATGGATCAGCTTGATGATCAGCTTCGCCATGAGATAACCGGGTGCCGCCTTGCCGCCGAAAATCACCGTGCGGGGCGGCAGGCCACCGGTCATTCCCCGGCGGATCCGGTTGTAGAGAGCGATCACGTGCAGGACATTGAGGTGCGGGCGCTTGTATTCGTGGATCCTTTTGACCTGAACGTCAAAGAGCGAATCGGGATCCGTCACGATCCCGGTGCGGTCCCGGATAAGCTCCGCAAGAAGCTCCTTGTTGCGGCGTTTGATCGCCCGCCACCGCTCCCTGAACGCGGCGTCCTCTGCGAAAGGCTCCAATTCCTTCAGGCGGGAGAGATCCCGGATCCAGCCGAGGCCGATGCATTCGGAGATCAGCGCGGCGAGCGCCGGATTGGAAAGGACGAGGAATCGCCTGGGCGTCACGCCGTTGGTCACGTTCAGGAATTTCTCCGGCGAGATGCGGTTGAACGCGTTCAGGACCTGTTTGCGCAAAATATCCGTGTGCAGCCGCGCGACACCGTTTATCCGCCTGCTGCCGACACACGCGAGGTTCGCCATCCGGACATAGCGTTCGCCGCCCTCATCGATGAGGGAAAGCCGCCGGACCAGCTCCGCCTCCCCCGGGAAGTCCCTGCGGACGCCGTCCAGAAAACGGCGGTTGATCTCGCAGATGATCTCCAAATGGCGGGGCAGCAGGTTTTGGAAAAGTGAAACAGGCCATCTTTCCAGAGCCTCCGACAGAAGAGTGTGGTTCGTGTAACTGAACGTCTTTCTCGTGACCTCCCAGGCCTTGTCCCAAGCCATGTCATGAACGTCCACCAGCAGGCGCATCAGTTCGGCGACGCCGATTGCCGGGTGGGTGTCGTTGAGCTGGATGGCGTATTTCACGTGAAACCGGCGCAAGTCTTTTTCACGCTGCAAAAAGATGCGGATCATGTCCTGCAGGGCGCAGGAGACGAAAAGGAACTGCTGCATCAGCCGGAGCTGGCGTCCGGCGAGCGGCTCGTCGTTGGGATAGAGGATTTTTGTCAGGTTTTCGGAGCCGATTTTGTCGTGGACGGCGCCATAGTAATCGCCGGCGTTGAACGACCGCAGATCGAAGGCGGTGGTCGCCTCCGCCCGGAACAGCCGGAGGGTGATGACCGACGGGGATGCGTAGCCGGTGATCATCGTATCATAGGCGACACCGCGGACAAGGCGTTCCGGAACCCAGCGGACGCGATAACGGCCGGCGGCGTCAAGCCCGCTTTCGGTATGGCCGCCGAACGGGATGTCATAGGCGATCTCGGGGCGCGCCACTTCCCAAGGGTTCCCCATCCTGAGCCACTGGTCCGCGACCTCCTCCTGCCACCCGTCACGGATCTCCTGCGTGAAGATGCCGAATTCATAGCGGATCCCGTAGCCGATGGCTGGGATGTTCAGCGTGGCGAGCGAATCGAGGTAGCATGCGGCGAGGCGTCCGAGACCGCCGTTCCCCAACCCCGGCTCGACCTCCTGGTCGATCAGTGCCTGAAAATCGAGCCCCAACCCCACCACCGCTTGTTTGACCTTGTCGTAGAGGCCGAGGTTGATCAGGTGGTTTTCCAGATGCGGGCCGAGGAGGAACTCCGCCGAGAGATAACAGACCGTCCGGCTCGCCTTGGCGTAGTAGGTGTGCGCCGTTTTGGCCCACAGCGCGAGGATCCTGTCACGGACGGTGTAGGCCACCGCGAGGTAGT
>JAQVSS010000419.1 GCA_028700415.1 Kiritimatiellia bacterium
GTGCGATGCGGGCATCATTTGGATGATGCATAAGTGTTGTCAATGGTCTGTTTCTGGACATCTTCACAAGATCCTGGGTACAGAATTGAAAACATCGTCAGGCAAGCGCGCGGGTTGACACACAACCTTGTTTCGCTGTCCGATTAAGGTTAACCCAAACGGTTACGCAAACAGGGTTTGAATATCGAAGCGAACGGAACCGCCAACGGCGTCGGACGCATAGACCTCCGAGCCGGATCAGCACTTGGTGCAGAATGAGGAACGTTATGCAAGTCGTCAAAGGTCGTTTTTTTTATCCGATCCGGCCATTTAAAAACCTGCGGGAGATGATCCTGCAAAGCGGGCAAATCTACGGTCAGCTGGATGCGTTCCGATTTCGCGATGATCCCTCTGCCGAGCCCCGCACCAAAAGCTACCAGTCGTTTATCGACGATTTCCAGGCACTTGGAACGGTTTTGCTGCATCTCGGCTTTGGCGGGAAACGAATCTCGGTGATCGGTGAGAACGCCTACAACTGGAGTGTGACCCACACGGCCGTTCTGAACGGAGTCGGCGTCTCTGTCCCGCTCGACCGGCTTCTTCCCGAGAAGGAAATCATCATGCTTCTGGAAAGGGGCGGTGTTTCTGCTGTCTTTTACGATGCATCCTTTCACGACATCATGCTGAAAGCTTGCCGGCAGCTGCCCGGACAGATCAAGATGCTTTGCTGCATGCGCGGCAAAATCGGGCGATCCGCCGACCCGGTTGCCTTTAGTTCGGTCGACCTCGCTTCCCCCTCAATTCTGGATGACGCGACGCAAGCACCAGGCATCTATCGGTTTGAGGATCTTCTGGCCGCCGGGCGTGCGCTTCGCGAACAAGGCAACCGGGCCTATGACGAAGCGCCAATCGATGAAAACGCGCTGGCATCGCTCCTTTTTACGTCCGGTACCACCAGCACATCCAAAGCGGTCATGCTGAGCCATCGCAATATCTGCAGCGATGTTACCGGCGTGGCCGGCATCATCAAGTTGAAGCAAGGGACGCGGATGCTGTCGATATTGCCTCTGCACCATACGTTCGAGAATACCTGCGGACTTTTTGTTGCCTTGTTCTTTGGCTGTGAGATTGTTATTTGCGACGGCCTGCGCCATATCCAGAAAAATCTGATGGAATACCACATCGACATGATCATTGGCGTGCCCGTCGTCTTTGAAAGCTTCTACCGCAAGGTTCAGGACAGCCTGAAGAAATCCGGCAAGGACAAGCTGGTCAGGAAAATGATTCCGGTTACCGAAGCGTTGCGCAAAGTGGGCATCGATCTGCGGCGAAAACTGTACAAACAGATCATCGAAGCTTTTGGCGGCCGCTTGTCGTTGGGCATATGCGGTGCCGCACCGATCGATCCCGAGATCATCCGCTTCTTTGACGCCGTCGGATTCCGTATCCTGCAGGGATACGGCCTGACCGAAACCGCACCGGTCGCATCGGGCTGCAACGACAAAGACTTTATGCCCGGGACGGTTGGCTATCCGGTCGCCGGGGTCGAGATCGCCGTCGATACGGATCAGCCTGGCGAGCCCGGCGAAATTCTCGTTCGCGGGCCGATCGTCATGAACGGCTACTACCAGGATCCCGCCGCCACGGCTGAAGCCATCGGTGAGGACGGCTGGTTCCATACCGGCGATATCGGTGTCATCAACCCCAAGAACAACTATCTGTCGATCACCGGCCGGCTCAAGTCGATGATTGTCCTGAAAAGCGGCAAGAAGGTCTTTCCCGAGGAACTCGAATTCATGATCAACCAGAATGCGCTGATCAAGGAATCCATGGTTTGGGGTGAAGAGAATGAAGAGGGCGATGTCGTTGTCAACGCCAAGATCGTTCTCGATCGCGAACACATCGAGCAGGAAGGGGTCAAGCCCGCGGACGAAGCGGCGCTGAAGATGCGGCTGGACCAGATCATCGCAGAGATCAACCGCCACTTGCCCTCGTTCAAGTCGATCCGCAACTATGTGTTCAGTTTTCAGGATATGGTCAAGACCACCACATTGAAGATCCGTCGCCCGATCGAAATCGCCAGTATCCGCAGCCTGATGGAAAGATCCAAATTACGCTGGCGCGAACTGACCGGCCGCAACCTTGACCAGCTAGCTGAGGCATCGGCCAGCGATGGGGGCCAAGAGGATACCGAAAAGCAGCGTTGATCCGCTGACGCACGCCGCGTTCTGGACCATGCCACTGTACGTGTTTCAGGGATTGTTCGGATTGGATCGGCATTTTGTGCATGCCTGTTTAACATCGCCCTGTTTTGTGGTATGACTCACGTGTAACGTCTTGTCTGCCAAGCCCATCGCCGTATGCAGCTTTTCGTTTCCGGGGAGGGTGTGAAAATGAAACGTGATTTTCGAAAAACAGCCGCTTTTCTGTTGTTGGCGGCATGTCTGGCTTTTTTCTCATCGTGTACAGGTGAACCCAAACCGCCAACGACGGCCGGGCCCACACAGCCATCGGGAAACACGTCGTCAGGGTCGAGTTCCTATATACCGTCTGAACCAGATGCTTTTCCCTACACCATTCGCCTTGAAGAGCTCGTGATTCCCGATTTTAAAGGACTGCATTCGTACGCCTATGGCCAGCATGACGGCAAATGGCTGCTGGTGGGCGGCAGGACTGACGGGCTCCACGCGCGCCAACCGGTCGCAGCGTTTCCCGGCGCCGACAACAACAAAAACTTGATTGTCATGGATCCGGAGACAAAAGAAGTCTGGTCTGCCGCACTGGATGCCTTACCAGCAGAAATCCGGGAGCACCTGCAAGCGTCGAACATGAATTTTTACCAGTCGGGTGACACGCTGTTTATCATAGGCGGATATGCCTACAGTGAAACCGCCCGCGGACACATCACGTTCCCCAAATTGACCACCCTCCAGGTCAGTGACGTCATCGAAGATGTTATCAACGGCCAGTTGGATCCGCAAGCCTTCGGACACTTGGCGGACCAGCGTTTCGCGGTCACCGGCGGTCAGTTGGGGAAAATAGGCGAAGACTTGTACCTGGTAGGCGGGCATCGATTTGACGGGCGATACACGCCTCAAGCCTCGCGGCAAAACACCCAGGTCTACACCAATGCCATACAGCGGTTCTCAATCGATACGACGGGAACGGCTCCGGTGGTCGATGGCTATTCTTCACGCGTTGATCCGGATCACCTGCGGCGAAGAGATTACAATCTGGTCCCCTATTTGTTTGCCGATGGCCGGCCGGGGTATCTGATTTCGACCGGTGTCTTCCAAGCTAGCGCAGACCTTCCCTTTCTGACCGTGGTTGAAATAGACGCGGATTCCTACTACCCAGTCGCCGGTTTCAAGCAAACCTTAAGCCACTACCACAGCCCCAAGCTGGCCCTGACCGACTCTTCGCAACAGGCCTTGCATATGATTTTTTTTGGCGGCTTGGCCCAGTTCTATTATGAGGACGGGGTTCGTAAACAGGACGATCTCGTTCCGTTTGTATCGACGATCAGCCGGGTGACCCGGACTGCAGATGGCGCGTTCACGGAGCATGTACTGCCGATCAGCATGCCTGGTTTTGCCGGT
>JAQVSS010000420.1 GCA_028700415.1 Kiritimatiellia bacterium
TTGAGCGTGCCGTCGTCGGTGACGATCGAGATCGCCGCAGGAAGGAACTCCACCTTCGGGACTTCGCCGCGGTAATCGTAGCGCAGACGCACCTTCTGACCCGCCGTCTGCTCGCGCGGCACGGACGTCCCGCCGCGGAACTCGACCTTGACCGCGGTGATCTTATCGCCCTTAACGGTGTCGGTCGCAAAAGTCTCGGGCTTGATCTCCGGCCAGGCGTCCTCTCCATGAAACTTTTCCAGCTCGGCGGCGGCCTTCACCTCCGATCCGCGCATCCGGAAGCGGATCTCGGATATCTCGAGCTTTCCGCCCTCGGCGTTGGTCGGGTCAAAGCGGAACTTGTTCATGACGCCGGCGGACATCCAGTCGGCCGGATCCTCGATCGCGGTCGCCAGGACGGTCATCACGTGCCATTCGCCGTCCCGCACGAGCGGCGGGATGCGCCACTTGCGCCCGTCGGAATAGCTGGACCCTAGCGAAGAGTAGAAGAGTTCGCCGCCGCACGTGCGCTGCACCTCGCCGGTCGCGCGGTAACGGAATTCCAAAGCTTCGACGTCGTGCGGACGGAATGCCGCCGTCCTGCATTGTATCTGCATGTCGTAGAGGATATCGGTGAAGACGAGCGCATCCTGCGTGCGCTCGCACTTCGCGTTCGTGACCCCGGTCACGCCCTTGAAATTGTCCGCGGCGTTGATCACAACCTCCCTCGCAGCGATAGATGTCGTGACCGTCAGCGCGCCAACGATAAGAACTGTCCATTTCATAGCTTTACCTAACTGCGACTGTTCATTTACAGCACACCGGTTTCTTTCCTAGGCTAAATCACCGGACGGTCAGCATGGTGCCGGGACGGCAAAGGATAAGCCGTCCGTTGCCCTCCACCCGGATCGCATACGACGGCATTGTCACTCCGTTGACCTTGACCTGCCACCCTGCCGTGTTGACCGCCCCCCCGGGCACGCCGACGAGCGCCAGCGGAAGTTCTACCGAAAGCCCGGGACCGGCATTGGTCACATTGACCGTGCAATCATGCGCGAACGAAAAGCCCTTGATCATTCCCGCAGAGTCGTTGCCATCAACCATCAGGTTCGAGAGTGACAGGGAACCGTCCGCCTCAAGGGTCGCGCCGTTCACGACATTTACTGAGCGCACGTTGGAAAAGACTGAGTAGCCGGCCTGGGAAGTGCCGCGGATCGCATAACCGCCGGAATGGCGAACCGGACTACTGGGGCTCAGGCTGACTGTGTATTGGTTGTATAACGCACCCGAATGGATGAAATAGGCGTCATTGGCGACCGCCGGACAGTTGTTCGTGGTTATGGAGTAATCGCCGCCGTCTGGCTTGACGTTCTCCCAGTGGATGCCGTCGACGCTGCCTTCGAGCGCCCACGCGCAAGGCGTCCAGTGGAACCCCCCCTTGTTTCCGGTGTTCCAGCCGTAAGTGTTCGCCCAGTCGTAGGTGGCGATCGCCGGCGCGCCGTTCGTGAGCCGCACCACGTACGACACCCAGGTGTTCGTCTCCGCAAGTTTCGGATAGGATATATCCGAGCGGTTGGCGTTGTAGAAACCCACGTCGTAGACGAAACTCTTGCCGAAAAGATTGGTGATATTGTCGTCGTTCGGCACGACCGAATAAACGCCCTTGCGGTGGTCTCGCGTAGTGTCGTAGCCGGCCTCGCCCGGCTCCACAGACGCGGCGAACGAGTCCTCCGACCCGCGGGTGTCGAGCGTCTGGCTCCAGCCGTCGGCGTCGAAGAGCCCGAAATACCGGATGCTGATGTTGCCCTTGGTGCTGAGCGTGACCGGATCGAACAGGTCCTTGACGGTGAACCGGAACCAGGTGTAGTTGGAGCCGGGGTCGCACTTGCGGACGATGAGCTTGCCGCCCTTCACCGCGAGGTCGCCGTGGAACGACTGGTCGCCGCCGAGTATCCAAGTTCCGGTTCCCTCCTTAACGACCGACACGGGATAGTCCGCGCTGTCGGTCACGTCATGGACTTCGTTGGAGGCGGCCGAGGAGCCGTCGAGCGTCAGCTTTTTCGCCCGCGGCGAGGTCGGCACGGCCATGCGGTAACGGATCTTCTTTGCGCCGTTGGCCCTGAAGCGTCCGTCCGCCTCCAGCCGGACCTTGCGCCGGTCGCAGAGTCCGGCCATGGCGCCGGTGTACTCGAGCGTGCCTTCCGCCAGCGCGTTGAGCGCCGCGTTGGTGCCGCCGAGAGAGAATGCCCAGTCGACGTCGGGCAGGGACGCCCACGCGCCGAGTTTCGGCTCTTTGAGCACGGTCGCGAGGCCGACCGAGCAGTGCTCGCCGGGCGGAGAGATTGTATCGAACTGCAACACGCCCTCGTCGACACTGATCGAGCCGCGGAACGTGCGGTTGGTCATGTCCACCAAGTAGCCGACCGGATCCGGATTGGCGAAGCGCCAGGTCCCCGTGCCTTTCTTAACAACCGTCGCGAGGTACGAGGCAGCCTCCCTGCACTTGCCGCGGAAGACGCAGGCGGTTGTGTTGGAGCCGTTGAGGCCGACGACGCCGTTGTGCGACGCCGTGCTGAGCGCCACGTTGAACCCGCCGGTGCCGGTAAACGTCAGCCCGCCATAGGCGCCGCCGTCGATCGTCGCATAGCCGTCGCTGTTGGCAAAGACGCTCAGGTACTTGTCCGTCTCCTCCCCCGCGCCGAGATAGAGGTAGGTCCCGCCGCGAACGTTGGTCTGGAAATCTCCGATCTTGCCGATCGAGGAGTTCTCGCCGGTCATGCCAAACTTCGTCACTCCGAGAACGCCCAAGCCGGTCGACCATTTCGTATAGGCGCCGAAGACTCTGGTGGAGTTCCAGCTCATCGGCGAGTTCGTGCCGGTCAGATACTCGACTCCGCCCGAGAATATTCTGATGTTCGCGGCGATCGTCCCAGCGAACACGCCGCCGGAACCGCCGAAGCGCAGCTCTGTGTTCTCCACCGCGGCAATGCCGCCGTCGCCGTACAGCCGTTGCACCATCACGTAGTTGGCGCCCATGTTCAGACTGCCGTCATGCCGCGTCGGCAGATGCAGCGTCGCCCCGTTGGTGACGGTGACGGAACCGAGCTGGTACGCGCTGAGCAGGAGGTCGCCGGCCTGGGGCAGCCAAACGTCCGTGCCGTCCGCCGACAATACGTTGATGCAGTAGTCTTGCATGTTGGTCGCGGCGAGCCGGACGGTGCCCGAACCGGTGAAGTAAGTCTGCCCGCAGGCGTAGTTGCCGGCGGTACCGGCGCCGCCGCGGATCGGGGCGTTGATGGTGACGTCGGCGCCAGAGGGGACGGAGACGTTGAATATGCTGCCGGATTCCGCCAGCTGCACGGACGTGACGGAATTCAGCACGCCAACGCTCTCGGCATCCGAAAGGTCGAGCGGCATCGGAAAATCTTTCCCGACCAGAATCACATCGCCGGCCTGCGGGCACTCGGTCGCCGGCTGCCAGGGCGTCTGCACATACCAGTTGGCGGCTGTCGTCCACTTGGCGTCAGCCCCGCCGCCTATCCACACGTAGTTCTCCGCCTGCGCCACGCTCGCCGCCGTCATTGCGGCAACC
>JAQVSS010000421.1 GCA_028700415.1 Kiritimatiellia bacterium
GATTTCGAAGACGGTACGGTGAGTGTCTATTACGACGATGTCGGCATCGACCAGTCGATCTGCGTTGATTTCGACGGCAGCCTCTACACCTCCCAGGAGCGTTCCCTGATCTGGTCCGGTTACGCAGCGTTTACGGCGATCAAGAACGGCGACGAGTACGGCCTGATTCCCTACAACAACTCAGGTGAGCGGCTGGGCGGCTTTGGAGGCAAAACGATCACCCTGATCTGGCCCAGCGGCCTGGGCGTGGCCCAGACGATCGGCGGCATGATCTTTAACCTTTCCTACGGCGCCCTGGGCGTGATGTACAGCGACGATGAGGAAACCGGCAGCTGGCCGAGCAAAGTATCCGACCTGGATGCCCGGTACCCGGTCGCCGGACATGTCCTGTCCTTTTCAGCGGCTTTAGACCTGAGCTTTCTGATTCCGCAGCGATCCAAGACGACCGAGGAGAAAAACTGGGATTCGATGGTCGCCTGGATGAACACCGAGGACCAGAACGGCACGTTGATGCGCAACCGCTGGAACGGCCTGGACTTCAACGGCAAGCTGTTGGGCGACGAACCGGCGGAAGAGTCCAAAGTCACGGATGAGAAAACCGGCAAGGTTATGGTCCACGACATCCTCTACGGCTGCGGCGAGGGTTACCTCGGGTTCAATTGTGAGGTGGAGGTTGCCCTGCCCCCGTATGTCGAAGCGATGCCGACCATGAAAGGCAAGCTCTCGATCGCGACCGTTAACGGCTGGTCGCTCGGGGTCAGCGGTTCGATGAAATTCACGACGATCGAGATGGAGTTCGATATTGGCCTGGTCGGCTACAACGGATTTCCGATCCCGGACAAACTCTATTTCTTCGTGTCCGGTTTTGAACCCGGCATCAACGTCGACGGGTTCGGTGTGCTCTGGATCACCGGCGGCGGCGGTGGTTTCTCCGACTTGTACAAGACGATATTCGTCTCGTCCGGCGTGCCGCCGCTGAAACTTTTGCTCAGCGCATCCTTCGATATTCTCAAGGTGCTGTCAGCCCGGACCGACCTCAGCCTGAGCCTGCGCGGCCTTAGCCTGACCGCATCCAATGTCACGCTCAAGGCAACCGACCTGAAAATCCTGAACAAGGCGGTGCTGGGCTTCGAATGGTATCCGAAGTTCAATTTCATCGCGGCGGTTTCCGCCGATCTGCTGGGCATCATCAAGGGCTCGGGATACCTGGTCGTGGTCAACGACGCCACCTACCAGAATTTCGTGGAGTTCTTCATCCGGGCCTTGATCGGTATTCCGGAAGCCGTGCCGGTCGTGGGAGGCATGACGATCGGGGGCGTGGAACTGGGGGTCAACAACCAGCGTATCTGGGGCGTGCTCAGCGTCATCGGCATCAAGCTGGGCATCACTTACTATTGGGGCGGCGACATCGATTTTGGCAGCGGTGACGGGGTTGCGAGCCCGACCTTCCCGGAACTGCTTGCCCTGATCGACGAAACCGGGAAAACGGGCATCGCTGAGGACATCCCCCTTTACAGGGATGCCGCAAGCGGCGAAACCTTGTATATGCGCGTCGGCAGCAACGTCCATGTATCCGCACCGACCCAAGTCGTTTCAAAACTGGACAGCCGATCTCCTGACCCGGGCGGCGTAACGCTGCTGGGTTCGACCACGGCAACGGTCCAGTCGACGATCGACAAGCTGAATCACACGGTCCGGCTGGGCGCATGGAACGGCGAGTCCTCGATCGTCACGCTGCGCTTCGCAGCTGGTTCGCGTGCCGAAGCCGAGATTCTGGCCAACCAGATCCGGATCCGCGACGAGGCGACCAGCCCGGTCACGACCTTCCGGCTCGATCTTTTCGACGCGTCCGCGAACGGCGGTGCCGGCAATGCCGACACGGCCAACGCCAACCTGACCTATGACGCCGACGCGGGAACGGGGACGCTGGCCTTTACGCTGACCGACGCGGCCAGCTTCAACCGGACCTGGTCGATTGCGACACCGGTCGCCGCCGATCTCGTCTTGTACGATGTCGCAGCCCTGCCGTCTGTCGAGAGTGTCCGTGTGGAGAGCGCGCTGACCGCGACAGCCGGGGATAGCCTCAGCTTGTCGGTCAGCGGCCGCTTTACCGACATGAGCAGCATCAGCTTCTACCTGGTCGAAGAGCAGGCGTTGGCTGCAGATCCCGCGGCCGTCGGCACGTTCCTGGGAACGGTCCCGTCCTGGATCTTGTACCGGGCATCTTCGCCGCTTCGACAGTCCTATCCGCTGCCCAGCGACCTGGCGGCCGGCAACTACGTGGTCAAGGCGGTCTACAGCTCGGAGGGCCTGTCCAGCGGCCGGGTCCTGTCCGCGGAGCGGGTTCGGGTTGCCAATCCGGACGAGCCAGCCGGATTGTCCGCGGTGACGATCCGCAACAGCGGCGACCTGACCTTTGCGGTCGATATCGACGACACCGGCAACGACAACCGGACGGACAGTCGCAGCGGCACCGCCTGTGACGGTTATCTGCTTAACGTCTACACCTGCGACCCGATAACAGGCAGCCGGACTCCGACGGACATCAGCCAGCTGACCCGGGATAAAGAGCCCGATCCAGACGGAAAGCTGCAGGTGCCTGACCTGTCGGTGGGCGGCAACTGCCAGCGGTTGGAGCAGACGGCGGACGGCCGGCTCGTTCCCTCCTGGTTCGGCCTCGAACCCGGCCAGACTTACCAGGTCGGCGTCGTGCCCTACAACGATGTCTATCTGCCGGACGGTCAGACGATCGCCTATACGGTGGCCGGGCCTGAAACGTTCTCGAACGCCCTTGCTCTGCGCGATGCGACACCGCCCGAGGTGACCCTCTCCTGCCTGACAGCCTGCAGCCACCTGGTCCGGACCGTCTGGAGCACCGACAGCCAGGGCCTGCCGAGCCAAATGCCCGTGCTCTACGACACGTTCCGGAGTAAAAACATCCGTTACCTGCTCCGTGCGGACACGCCTGTCAGCGGATCTTGGTATCTCGACGGCAACGCCGCCACAGGCAGCTTCCAGACGACAGACAGCCTGACCATCGCATTAAGCGGCCTTGCTGACGGCGACCACACCTTGCGCCTCAGCGGAACCGACACGGATGGGGACAGTTTTCTCCTCGACCAGGTCTTCTCGGTGGATACGACACCGCCGGTCCTGCTGCTGTCCTCTCCGGTCAACGGCAGCTTCTTCGCGCCGGACGGCAGGCTGGCCCTGACCGGGGTCTGCGATCCGGACAGCCGCCTGACCCTCATGGTGGACAACGAGCCGGTTATCGCGGACAAGACCATTGGGGCGGCCGGCGGAACCGTTTCGGCGGATGGTGTTTTCCAACTGCCAGTCCAGCTGGATGCTGGTCAGGCCAGTCACGACCTGGAACTGATGTTCAGCGACGATGCCGGCAACACCAGCCGGGCCAAAATCCGGATCCTCCATCCCGGATTGGCGGACCTGGCTTCAGTCCGTCTGGTTATGAGTCCTGCCACAACCGCGACGCGCAGCTGGCAGATTGCGGACGGGTGCAACCTGACCGTTGCCGATGACCAGAAGACCCAGGTAGTCCTGGGGCTGCAG
>JAQVSS010000422.1 GCA_028700415.1 Kiritimatiellia bacterium
TTTCAAATTTTTTCAAAAACCCCCTTGACAATAATTAGCTGGTCTATATCAGCTACTATCAATAGTATGAGCCTGCTTGTGTTTTGTCAAGCAAAAATCCCTGAAAACGGCGAGATATTTTCCCTATGCTTGTTACAGGGAAAATATCTCCCTGGAGGCCACAAATTTCATGTCAATCGAAAGGCAAATATTTGTTGCAAGCAGTATCCGGCGCATGAATGCCATGTCGCTTTAAGGTCTCCACCAAGCCAACCAGCTCATATATCAAATCGATGTATTGAGCCTTCAGAGCCTCGTATTTTCGAGCCAGTTGTTCAATGGGGGTTATTTTATCGAGCTGCAGTTTACCGGACTCGTAGGCAATAACAAGTTTTCTTATTTGCTCAAAGAGGTCCTGGTTAGACCAGGTATGTGGAAATGGTTCCTCGCCAAACTCAGCCAAGATATACGTCTCAAGATTGGCATCAATATTCATGCGGGCTGTTTGACGCAATTCATCCAGGTATTTTTTGGTTGCAATCATATGAACCTCCCGATTAGGTTGTAAGTGCTGCCGGAATGGCCCCCTTACGGGGACCCTGGCGCATCAAAGCGTGCTCCATGCGGTAACTGGGCCCGTCAAAGAGGATCAGATGCCCGTGGTGGGCAAGCCGGTCGATCATGGCGGCTGCCATTTGGTCATCGGTGAAAACGGAACCCCAGCGAGAAAACTCAATATTGGTCGTAATAATCAGGCTGCTGGTTTCATAGGCGTCGGCAATGACGCGGAAGAGCAGTTGTGAACCGTCCCGATCCACAGGAATATAGCCCCATTCGTCTAGAATAATCAGGTCCGCCTGCTGCAAATCCTTCAGCAAGCGTTCCAGCCGTCCTGCCTTATGTGCCTCCGATAAACGCAGAATGAGTTCCGTGACGGTATGGAACCGAACGGAAAGACTATTTTCACAGGCCATGACGCCCAAGGCGATTGCCAGATGTGTTTTCCCGGTGCCTACAGGGCCGAAGAAAACTAAATTCTGTTTTGCTGCAATGAATGTACCGCTTAAAATATCTTGTTTGACATCTATCGATGGGAAACGTACCGGACGCTGCTCGAAACCGTCCAGCGTTTTATAGACAGGAAATCCAGCCCTGGCCAGGAGACGAGCTTTTCGATTGCGCTCGCGGCCTGCTATTTCCTCCTGAAGAATCCGGTGAAGGAATTCTTCTTTTTTCAGGGTGCCTTCCGTGGCGCATAGCTGGACTGGATTCTGCGACAAATTCAAACGCCTGCAATAATGGCCGATCTCATCGCGCAGCAACTCGCGAGGGTTATTGGTTTCCATATGTATGGCCCTCCGCGATTGAATGCAGCAGCAGCTGGTCGTAATGCTTAAGATCTGGCCCGTCTGGCAGTTCCACATCAAGCCCCAGTGTTGCAATCCGCATAGCCAAAACCGTCGTGTTGGCTCGATCAAGGCGCCCCGCGCTGGCTGCTTCTTCGAGCGCTGCAATGGCCGTATCGTAGCCGTATTCTTCCCACAATACCGACATCGTGCGCAAAACCTCACGTAAGCCGGCCCTGTCGAGTTGATCCATACTCGTCTTAAGGGGACTACAAAGCTGATTGCGCAAACCGCTGTTACGCCAAGCTCCAGGCGTCTTGACCAGGCGTGCAATCGTTGTGCGATAATCGGTATCATCACTGCGGGCAGCACCGAATTTACGGGTGTATTCAGTGATGGGGGCGCCTTCCCGGTTCAGTGGCGCCACCGTGTAAGCACCGACACGCACGATGATGTCCTGAAAGGCGTACTCCGGAGCGACCGTGTAATAATGTTTGCTGTCGAGACAGAATTTGCCGTATCCATCGGTTTTTAGCTGAACATAGCGACAGGCGGCAAAACGTTGGCGCGGCATTGCCAATAACGACGGCTTTTCTTCTTCGAGTAGTTCGCAAATGAGGCGTTCTTTCTTATAGTGGATACGGTTAAAGTCCTGATCTGCCTCTTTCAAGAGCTTTCGATTAAAATCTTGTAAATCCTCGAGATATGGGACTGGAACGAAGTCATTACGGCGCTCATAGCCAACTTTGTTTTCGACATTACCTTTTTCATGCCCCGCATCTGCGTTGCAAAATGTCAATTCGAATCCGAAATGTGCTTTGAAACGTTTGAAAACATCGGTGATACGAATGCTCTTTTCCATCTTTCGGCCTACGCCGGTGGCATTGTCAAAAACCAACCGTCGTGGACATCCTCCCAGATGACCGAAGATCGCTTGCAAACCTTCTGCTACACATTCCGCTGTTTCCCCGCCGAATACTTGTTTGAACCCGGCATTGCTGTATGGCAGGCTTAAAACAAGGTAGTATTTTCGCTGTGTTCCTTCATTGGTCTCAAAATCTGCTTCACCAAAATCGACTTGGGCCTCTCCCTTGTCCCAAACCAATTCATTGTAACCGCTAGTCGATTCCTGCCGCTCCAACCGGCGGCGTTTGACATAGCGCTGAACCAGTGAGTATTCTACGTCTGCACCATATTCTTTTTGTAACCGTTCACATATCCTTTTTGCCGTGTGTTGCTGCTTTCTCCAATGCTTGGCATCGTGATCCAACATCGCTTCGATTGCGGGTTTGTATGCATCCAGTTTGGATGGCCCACATCGATGGCGTGGTGCTACGGGTGAAAAATCTTCCTGCGCCATGTATTTTCGTACTGTCTTGGCATCCAGATTCAACCTCTCACATATCTCTGTCTGACGCATTCGCTTTGCCTGCATTTCATTGATAGAATCAATTTGGGCCATTTTGAGCATCTCCTTTTTCCTCCCTATCTGGTTTGGTTGTGCTACCGATAGGGTATATGATTATGTGGGTTGCCTCAAGTGGCCTCCTTTTTTAGGGATTTTTGTAAGCCGTTTTTAGGGATTTGCGACGCCGTTTCTATCCTCTTTTATTATACGAAATACACGCACAAGGGGGACTTCGTCAGGCGCGTGTGACCAGACTTCGCATCAGCTGGGGTTGCTTCTGCTCGATACGCCCAATGGCCATGGTCAACATCACGGTCAAGGCCAAGCAACACTGCATAGTCATTTTTCTTTTTCCGCGGATGGTGTGTTGCTCGAAGCCAAAACTGACATCCAGGCGACCGTTCACGCGTTCGACCGATGTCCGAAAATCATATTCGAGATCGAATTTGTAGCTGCTGCGATCAACCGCGGTGAAGATGCGGAGATCTGTGGCCAGCGGAATCCGGATTCCGCCCTGGTGCGGACAGTGAATATACCGGCTAAAGAGAGCCGTCTGCACGGAGTTTTAGAGCCACATCATCGGTGTCTTAGAGCCACCCTGCCGCTTATGGGAGTCACTGCTTTGACTTCCTCGAACCAACACACTACTCTTTATGGGCTGTCCTGCCGGTGGATGTCGCAGCCCACCGGTAGGAACGGTTTAATTATCTATAGTTCCCGGGTAAATATTCTAATTACACTGCGAACATATCCGCCACTTTTCTTGGAATTGAGTTCGGGCATATCAGTTTGAAAGTTTTGTATATGTCATTAACCTTTTTCACAGACTCCTGCG
>JAQVSS010000086.1 GCA_028700415.1 Kiritimatiellia bacterium
GGATCCGTATTGTCGATATCGAAGACATGTCCTGTATTGAATCCGAAGGTGCGCGGCCCGATTTTGCGAAGGCAGGAATGCAGGTCGATGATATCCGGATACTTGTCGTCTTTGACACATTTCCAGATCGGGCTGTCGGGATCGTAGCAATGCACGCTGGGCCCCTGGGCCAGGCGCTGTTCATCGATGTTCGTAAGCATGAAACAGTGTGTGCCGGGCTGCATCGCGCCGTTCGCATCACCTTTTTCAACGGTTGCGCCTGCCCAGGCGGCAAGGTCGCCGTCGCCGGTTGCGTCAATATACACGTTTGCCTTGAATGCGACCAGTCCATGTTTGTTGGCCGCCAGAATCGCGTCAACCATCGCGTCGCCGGCCATCTCGACCGACGCGAGCTGGGTATGGAAAAGAATCCTGGCGCCTGCGCTTAGCACCAGGTCGTCGTAGATGCGCTTGAGCAGTTCCGGATCGATGGCGGGACTGTCGGGGGCATTCTTTGGCACGTCAATCCTGGATTCACGGACAAACGGCATGTTAGCGTACAAGGCAAGCCGAACATGCTCCGCGATGCCGCGGGCGATAATTTTCTCGCCGTCATGGTAACCGCAAAACCAGGGCACGAGACCCGCAGTTCCCATGCCGCCCAGCATGCCGGTCGCCTCGATCAGCAAGGTTTTCGCGCCTTCACGCGCGGCTGCCGCAGCGGCAGCACAGCCAGCCGGGCCTCCGCCGACAACGATGACATCCCAGGATTCATCCATGGGGACGGCCCTTTGCGTGATAACGTAATGAGCCTTGCGTTTATCTTCGGTAGATCCTGTCATTTCATTTCTCCTTTACGTCGCCGCGGCATCGTCATCCCAGCCATCTATGAAATCAGGTATGCAATTTTTCGCCGGCAAAACGGGAAGAGCAGACATGTGCCCTGTTACATTTAAGCACAAGTCAGGCGAGTGTTGTCAAGAGCTGATCTTGCCGTTGCCCGATGATCTGCTTTTGATCCTGGGTCTCTTATGTCAGCCAGGATTGCCGCACACGCCGATAAAGAGCAACTGGCCGGTGGCGCTGCGGATACCGTAAAGGAAGGGCCGGTCGAGGATCATATCTGCCTGGCCATTCGGTATGGGTGCCCCGTAGTAGTCGCTTTTGCTAAAGGCAGAAGCCTCGACACCGTTTTCATCGATCGCCATGTGCGTGTTCTGAACGATCGATGATATATATGCCAGGTGGTCGGTGATCCCGCTGAAGTCAGCCGTCTTTTCGAAGGCGGCGCGCACGCCCAGTGCTTTCAGGGTGTCGACCAGTTCAAACTGGCTGTCACAGATGAATTTCGGGATTTTCCAGGTGATCTGGCCGTATGTTTCCTGTCCGCCTTCAAACGCATCCTTCAGCCTGGCGGGGCGGGACAGAAGATCTGCCAGGTCTGTGTCTGCATCCGGCAGGACAAAGATCATGCTGGCGTTTGATTTCAAAAGCAATGCCGACCGGGTGAATCCGTCGCCGTTACTGAATGTCCCCAGGCTTTTTTGCCGGTTCATGAACGCGCATGTCACGGTCTTGCCGTCGGCCAGGCGGAACGTATCGGGCTGGGTCAGGCTGGCGTCAAACGATGTGATCCACTCATCGCGGAAGTAAACCGTGTTGATAATGCTCATGATCATGTCGGGATCGGGCTCGAAGATGGGGTTCAAGGTTTGGTTGGTCGCATCGGCAATCCATTGGGCCATCGCCTGGCCGGCGCTTTCCTTGGCAAAGTCCACCTTATACAGCGCGCTATAATAAGTGTCCACGGCGTTTCGGACAAACGGCTCCTTGAAGCGAACCGGCTGGCCGTCGTATTCTTCGTCAAGCCAGAGCGAGTTGGCGATCTTCAGTTTCGTGATTTCATTATCAGTATAGAGCTGCCGGTACACGTTGCCGCTCTGCTCCGCCAGTTTCGCGGCGCTGGCAAAGCCGAGCAGACCCAGCAATTCGTTCTGGGTCTTGCCGTTCGCGCCTGAACCGGCTAGGGCAAGTGCGAAATAGAGACTGACCGGTGCGTAGCAGGCATTGGCTGCGGGTGTATTCAGGATTGATGACGCGGTCTTGTAGGCAAACTGGCTGAGGGCTTTTTCTGCGGCTGCGCTGATTGGATTGGCCTCGCGATTCGCCCGTGTGGCCTGGTCGTCAGAAAAGCCGATCGCTTCCGGAGCATGCGGTTCGATCCGGTCCAGCGCCGAAATTGCATCCGGAGGGGATGCGGCACATGCGGTCTGGCTGAATAAAAGGCCAAATAGCATAACCATGGTCAGGAGCAAGGATACAAGACGCTTCATGGGGTTGCCTCCATCACGGTGCCGTCATTCATTTGACGGTTAAGAGAGGCTATTGTTCCTTTGTTCTGGGCATATCCTGCAGGTTTGCCTGAAACCGAGGTCAAACCCGCTGTGCGTTGCCAGCCCGACGTATTCCGGCCTGCCGCTGCGGCCATTATACCAGAGATACCATTTCTGCTTGCGATCGTTCCAGACGGCGAAGGGTTTATAGCACGCGTCGCTGTCCCAGCCGCCCGGTGTTGGTGAGATGATCGGATTGTCCGGATGCCGTTCCCAGCGCGTGATGCCGTCCGGAGAGCGGGCGATGCCGATCCGCGCCGTATGGGTGTCTTCGAAGCCGATGTAGAACATGACATACTCGTTTTGCCGCTTGATAACCTGGCAGGCGGTCACCTTATGCTGTTCCCATCCATGCGCGGGATCCGGCGTGAAGATCGGATTGACCAGGCTCTTTTGCCAATGGATGCCATCCGGACTCGTGGCGTAGCCGATCGCGTCCGGCTCATAGGTTTCCCCCGCGGAATACCACATTTTGAATTGCTGCTCTTCCTGATCCCAATTCACATGCGGGCACATCACCGAACGGCCTTCCCAGGGGAACTCCGGCACCATGACCGGTTGATCACAGCAGCGCTTCCAGGCGTATCCGTCAGGACTGGTGGCATACCCGATGCGCGTGAACCCTCGCGCCTGCCCGCAGTACCACATGTGGTATCCGTCCTGGCGCCGCACGACGGCGTTGCGGTTAAGGTTGTCCTCCCAGCCCATCTCCATTCGAGGCTCCAGGATGATGCGCGGCTGGGACCAGTGAATACCGTCGCTGCCGGTCACAACCGCGAGCGACTTTTTGTCGCGCCAGGAGAAATAGAGGCGGGTTGCGCTATCTTCCGCCAGCGCGAACACGTCGAAGCAGGTGCCTGTCGCCGGTCCGCCGAGAACCGGTTCCCCGTGCTTGATCCATCCGCCGGTTGTTTCCATGCAATCCATATCGACCTCAAAGTTCCGTTTTGTTGTCATGGAGCATATCCAGGTTCTGAGCATAAAGATGGGACATGTCCGAAAAGCAGAGACACTTGGGTGCGGTGAACCCGTTTTCGTTGTTTTTAAATTCGAGTACGGTAACACCCGTGTGCGTATAGGCGAAGGATGCCCAGGTTATATGCAGGGGGATATGCAGCAGCACAGACAGCCAGGCCTTGGTAAAGGCAGAATGGCAAAACAGGGCGACCTTTTCATCGTTCGGTTGCAGGATGCGGTAGACGCCGTTTTCCGCCCGGTAGCCCAGCCTCTCCAAAAATCGATCGCCGTTATTCTCAATATAAGCGACCGCGGACGCCATCTCCGACTGGTTGATCGCCGTACATTCAAAGGCCCGGTTGTACGAAAGGGCGATATTGCCATTTTCGCGAAACACCGTGTTCGGGAGCAGCGTTATGGATTTTCGGATACCGTCTGGATAAGGTGTCTTGACTTCTTTTTCAATTTCTCGCGTCCACTCTTCGACCGTTACGTCCAGCCCCAGCAGTCTGCAGGCAGGTTCGGCAGTCTGTTTGGCTCTGCCCATCGGCGAGGAGAATATCTTGTTGATCTTGGCGTCAGCCATCCGTCTGCCGACCGCTTCGGCCTGGCGCTTGCCTCGTTCGGTCAGGCTATCGGTGGCATAGTCGGGGTCGCCGTGACGGATGATGTAAAGCAACATACGTGAGCATCCTTTGTTATCGAGTGCATACCGGCGCGCTAGCCCATGACGTGCACGTGCGGCTGACGCTACAAATTTACCATGAATGGGCCAGGACTGTCACCCCTGTCTGTTGGGTGGGTTGTGCCGGGTCCGGATGTCGGCCTCGAACGGTAACGTTCCTGCTTGTGTTATCGAATAATCGCTGTCACACGAGGCATGATCAGGATATAATGAGGTTTGTGGGATATATGGCGATTTAACGATGCGATGAGGAATGACCTATGAAAATCAAGATTGGCTTGACCGTTCTGATGGTGTTGATTGCGTCCATCCTGCCAGACCTGCTTTTCGCCTCACCCTATGTGACAGCGGCAAAACTTGCCATTTTGGCAGCTGGTGCCCTCCTTTTCCTGATGATCAGGGGGTTGCGCCCGCTTTGGAAATTGTCAGCCGTACTGCTGACGATTAACGTGGCCTTTTGGGTCTCGTCCCTGATTCGGCATGCGTCTTGGTGGCAGCAGCTGTATGTTGACATCGGCTTTTTTGCCGACGTAGCCGGATCGGTTTTCGTCAAGATCATCGGGATTGTCCCCGTTGCCGCCGTGATGCTTCTTGTCATGAAAAACCCGCAGAATTGCTACCTTTCACCTGGAATCCTGTCCATCCGGTCCGGTTCGATTGTCTGGCTGGGCATTCGCGGCGGCCAGATCCGGTGGGGAAGGCTGGCGGTTGTGTCCGGCGTCTTGATCATGATCGGGACTGTTCTGCTTTCCATGATTACGACAACAGGATTTTTCGTTCCTGCCGGGTTTGACCGGCTCATCCGGAACCTGCCGCTCATCTTGCTGCTGGCGGTTGTCAATTCATTTTGCGAGGGATTGGTTTTTCGCAGTGCCGTGATGGGTCCAATTCGCGATATTTTTTCCAAACTGTTTGTGACCCTGATGCCGGCATGTTTCTTCGGCATTGCCCATTACCAGGGCATTCCCGGTGGATTCCTTGGCGCGGCATTAAGCGGTCTGCTGGGCTATTACATGTCGCTCAGCATGTATGAAACACGAGGTTTTCTGTCAGGCTGGATCATTCATGTTATGCAGGATATTGCCGTGTTTTCAACGTTGGCGCTGATGGGAACGTGAGCGGCTTCCTGCAGCAGCCCTGATCATTTGTTTTGCCAAATGTGTTTTATTGCCGCCTTCCGGCGGGGATTCGTCTTTTGCGGGCAGCCACCGGACAAAATCCCAGCATGAGAAGACGATGCCCATATTCTCCTGACCGCAGGGGACAGCCGCAGCTGGAATAATCCCTATGTCATTTCGGGGGACAGATCACATGCTGTTTGCGCTTGTATGCGTAGGATAGCGCGCACACAACCGCTTATGCCATCAGAGTTGGCAATCGGGCTGGTCGGCCGGGCACTCGGTTCGGATCCGCATCGGCTGACGCACAGGCAGATCCGCACCGGCATGGGGCGCGGGTTCTCCGGCCTTGACCAGGATTTTGTTCGTGGCCAGGCCGCCTGCCAGGAGCGTCAGCAGTATGCCGGAACCGACCAGGAGCCACTCGATACGGATCCGGTCGGCCAAGGGACCGAAAATGAACATGGCGGTCGGCATGACGCCGCTGGCGATCATGCCCATCACGCCGAATACCCGGCCGAGATAATCGGGTTCGACTTTTTCCTGCAGCAGGACGGTCGCCGGCGTATTATAGAACGGCAAAGTCAGCCCGGTAATGGCCATGATGCCCAGGTAGATCCAGAAATTCGGGACGACACCCAGCAAAAGGGTCGTGACACCAACCATCAGGGTCGAAAATGCCATGGTTTTGATGCGGTTTCGAAAACCACCCCAGGAGGCAATCAGCAAACCGCCCACAAGCATCCCGCTGGAAAAGACGACTTCGATGGCGGTCAGACGCCAGATATCGTCGCCGAAACTGCGTGTGACCTGCAGCGGCGTCAGCATGGCGACCGGGGTGACCATGAAAAACAAGATCGTGATGTAGATGAAAAACCGTCCGATGTATTCATGTCTGCGGATATATTGGACCCCCGCAACCAGATCCTGCCAATACCGCTGTTTCTTGTTGGCCTCAGACCGGACATGAGAGGGGACGTTGAGGGTGATCATCACCAGGATAGCGGCGATCGCCGTCACGACATCGATCATCAGGATCAGCTCGAGCGAGGTTAAGCTGAGCAGTGCTCCGCTGACCATGGGAGAGATGAGCATGATCGCTGAGTTCAAGCTGGAAAACAGGCCGTTCGTTTTCATGAGGCGGTCTTCAGGTACGATTTGCGGCAGCAAGGCGTTGACAGCCGGCGTCTGCACCGCCTGACCTAACGCGCGGATGAAGGGGATCACGAAAAACAGCCACAAGTCCTTATAACCTGCCAGGAAAAAAAGAGCCAGGATCAATGTCGCGCAGGCGATAAGGCCATCCGCCAGGATGATCAAACGCTTGCGGTCGTAACGGTCAGCCCAGACGCCGGCAAACGGGGAAAGGAACAAGGTCGGCAGGAACCCAAACAGAATGTAGATGGTCATCATGAAGCCTGACTGGGTATCCAGCGTGATCCGCCACAAAATCGCATAGGACACAAGCGATGAGCCAAACAGGGAAATGGCTTGGCTGGTCATAAAGAGCAAGGTTCTTTTTTTCCAAACAGCGGATGGACGGTTCATGTCAATCCACCTCGACTTTCATTTCAATGGTGCTTTACCTTCTTTATACAGCAAATCGCGATCCAAAAGCGTAATGCCTATTACCAACACGAATGGCGCCTGATTAGATTCCCTGATTCCGGTTCCAGTCCTAATCCCTGCAGCATCTTATTTGTTCCCAAGTGGATCGTCAAGGCGATTCACGGCCAGGGGCGAGGCTGATAACATAAATATCGTGATTGGGTGAGTCAGACGGAATGCTTTCTGTTACAATGGATGCGGGTCATTCCATGTGACGTTTATTCAGATGATGATGTCGGTTGAGGAGGTCCTGCTTATGTGTTTTTCAGCTGAAGCGAGTTTCATCGGCGGCTCTGTCCTGACCACGATCGGTATCCTCGCTATCCGAAAGAACCGTGAACCATCCCAGCGGCTGTTTGCAACCATGCCGCTCGTATTTGGTTTGCAGCAGCTTGCCGAGGGGTTCGTCTGGATCGCACTCGAATCGGGGCAGCAGCATCCCCTGCTCAAAACCTCCACGATTGCGTTCCTGATCGCCGCGCTGTTGATCTGGCCGACGTTTGTCCCTTTGTCAGTCAGGCTTATGGAAACGGATCGGCGCAGGCGACCCATTTTAAACGGATTGACAGCGCTTGGCGGGTTGACGTCCCTGGCATATTTGTCAGGTCTTCTGCGTTATGAGGTTTTTGCCCAAATCAGCAACCTGCATATCAACTATGGGGTCGACGCACCGCAGAGCTATCTCAGGATCGCCTATCTGGCCTATCTGGCTGCGACCCTGCTGCCCTTCTTGTTCACAACGAAGCGGCGGGTCTGGCTGCTGGGAGCGGTGGTGACCGTTTCCTATATCATTGCGGCCTATTTCTACACGGAGCAGCTGCTGTCGGTCTGGTGTTTCTTTGCCGCTGTGACCAGTTGCGTCGTTTGGTGGATTGTCGGTGAGCAGCCTGTAAAGACTTCGGAAACCATCAGCGCTAACGCATAATGTGTTCACAACTTTGAAATGCGTGAAAGGATGAACAGGATCCATGAATATTGATGTACTGTTTCTGAATAACAAAGCCATGCAGTCACTTGGCGTCAATGATATGAAAGAAGCGATCCATGATGTCAAGCGAGCATACATGCTATCGGAGCAGGGCGATGTTATAACACCAGGCAAGTGTGTGATGCCATGGGGCAAAACACCTGAGGATGAGAATGCTTACGGCCGTATCAATGCCATGCCAGGTTATATCGGCGGTGAATACAATATGGCAGGTATAAAATGGATTGGCAGCGGACCGATGAACTATAAAAAGGGCCTGCCAAGAGCAAGCGTGGTCGTTATTCTCAACGATGCGGATACAAAGCTTCCTGTTTGCATTGCAGACGGTACAGAAGTAAGCACAATACGGACGGGAGCCTCCGGAGGTGTGGCCGTTGCATTGCTATCGCGAATGGACGCTTCGGTCATGACGATTTGCGGTGCAGGAGCACAAGCGCCGACGCAATTGGAAGCGGCCTTGATTTCAAGGCCGTCACTTCGAAAAGTATATGTTTACGATATCAAGCCTGAGCATGCTCAGCGATTCATAGATAAGATGCATGTGAAATATCCTGCCATTGATATAAGCATGGTTGATGATCTTGAGGCAGCCGTCAAGAGCAGCGATATCATTGATTGCGTAACCCTTGCGGATGCACCGTTTATCAGGGGTGCGTGGTTGAAAAAGGGTAGCCTTGTCATGAATATGGCCGACTTCGAGGTTGATTACGATTGTGTCAAACGCGCCGATAAGGTGGTCGTGGATTATTGGGAAGCAATAAAGCATCGCATGATCAGCACGGTTGCGTTGATGTGGCGGGATGGATTGTTTTCAGACAGCCAACTGCACGCACAGCTTGGGCAGATTTTGACAAGTAAAAAACCGGGAAGAGAAAATGACGATGAAATCATCTATTTTAATGCAGTGGGAGCAGGGATTTTGGATATTGCCGTAACCATTCGATGCTATAAAAAGGCAACTCAAACGGGAGCGGGAATCAAGCTTCCTTATTGGGAGTGAGGGTAAAGGTCAGCTCGTTGCATAACAATGTGTATTCAGAGAAGCATGGTTCGAGCGTCCCATTTCAGATAGGCTTTTTGACATGATGAATAGGCAAAATATTTGCATCTGTCCGGCTATCTGATGCTATAGAATCGTGAACTTGCCCTGGCCTTTGCAGCGTTGACGCAACGAGTAAGGTAAATGAATGCCAGATAAGATCGAGCAAGAGGCTGGATACGGAGGATGGGAATGGGGATGTATCATTTCAGAATCAAATGGCTGACGGTAGCCTGCTTTGAAATGGAGAAAGACGGGAAGCACATGGTTACGGATCCGTTCATCACGCTTTCTGAAAACTCACCCTGCACCTGGGAAAACATCGAGGGATGTGATCTGATCACATTAAGCCATGTACACTGGGATCACATCACGGATATTCCTGTGCTGATGGACAAATTTGGTCAGCCGCCGCTTCTTACCGGTTCACTCTCTGCGCTTCCTTTACTGGAGTGGGGGAATCTTTATCCGCAGTCTGTATATCCGATGGATGCCAATCTGGAACTGGATTTTGACTGGGTCAAGGTGAAAGCGCTGTTCGGAAGACATACCGCCTTTGGTGAAACCGTGAACCAGCTGGAATCAAAACTGCGCAGGAAGCCATTTGTGGACAGGGCCATGGGAGATATGCAGATCCTTGGAACACTGGAATACCGGAATTTCTTTTTCACCTTCCCGGATGGAATGAAGGTTCTGGTCTGGGGCAATGATTTCACGGCGGTTCAAAAAAATATCGTCAAGGCGCTCAAACCTGATCTTGCTGTGATTCAGGCAACCAGGCAGCTGCAGGATCCGGCTGGATTCGTGGATTTCGTAAACACAAGCGGTGCCAAGTTTGTGATTCCGCATCATATGGATCTGAAGATATCCTATGATGAGGCCAGAGATGCCCTTAAAGAGATGGGGGCCAGAATCGAAGCGGCATGCGCTGGAACCCGATTCATCCTGCCGGAATACAATCAGTGGATCGAATTTTAACAGGTGCGTTTGCGTGACTTTGATCCAAACAGTCGATCGGATCCGCAAAACCGCCAAGTCGTATACGGGGGCTATGAAAAAGGTAACGTGCTTGAGCGATCCCTTCAGATGTTGAACAGCAACATATTCGCACCTTTATCCATACCACCAAACCAGCAAACGAGCCATAATCCAAAACACAAACCTAGCCGACCATCCATTGGCCTGGCGAACGACGCATGCTCCAGAATTGCATATCGCCCCCTTGAACAATCAAGCAAACGATCAAGAATCAGGAAATGGTGTTCAACCTGCCATTTGGATTGACCTCGAACGGGCCAGGTTGACGTCTTATGCGGGGAAAGGCTATGCTTTGAGTGTTAAAAATACGCCATCCGGAAAGAGCACCGGAGTCATGAAGTTTGCGGCAGAGGAGACAGCATGTCAAAAGTTGCGATCATCTATTGTGGAAGTTATGAATATGATCAAGTCCTTGAGGCTGTTGAGCGGGGATTTGACTTGCTGGGCGGGCCTTCAGCAGTGGTCAGGCCGAATGAAAAAATATTGTTGAAACCCAATTGGCTGGCTGCAGACCTCCCTGAGAAATGTACCACCACGCATCCTGCCATTTTCAGAGCGGTTGCGGAATTGCTGCAGGGAGCAGGCACACGATTATCCTATGGTGATTCTCCAGCCATCCAAAGCCCTGACATTGCGGCAAAACGGACAGGGATAGCAGCGATTGCCGATGAATTGGGCATCCCGCTTGCGGATTTCAAGGCAGGTCAAGAAGTTCACTTTCATGACGGAAAGCAAAACAAGGTATTCACGATCGCGAACGCGGTGCTGGAAAGTGACGGCGTGATCAGCTTGCCGAAGATGAAGACACACGGCTTTATGCGCATAACAGGTGCGGTCAAAAATCAGTTTGGGTGCATCCCTGGCGCATCCAAGGGTGCTTTTCATGTGAAGGTTCCGGATGCCTATCATTTTGCCAGAATGCTGGTTGACTTGAATGCTGCTGTTCATCCGAGGCTATATGTTATGGACGGCATCGAGGCGATGGAAGGGAATGGACCCCGCGGCGGTACGCCCAGAAAAATGAATGTGCTTTTGTTTTCGACTGATCCGATTGCTTTGGATGCCACAGTATGCAATCTCATGAACTTAAAGCCTGATCTCGTCCTGACCAACCTGGCTGGCATGGAAATGGGCGCCGGAACTTTTTTAAAGAAAGAGATCGACATGGTTGGCGATCCGATTGAAAATTTCATCGCCAGGGATTTTGATGTCAACAGAAAGACCGAGGACCGGCCGAGCAAGAACAACCGGATGCGGCTGGTCAAGAATTTGATGACATCCCGCCCTTATATTGTTGCCGAGCGGTGCGTCCGTTGCGGCGTTTGTGTGCAAGCGTGTCCTGTGGATCCCAAGGCCGTCGACTGGCATGACGGAAATAAGCTTATGCCTCCAACCTATCAATACGACCGGTGCATTCGCTGCTATTGTTGCCAGGAACTATGTCCCGAAAGCGCGATATCGATTAAACAACCCTTTCTTCGCAAGCTGCTGGGCCGAAAATAACGGGTATCGTGACGCAACAAAGCATGACAAAGATGACGATCTGTTTTCAAACGATATGCTTTTTTCGGGTCCATACCAGTTAACGTTGCGGTTCAGCAGCCCGACCATACAAGCGGCGCAGATTGTCAGCGCTCATCTTGATCGCGTTGACGGCGGCCTCCGGGCCGCCGTATTCCAGTGAATAATACCCTTGATAACCTGCTTGTCTTAGGATGCGGAAGACTTGTTCAAAGTTGATGCTGCCATGTCCCATGATCGTATCGCGCAGATAATTTCCGTCTCGTGTCTGCAGCCAACAAGCCCCCGGCATTTCGTTCTGACCGTGTTTGAACAGGTAATCTTTGACGTGCACATGGTCGATAAACGGTGCGAAACGGCCGACAAATGTTTCGGGCTTTTCTCCGACAAACAAGATATTGCCCAGATCGGCAACCACGCCGATGTCACGGTTGACAGCTTCCAGCAGGCGTTCGAAACGCTCGCAGCCATTGAAGACATAACCCTGGTCCTCATAGACGCACTTGACCCCTGCCTGCTCCGCGTAGTCATACACGTCCCGGATAGACCGGACAACCCGCTGCAGGATCGCGGAGAACGGCAATCGGGGAAAATTGTGGTTCAAACCAGGCAGCAAGGTATGGTGAAGATACGGTGAACCCATAGCTGCAGCAACATCCGCGTATTTTTTCAACCGGCCGATCTCTGCTGTGTTATCTTCAGCTGCCACATGAGTCATCATGGAAAAACAGCAGACAGCGATGCCCTGTTCGCCTGCATAGTCAGCCAGACGCTTGGCTGCTTCGACATCAGGCTCACGGAATTCGCGATCGCAGTAAGGTTCAATCGCCGCAATGCCACAGGATTTGGCAAAGTCGACAGCTGCCCGATAGGTTGCCAGCTCAGCCGGCAGAGAGAATAAGCCCAGTTTCATAAACGTCTCCTATGTGCCAGTCGTGTCAAGGATTCCTTGACCTGCACCTGCTTCCATTGTACAGGAAAAAAGCGATGGATAAGACCCACATATGAAAAACAGCGACCGTGATGATCCGGGACAGCCAGTGATGAATCGGCGCGGCCAGCGTTGGAAATCGTTTTTGTGCGATGAAAGAATTTATATATTAACAGCCGATGGGGTCATGTTCACAGAAAGGGTGGAAGCACTGTATCATCAAATCCTGTTCCATAATGAAAATATCTGCCCTGTTGCCGCTTAACAGGCTATCAGCAGTTAGGGGCCGTAAAATGATGGAGAATAATCAATATGAACTCGTGCTGCAAACCATATCTACGGGATTGGTAGCGAGATTATCACGAAAACCGGCCTTGACGAAGATACTGCTCTGGAAAAGTTCTATTCTTCTGCTTCATATTCGGAACTTGAAAAAGAGGAAACCAAAGTATGGCATTACAGCGTTCCAAAGCTGTATCCTGTCTTTGGCATCAGACGCTCAAAAATGGTGTTAATATTCTGAACATCCGCTGTCGCCAGAAGGCGGCAGCTGTTTTTGTAGGCTTTAGCCTGTTGAGCGCCAACGAGCGCGAAACAAAAAACCACCTGATATGCAGGTGGAAGACAAGAAAAGAGCTTTAGCTTGAAGAAACAAACCTCCTTGGTACAAGGAGTGAGCTACCACGCGCACCCAAAGACAAGGAGGTTTGACCCAAGAATGGATGAACAGAGTTTAGCACACACCATCTTCTTATTTCATTATATTATATATAATGAAATAAGAAACGAAGATTTCGCTTGTATTTCATGATGTTGGCAGTCGAATCATGTTTAATTAATGCAGCCCAGCAAAATATGCTTGAGGCTCTATCAATGGGTCAACAGTCCTCGGTCATCAAAAAAATGAAATTGGTCATCATCTCGGCAACTCCAATCAACATTTCCTATTGTCTCATATAATTTGAATGATACAGGATTAACGACGAGATCTGTTAGCCGGATGATATAAAATACGGTTAATGCAAATTTAAATAATTGGTTAAGAATTAAATTAGATTAACACTAAATTGACTTTCGGTTGCATTTTTGCTATGCTTGATCGGTAGATGAAAGAATGGAGATTGATTTGAGATGGTCAAGAGAGAACTATATTTGAAACGCATCAGGCCGTTTTACCAATCAGAAATGATCAAAGTGTTGACTGGCATCAGACGATGTGGAAAATCAACGATTATACAACAAATAATCCAGGAATTACGCGAGAACGACGTTCCAGATAACCGGATCATTTACATCAATTTTGAAGACTATCAATACCGAAAACTTTGTGATGCTGATTTGCTGTATGAATTTGTCAAAAGGAAAATCGTGGACAACGCGAAGCATTATCTGCTGTTTGACGAGATCCAGAATGTCAACCAGTTTGAACTTGTCGTCAATTCTTTTCGAGCCACACACGATGTCAGTATTTTTATCACAGGCTCGAACTCAAAGCTGTTATCGGGCGAATTGGCAACGCATCTGGGTGGTCGAACGCTTGCGTTTCGGATCATGCCATTTACTTTCAGTGAATATTGCAGTCTGCAGTCTGAAATGCAAAGTAGTAAGAGCCAGAAACTGCTGCTGGACGAATATATGAAATGGGGAGGATTTCCTTTAGTCTGCAAAGAACCCGATGAGAGTAGCAAGGAGATTATCTTATCGAATATATATGACTCTGTCGTCTTGAAAGATATCATCATGAGAAACAAAGTTGCGTCTCCGACAATGTTAGAAAAAGTCTTGTATTATGTTATCGCCAATTCGTCAACAACGGTATCAGGCAATTCAATTGCAGCTACACTGACAGATAAAATTCAATCTGTATCGGCGCCAACTGTTTACGACTACCTTAGGTATATCGAAGAGGCTTGTATTTGCGATAAAGTGCCAAGATACGATATCCGCGGCAAAAAGGCTTTGGCCTTTGAAGAGAAGGTTTATGTAAGCGATTTAGGCTTCTTTCATCTGAAAAAGAATCGGGTCAAGGACGAGTATCGTTATCTTGTGGAAACGATTTGCTACAACGAATTGATA
>JAQVSS010000423.1 GCA_028700415.1 Kiritimatiellia bacterium
GGCGCCTGATAGGGCCAGTCGGTCCAGAAAATCCGCCGCGGCCGTCCCTGCGCGGCGCCGCCGATGATGTAGACGTGCTCTTCCGTCTGTCCGTCCGTCAGCACCCAGGTGAAGCTGGCCGCGCCGCCGCCGGCCGCGTAGAGGGCGGGCGCCGCGGTGTCGAAGAAGAAGCGGTCCGGGTTGGCGTTCGCGTCGAGAAACAAGGCGTGCGTCGCGTCCCAGTCCACGTTGGCGGGCGGCGTGATGCGGTCGGCCAGCCAGTACTGGGGCTTGCTGCGCTCCACGGCGAAGCCCGCCTCGGCGGCATGGAGCCGCACCAGATTGTCGCCGATCATCCCCGCCTCGAGGGTCGAGACGGCGTTGGTGGGCGCCGCGCCAAGCGCCATCGCGGGATAGGCGCCGTTGGCCGCCAGCCAGGTGTTCTCGGCGGCGATGGCCGTGACGCGGAGCACGGGGGCGCCGGGGATCCCAAGCGAACAGAGCGAGGGCTCGGCCAGCGACCACCCGACCGGCAGTGCCAGCGCCGCCAGCGCCAGCAGGCGCGGGAGGCGCCTCCGGAGCGGCGGTTTGAAAAGGCTTCCGTTCATGGGCGAACCCCGTTCTAGAGTTTGATGATGTAGCAGAGGGCGTAGTAGGGCGGACGGTTCTCGTGGGCCGCGCCGCCGCCGGCGGAGGTGGTGTTCTTGGTGATGTTGCCGTTGTTTTTGTCTTTCCCTTCGCCACTCATCGCCTCCTTGTCACCGTTCCAGGAGGATGTATAGCCAACGGTTTTGAATGAGGTCACGTGGCTGTGGGCGGGCATTTCCGCAAGGGTGAGCGCGTGCTTTTCCTCGCCGCCCGTACTGCCGACGGCGTAGCTGCCGCCGGCGCCGACGATGAAGCGGCCGCGCAGGTCGGGGCGGCCGGATCCGCCGTCGCAAAGCGCCCAGCCTCCGGGGATGGCGTTGGCCGCGCCCGACCACATGACGATGACACCCGCCGGGATCAGATCGTTGCCGGCCTCCTTGACCTTGCCGCCGACATTCAGGTTGCCGACGACCTGGCCGCTAACGGTGAGGTTGCCGGCGATCTTGGCCTCGCCGCCTGTCATGTCGATGCCGCCGCGCGCCGTGAGCTTGCCGGTCAGATCCGATGCCCCTGACACGGCGAGCGTCTGCAGTGTGGCCGTTCCCGAGACCCCCAGCCCGCCGGAGACGGTGACGTTGGCAGCCGTCACGCGCCCTGCGACGGCGAAATCCGCGGCGGCGTTGCGCACGTCGGCGGCCATGACCGCATACGGAACGGGGAGGATCTTCTGGCGGGGCTGGATCTCGCCGCCCATGCCGCTGACCGTAAGCCCGACATAGAGGGTGCCGTTCGCCGCGTCGGCGAGGGCGTCCTTGAGCAGCGGCTGCGAGCCGCCCGAAACTTCGGTGCCGGATGCGTCGGAGAGCTCGGCGTTGAAAAGGCCGTTGGTGTCGAGCAGCACGGCATATGTGCGGCCCCACAGGAAGTCGTCCCCTGCGGGTGTCTTATAGAGCTTGAAGGTCACCGTCTGGTTGCGTTCCGGCAGGGGCTGGCCGATTTGGTCTTTCAGGACGCCCTGATAGGTGAAGGAGGCGGACTGCGCCCGGACAACGGTGGCGCAAACGGCCAGGGTGGCGATGAGGGCGATGAGGGTTTTTTTCATAGTTGCGACCTGTGGTTCGACGTTTGATTTGACGTGTTAGTTAAAAGGAATCCGGTGATGAGAAGAATTTGCGCAGCAGTGTTGCAGGATCGTTGGAAGCGGGTCGGGTAAGGGTAGCCGAGTAAGAGTGACGGGTAAGAGAGGCGGGTAAGAGTGCTATTCATGCATCACCGCCTTTGAAAGTGCTGTCAGCATAGCGGCGACGCGGCGCAGCAGCTCGCGGCACTCTTCAACGCTTGCGGCCGCATCCGGTCGGCTTCCGCCGGCCAGGTCGAGAAGTGAAGCGGACTGAATGGTTGCCTTATATGCTGTTTCATAGAAATTCGACTGATCCGCTCCGGTGAAACGACCGTTGCCCTCGGCGATATTCAGAACAATGGATGTTGTCGACTTGTCGAGCTTCGAACGCAGGTCAGCACTGCACGAACACTTCGCCAGCAAGGGATCAAGCAAGGCAATGAGCTTGATGGTCACCTGGTAGACATCCAAGTCTTCGTGATCGAAGAGATTGCCATTTTTTGTGCGGTAGGACGCGTGATCTTCACAGACTCGGTCGGCAGCCGTCCTGCGCATTGCTATCAGCATGCTGACAATCTCCGCCAACAGACTCTTGCCGGGGCAAACCTGATCATGCGCCAACTGGGCCTTGGCAACGAGCACATCGAGACAAGCCGCGCATTCAAGCGCCGACCCGTTCGCTTGTCCCAGGTATACAATCCGCTCTTTCGGTGACCAAGTGTTGCTGGCGTGAGCGATATTAATCACGATGCTTTCCGCTCCACGTTCCAAGTGATCGCAAGCCGCAACGCATCGAGCAAGATCATTAAGCAAGGCACTACGCAACATTGCGAAGTGCATTGCCTTCTGATAAACGGTCAACTTTTCATGCCCAAATGGCTGCGCCATCGCTGTAACTCCTTACCCGGCCACCCTTACCCGCCACACTTACCCGGCTACACTTACCCGCCACACTTCCTCGGCCACCCTTACCCGCCACCCTTACCCGGCTACACTTACCCGCCACACTTCCCCGGCCACCCTTACCCGCCACACTTCCCCGGCTACCCTTACCCGACCCACTTCCCCGGCCACCCTTACCCGCCACCCTTACCCGGCTACACTTACCCGCCACACTTACCCGGCCACCCTTACCCGACCCACTCAATCGGTCCAGGAAGACGTGCGTGTATACCGTGGACATCAGAACCCCACCCGTGTTGGCATGACGCTGACGCGCCGCATGGTGAAGCGTCCTTGGGCGCGCAGTGTGCCTTCGCGGCGCAGGCCGGCGAAGTCCCAGGTGAGTGTCCCGTGCAGCGTCTCCTCGGGGTTCCAGGCCGCCGCGCCGGCGGGGAGGGTGTCCCAGACGAAACTGACGGCGTTGGAGACGGAGAAGAGCTCCGGCTTGACCTTGGAGACGTAGTTCTCAAAGTCATCGCCCGGGGGCGCCGGGGTCTGGAAGTCGGCCCTGAGCCCGTCGTGATTGGGGTGGAGCGCATGGCGCAGCGGGTTTGCGGCGGAGCCGGCGCCCACGGCGAAGCCGAAGGCGGCGGCCGCGCCGAATGTTCCCTCGCCGGCGATCGCCGGCTGGTCGACGGGGAGGCAGACGGCGCTGATGCGCAGCGACTGGTTAGCGCCGGCGGGAATGGGCGCGTTGCCGGCGTAGAGCGCGAACGCGACCGTGCCGTCCTCCGCCGCGGCGCCGGCGGCCACCACGCGCTGAAGCAGCGTCATGCGTCCGTCGCGGTCCACATGCAGCGGCAGGCGTAGCTTCATGTTGCCGCCGGCCGGGATCGCCTGGACAAGCTTGGCGTCATTCACCACCTGCGTCACCTTGTCGAGCCGCGCGTCGGCCACCCAGAGGCCGGCCGGCCATGCGCGCGCGCCGGCGGCAC
>JAQVSS010000424.1 GCA_028700415.1 Kiritimatiellia bacterium
CTGGTCGTGACCGGCACCTTTGTGACGGCTCGCGACTGGCGACGGGCGACCGGCGCCGGGCGGTTCTCAGCAAAAGCGCCGCCAGTCGCCAGTCGCCAGTCGCCAGTGAAAGTCCTCCAGCGCTGGCGCGCGGGCAATCTGGAGTTGCCGGAACGGCTGCCGGGCACTTTACGCATGTCCCGCGGACGGATCAAGGCGCGGCTGGAGTCGGGCATAGAACTGCTCCTGTGCGGGCCATTCGAAATGGAGGTCACGGCGCCCAAGGAGGCGCGGCTGGTGTCAGGCCGCATGCTGGCCGACATCCCCCGTGAGAGCGGCGGCTTCACGCTGCGCACACCCGATCTGGAGATGTGGGACAACGGCGCGCTCTTCTGCGTCACGGTCACGGAGGACGGTTCCGACGTGTTCGTGTTCAAAGGCGAGGTACAGGTAGTCGAGGCCTGCGGCGATCCGGTGGACATCTGCCGCGCCGGAGAGGGCGCGCGGGCGCGTCGCGACCGCAGAAGCGC
Organism: Kiritimatiellia bacterium; assembly: GCA_028700415.1. Lineage (GTDB taxonomy): Bacteria > Verrucomicrobiota > Kiritimatiellia > RFP12 > UBA1067 > JALHET01. The sequence goes on from JAQVSS010000424.1 coordinate 510, forward strand.
GGTCAAGATTGCGGCGGACTGGCCGGAGGCGGCGCAGCTTTTGGCGTCAACCAGTCTAGAAGTGATCGCAAGTGATCCGGATCAAGCCGTGAATAACGCCGTCATGATCTCGGACTTGTGGGCGGAACGTTATTTGCCCGAGGAGGATTTGCGCAGGAGCCAAAGGATCGCCAACATGTACGCCGATGCCCGGCGCATACCTTTCACTAGGAAGGCTTGGGTGCGCCCGCAGACGCGCATCAAATCAAACGGGGCCAACAGTGTTTGGTCCGCAAAGGAGGAAACAGAAATGACAACCAAAAGCGCAGTCGGGGCTTTGCTGGCCGCGGCGACCCTGACGGGAGCGGGAGGCGCCGGAGCCTTTTCGGAACCGGCCCGGATCTTCTTCGCCCCCCACCTTAACCGGCACTGGTCGGCGGTCTACACCAACGAGGTGCCCATCAACTGGGAATGGCCGGCAGATGCGGCAACAGCCGAACTGTCCATTAGCGGCATGAACAGCTCCTTCAGCACGAACTTCAGCCCGGACACATCCGGTTACCTGTGGCGCGCGTTCGATGCCGCCGTGCCCAAAACCGAGGACGTCTATTCTTTGACGCTTTCGTTCCGGGACGGGGCATCAACGGTTATCGAAACGAAAACCGCGAGTCTGGCGGTACTCAAAGGTTCGTTCGGAAGCGCCACCATGGATCCGGGTCCAGACAACCGCAAATGGTCTAAAGTCTCGGATAACTCGGTGATTCCGTACGACGCCGAATGGGATCCGGCGACTTTCGGCGCCGTGGACGGCCAGATCGCGATCGCCAAGGCCGGCGGCAGCACCCAGACCAACACGCTCGCCGACGCCGCGGGCTACTTCGGCTGGAAACTGAAAAACAGCGGATGGGGTCACGGCACCTTCAATCTGGCACTCACCTTCCCTGAAGTTCTGGAAGAAGATGGATGGGAAGCCACGCTGTTATACCTGCCCGGCGGCACGATTATCAGCCTGCGCTGAGAACACACTTAACGAAACCAAAGATCAACACGCAAAGGAAATCAACATGAAAACAGTAACACTCAAAACGTTTTTAAGTTGCCTGATCGGCATCGTTTGTCTTAAAACCTTGGCTGTCGAACCATCGGTCAGCCAGGTCACGGTACGCCAACGCTGGCCATGGAGCAGGCTGGTGGACATCGACTACGTGCTCAACGCCGACCCCGATACCGCCTATGACATCCAGATTGAGGCCTTCAACGGCGCCCAGCACCTGGAAATACCCGCCAACGCCTTTTCCGGCCACCTCTACAATGTGTCGGAAGGCGCGCGCCGCATCGTATTCGACCCCGTCAAGACCGCTTATACCAACAGCGAGATCATGACCCAGTTCAAAGTTAGCCTTACACCATCTGAAATCCCGCTTTATATGATAGTTGATTTGGAAAAGAACGCCGGAGACGCGGGACAGATCGAGTACATATATCCCGGTGATGCGCGACTGATCACTGACGGGCGCTTCACAAATGTATGGTTTGATGTGACAAACGATGCGGTTTACGCGACACAAAAGCTTGTTCTTCGCCGAATAACCTCAGGCAATTACGGAATGGGGGAAACTTGTTCTCTTCCTGTAACACTGACAAAAGACCTCTATGTAAGTATCTTTATGGTCACATCCGTCCAATGGTTAAAAGTTGTGGGAAGCACAACCAGCACGTCAACACTTCCCAGAACATATAATTTGTCGTACGAGGCGATTCGCGGAGCGACTAATGATACCCCATCGGTAAACTGGCCGTCTACGGCATCATTTGTAAACCCAACGAGTTTTCTCGGTCTCCTGCGGGATAAAACAGGAATGTATGACTTTGACTTGCCGACGGAAGCACAATGGGAGTATATCTGCCGAGCGGGAACAACATCATATTTTAATGATGGAGCATCAACATCCGCCAATGATACAAACATTTTAAAGCGTCTGGCTTGGTATGTCGGCAACAGTGGCGGCGCTGGCGCGCTGGCGGTAGGTCAGAAAGAAGCAAACCAGTGGGGGATATATGACACACATGGGAATCTTTGGGAATGGTGCAGAGACTGGTTCGGTGCGCTACAGGAGAACAGCATTGATCCGACAGGCCCCCTAACAGGCTCTCGCCGTGTATTACGCGGCGGCGGATGGTGCAGCTCGGCCGAGAGTTGCCGTTCCGCAAGTCGTAACGGGAATTATGCCCCGTCTGCGACGGGCACCGAATTCGGGTTTAGGCTTGTAAGAGAATTACCTTAATCTGGAAATCCGCATACAGTGTTTTAGGGTATGCATCAGTGCCGGTGAGGGTTGGCCTGCCGGTTTAGCAATACGGCGCCGAAATGAATGTTTTACGCCTTGCGTTTAACATAAAAGATGATACGCTAAAATTATGGAACGCGGGACAATTCGCGATTCTGGGATGTAAATGCCTCGATACCGAAAAATAAATCCAAGCGCTCCCTATGGCAGCGTTTGCTAGAAGAAAGGTTAGATCATGCGAGGTTTACTGCCTTTGGTTGTTTCAGCGGCTTTATTGACCGTCCCGGCTCTGGCCGCGGAGATGCCCGTTATCGGGCTCACCGCGCTCCACGCCATGGAACGCATCCTCCAACACGAGGAGCCCTTCGGAGCCCCTGCGGCGGAGATCGCCGCCGCACGCAACGAGGCTGAGTCGTTTCAGGTAGTCGTGGCCGCACGGGGGCAAAACCTGCGGGTGACCTCGGTAACGCTTTCCGAACTGGCGGGCGAAGGGGGCGCGAAGATCCCCGGCGACCGCATCAGGCTGTACAGGGAGGAGTACGTGCGTGTCCGCGTGCCCACGCAGCGGGCGGAGTTGCCGCCGGGGTTGTATCCCGACGCGCTCGTGCCGTTCATCGATCCGGTCACCGGCAAACCCATCGAGCCATTCTCCAAGCGGCGCGAGCGCTGGGGCGAGCCGATGACCACATCAGGCCACGACATGTACGCCGTGCCGTTCGACGTGTTCGCGGGGCAGAACCAGCCCCTTTGGATCGACGTCCATGTGCCCAAGGGCGTGCC